>NC_019703.1:0-235000 GCF_000317045.1 Geitlerinema sp. PCC 7407
TAGAGGTCAGCAGTGTCCATTTCCCTCGAGCTTCTTTGGAATCAGGTCTTGGAGCGGCTACAGCTACAGCTCAGCCGCCCGACCTTTGAGACCTGGATCAAAACCGCCAGCGCCGAGGGCTTTGACGAGCATTCCCTCGTTATTTCGACGCCCAATCCCTTCGCGCGCAACTGGCTCCAAAAATACTATGCCAAGGCGATCGCCGACGCCGTCAAAGACATCATCGGCCACGAAGTCGAGCTGCACATCACCGTTGCCCAAGGGGAAAACGCCAGCGCCAGCGACGACACCGAAGTCGTTTGGCCGCCCACCCCGACAGCGAACCCCATCGAGCCACCGCCGCCGCCCGTCACGGCCCTGCGCTCTGCTCGGCCCACCGAGCTCAACCCCAAATACGTCTTTTCGCGCTTCGTCGTCGGCCCCAACAATCGCATGGCCCACGCCGCTTCCCTCGCCGTGGCCGAGTCCCCCGGGCGGGAGTTCAACCCGCTGTTTCTCTGCGGCGGCGTAGGCCTGGGCAAAACCCACTTGATGCAGGCGATCGGCCATTATCGTCTCGAAATTCACGCCGACGCCAAGATTTTCTATGTCTCGACGGAGCAGTTCACCAATGACCTGATCGCCGCCATCCGCCGCGACAGCATGCAGAGTTTCCGGGAGCACTACCGCGCAGCGGACGTCCTGCTGGTCGACGACATCCAGTTCATCGAAGGCAAGGAATACACCCAGGAAGAGTTTTTCCACACCTTCAACACCCTCCACGAAGCCGGGAAACAAGTAGTCCTGGCATCGGACCGACCACCGGATCAAATTCCCCGTCTTCAGGAGCGGCTGTGCTCTCGCTTCTCCATGGGCCTGATCGCCGACATCCAGCCTCCCGACTTTGAGACGCGCATGGCCATCTTGCAGAAGAAGGCCGAATACGAAAACATGCGCCTGCCTCGCGAGGCGATCGAGTACATCGCCTCCCACTACACCTCCAATATTCGTGAGCTCGAAGGAGCGCTGATCCGCGCTGTCGCCTACATCTCGATTTCGGGGCTGCCCATGACGGTGGACAACATCGCCCCCGTCCTCAACTCCCCCAAGAAGAAGGTCGCAGCTTCCCCAGAGTCGGTATTTAACGCCGTGGCCGCCGTCTTTGACGTGTCCATCGAAGATCTCAAGGGCAACTCGCGACGTCGGGAAATCAGCCTAGCGCGCCAAGTGGGCATGTACCTGATGCGCCAACACACCGAGCTGAGCTTGCCCAAAATTGGCGAAGAATTTGGCGGCAAAGACCACACGACGGTGATGTACAGCTGCGACAAAATCAACCAATTACAGAACAATGACCCAACTCTTGCCCAGACGATCCGCCAGCTGAGCGATCGCATCAACCTGGCCAGTCAGGCCCAAAGCCAAAACAACCCCCAAACCTCATGAAAACCAGTTGTGGAAGCCGTTTTTGGAGCAGCGACGAAAGGCGATCGCTGCTTTTGCTGCTTTCTGGGTCAGGCGATCGTTTAGGGCCATTCTCAGAAATCAGGGTAAGTTTTCCACAGGCTGTAAAAACTCATCAAAGACTTATTGAAGCTGGAGTCAAGAGACTTTTCTATGCTCTAAGAGCTCTATTTTTATGAGAATTTGTTTACAGAACTTAGCAAAAATAATTTATTTATGTAAAGTACATTTGAACCTGTGGAAAAACCCCTATTTTCTGTGGAAAACTCTGTGGAAAACCTGTGGAAAACTCGACCCAAATTGTGGAAAAACTAGCCTAGGTATAAATACTCTGTGGAAAACTAGCCACTTTTTCCACAGGTTTTCCACAGGCACTAGATCGCTCAAATCTTTACTGGAAAAGGGTTCCAGAACTTTTTCCACATTTTCCACAGCCCCTACTACTACTGTTTAAATTTAAAGTTTTAAAAGTAGTAGAAGTATTAGACACGCACACGGGGGACTGAAGCGGTTGGCTTTGCAAGCAGGAGTCATTGCAAAAACCAAAAGACCCCGAACGGAAGTTTCCGATCCGAAAGCAGCCAGAACTTTGAAAAAAGCAAAGACCCCGATCGATCCGGAAAAAGCACAAATCCCCGATTCGGAAGTTGAAAAGCTCTTTGCAAAAAACCAAAGGCTTCGATCCGGAAAAAGCAAGCGCTTTGCAAAAAACCAAAGGCTTCGATCCGGAAAAAGCAAGCGCTTTGCAAAAAACCAAAAGACCCCGAACGGAAATTTCCGATCCGAAATCCGATCCGGAAGCAGCGATCGCTTCGAAAAAAAACAAAAACCTCGGATCCGGAACGTGCAACGAAGTTTTTGCAAAAAAAACAAAAACCTCGATCGGCACGCGCAAAAATTTTGATCCGCGCCCCAAAATCGCCGGTTAAACGCAGTAGCCACTGCATCCCTAAGCAGACTTTCGTCTGATTGGCTGTTTCCTGGCCTACAGAAGCCCCTCTACCTAGTTAGATAGGGCTATACCCGTTTAGACTTTTTTAGGGGCCTTCTAGAGCCTCTGAAAGGCCAGTTTGTTTTTTCAAAAAACAGGCCCCAATCGGCGAAGTCTTCGCCGAAAAATGCAGAATCCAAAAATTTAAAAACTTTGGGTTTGAAGGCGTTTTTTTAAATTGCCGATTTTTGCGTTGTTGAAGCTTCGGCCTGAGCTGAAGAAATTTTTTAAAGCACCCTTTCGATGCCAAAACTTGCGTCGCCTTTTGGCAAATCTGCAGCAGCTTGCGATGGTGCGTGTTTTCTCGGAAGGCTTTCTCCAGAAAGCGTTTGCAGACGTTCGGGGGTTCGTCTAAGAGCGATCGCCCTAAATCCGTGGTCTGTAGAGCTGGCTTTCGGAAAAACACGCGATCGCTTGTAGCAGCGTGATGCTCTGTGACTCCGAAATTTCTCGGAAAAGATTAATATGTTTCTGTAGAAAATTTTATAAAAAAAGCGGTGAGCAAAGTTCTCACCGCCTACAGGTATTGTGTTCAAAAACTGGCTACAAATCGCTCGTATTTTGAAGCTTTTAGCCTTCTTGCTCAGCTTCAGCCGCGACGACTTCTTGCTTCACCGTCAGGTAGCGAATGACGTCTTCGTTCAGGCGCATTGCGCGCTCCATGATGGCGATCGCGTTGCCGGGAGCATTGTAGTTCATTTGTACGTAAATGCCTTCCCGGTGACGGTTGATTTCGTAGGCCAGACGGCGCTTGCCGCGGTGCTGAGTTTCAACGATCTCGGCACCTTGGTCCCGCAAAATGCTTTGGTACTTTTCGATCGCCTGATCGACCTGCTCTTCACCCATGTCGGGGCGCAGGATGTACATGGTTTCGTACAGAAAATTTTTCATGATTACCCAGGATTCCTTGTGGGCTGAATGGCTTCTTGGGGAATACGGCGCGCTTTTGGCAGAAAATCTGCCAAGATACACGCCCGTATCAAGAAGCAAGGAATTACAATCTTATACCAGTTTTCGATCGCACTTGAGGGGTGATCGGTAATTCACTGCTGGCTCAACTTGAAAATCATTTTGAGCTCGGGGTGGGGCGAACTTCAGCACTTTGAAAAACGGTATGGCGCAACGTTACGTCCGAGTCCAAACCACTGAGGGGCAAGTACACTATGGCTTGTTGCAGCTCAACCAAGAAGTCCAAGTGCTCGATGCCCCGCCTTGGTTGAAGGGGCAGTTAACGGGACTGGTTCTCGCACCGGAGAGCTACCGCTTGCTGGCTCCCTGCTCCCCGTCCAAAATTGTGGCGGTCGGCAAAAATTATGCGGCCCACGCCGCAGAAATGGGAACGCCGGTTCCGGCTGAGCCGCTGATATTTCTCAAGCCTTCGACGGCGGTCATCCCCACAGAAGAGGCGATCGCCTATCCGAGCCAATCCCAGCGAGTCGACTACGAGGGAGAACTGGCCCTGGTGATCGGCGATCGCTGCAAAGACTGCACGCCCGAGGAAGCCCAAGCCAAGATCTGGGGCTACACCATTGCCAACGACGTCACCGCTCGTGACCTCCAGCGCCAAGACGGCCCCTGGGCTCGCGCCAAGGGCTTCGATACCTTCTGCCCCCTGGGTCCCTGGCTAGTGCGAGAGCTGAGCCCTGCAGCCCGTCTCCAGACCTTTCTCAACGACGCTCCGGAGCCCGTTCAGTCTGCCTGCATCGACCAGATGGTTTTCTCGCCCGACGTCCTGGTGGCTTTCATCAGCCGCATCATGACGCTGCTGCCGGGAGACGTCGTTTTGACCGGGACGCCAGAGGGCGTTGGGCCAGTGTCCGTGGGCGATCGCGTTCGGGTCGAGATCGAGGGCATCGGCACCCTCGAAAATCCCGTTATCAAGCGTTTACAGCCCGTTGCTCCGCCTCCCGAAACCGAAGACGACAGCGTCTAGCGAACCTGCATATGGACCGCTTCCGACAGGGTTGGGATCTCGGCGTATCGGCCCAAGAGCGACTGCACGATGCTATAAGCACAGGCTGCAAAAACGCCCAAGAAAATCACGTTGAACAGCGTTTCAGCAAGGAAGCCACTGCTCAGCGCAGACCCCGAAAGCTGCACAATCAGGCGAGTAATTGACAGCAAAATGTCAATCAAAATTGCCTGCATGGTGTTGAAGCGGATGAAGTGACTGATGTTTTCGTTGCGCACCACCAGGAAAAAGAGCGCAAAGAAAATAATCAGTCCCGCCAGAGGAATACTGGCGTACAGCTGTAGCAAGGGAAACAGCGGCAAGAAAATAAGCGCCAGCTGGGGAAACTGAGCGAACAAAAACTGCCCGAAGATCAACCCCTCAATCAAGGGAAGCAAATAGGGCAAAGCCGCAAAAATCCTGTCTGCGGGAGTGGCTGATCCGCGCCATGTCATGGTGGGCTCTCCTAGAAATTTGCGTAGAGGACGTGCGTTGGCAATACGCTCAGGATAGCGCAGCTCCCGCAGGGCTTGGCTGCAGCGCGGTGGGGAGAGACCTTGGCAGAACAGTTTGCTGCTGGAGTGGCGCAGCGCTATTCGATGTTGGCAACTCGAAAGCCCATGACGCATTCGAACTGCTCAGGCTGGTTGGCGTTCAGTTTGCGTAGCGCGTGACCACATCGCAGCTGCCCCTGCTGCCAGCGGGGCTGACCTTTTTGGTCGGCGAGCAAGCAGCCTTGGCAAACTTGGTGTGCGGAAAGGAGTTGGTTGTCCATCATGATGACGAGCATTCAGCACCTCCGTCAGGCCCCAGTGTCCCTGAACCCATTGTATGTTAGGGGTTTGGCGCGATCGGACAAATTCTCATACAGCTTAATGTGCGGCCAAAAGCGCTGGGGTATCTGGCAACACCTTTGAGCCAAAACAGAATGCTCAGGAGCAGCGATCGTCTGTGGAACTTGTCGAGGAGACCAGGGAGAAAGGGGGTTATGATGATTAATTCAGGATTGTTTGACTAAAGCAAAGGAACCGAAATTGGCGTTGCTCTTGTGGCAGGGTGGCGCTGTCTCCTTTGCGCTTGTGGTTGTAATTCGCACGTTTCTCTGGGGGTTCGCTCTGTGACGGAGACAAATTTAGACTTTCTGGCCAAAACAGACCCGGCGATCGCCGAAATCATTCAGCACGAGCTGCAGCGTCAGCGGGATCACCTAGAGCTGATTGCCAGCGAAAACTTCACCTCGGCGGCAGTCATGGCGGCCCAGGGCTCGGTCCTCACCAACAAGTACGCTGAAGGCCTGCCCAAGAAGCGCTACTACGGCGGCTGCGAATTTGTAGACGAGGCAGAACAGCTGGCCATCGATCGGGCCAAGCAGCTCTTTGGGGCAGCCCACGCCAATGTCCAGCCCCACTCGGGTGCCCAGGCAAACTTTGCCGTTTTCCTGTCGCTGCTCCAGCCCGGAGACACGATCATGGGCATGGACTTGTCCCATGGCGGTCACCTGACCCACGGTTCGCCGGTGAACGTGTCCGGCAAGTGGTTCAAGGCTTGCCACTATGGCGTTAGCCCCGAGACTGAGCAGCTCGACTACGACTTGATTCGTGATCTGGCGCTGCAGCATCGTCCCAAGCTGCTGGTGTGCGGCTATTCGGCCTATCCCCGGACGATCCACTTCGACAAGTTCCGGGCGATCGCCGATGAGGTGGGCGCCTACCTGCTGGCGGACATCGCTCACATCGCGGGCCTGGTCGCCACCGGCCTGCACCCCAGCCCGCTGCCCTACTGCGACGTCGTCACCACCACTACCCACAAGACCCTGCGCGGTCCTCGGGGCGGCCTGATCCTGACTCGGGATGCCGATCTGGGCAAGCAGCTCGATAAGGCTGTCTTCCCCGGCACCCAGGGCGGACCCCTGGAGCACGTCATCGCCGGTAAGGCCGTGGCCTTTGGCGAAGCTCTCAAGCCCGAGTTCAAGACCTACTCGGCTCAGGTCATCGCCAATGCCCAAGCCATGGCGGCGCGCCTGCAAGAGCGGGGTCTCAAGATTGTCTCCGGCGGCACGGACAACCACCTGATGCTGGTGGATCTGCGCTCCATCGGCATGACGGGCAAAGTGGCAGACCAGCTGGTGAGCGGCATCAACATTACTGCCAACAAGAACACCGTTCCCTTTGATCCGGAGTCGCCGTTTGTGACCAGCGGTCTGCGCCTGGGTTCGCCAGCGATGACCACCCGGGGCCTGGGGACGACGGAGTTCCAGGAGATTGCCAACATCATCAGCGATCGCCTGCTGAACCCCGAGGACGAAGCCGTCGCCCAAGACTGCCGCCAGCGTGTGGCCGCTCTGTGCGATCGCTTCCCCCTCTATCCTCACCTCACCATTCCGGTGCCTGCCCTCGCTTAGTTTCTTTGAGCAAGGCGCCTTTCAGTCACCCCAAGATTTTTGAGCAAACTCAAAAATCTTGGGGGCTTTTTCTTAAGCACTGATTGTCCCTTTGCGCAAAAAGTTGTGCGGAAATGTACAGCCTCTGACCGTACAGTGCGAGGACGTGGCTACTCAGAAAATTGCCGATTCTCTCAAGCTTTGGGAGATTGTCAGCAGCAACCAAGATTCAGTTGTTCTTAATCCTCTGAAATGTAGTAGACTCTGCCTGACACCGCCTTCATTCAGTCCTCCACCTACTCTTCAAATGCCCTACCAGCTCTATCATCTGGTTGCATTCGTCGTTGCATCGCTTGTGGTCCTTTGGAGCACGCCGATCGTCAAGCGAATCGGCCTCAAAAGCGGACGCGTCGACTTGCCAGGAGGGCGCAAAGTACACCAACGCCCCATGGTTCGTCTGGGGGGCGTCTCAATTTTTTTGGGGACCGTTATTGCCCTTCTCATTGTTTGGTGGCTGGGGGGATTTGGTGTTTTGCCTCCAACCAAAGAATACGAAATTTGGGGCGTCACAATTGGCGGATTAGCGTTCTTTTTGATTGGTTTAACCGATGATTTGGTAGGCCTATCGCCCTTGAGCCGATTGCTGATGCAGTCCATTGTGGCGGCGATCGCCTGGAAAGTCGGTGTCCAAATTGAGTTTTTGACTGTCCCATTAGCGGGCCTGTTGTCATTGCCGGACTGGGTTAGCCTGCCGATTACGGTCATTTGGCTGGTGGGGATGGCCAACGCCATCAACTGGATCGACGGCCTCGATGGTTTGGCGGCGGGAGTTTGCGGCATTGCAGCCCTAGTCATGCTGATGGTGTGTCTGTCCATGAGCCAGCCCGCCGCTGCGCTGGTGGCTGCGGCTCTAGCCGGCGGTGCCCTCAGCTTTTTGCGCTACAACTTCAATCCAGCCCAGATCTTTATGGGGGATGGCGGGGCGTATTTCATGGGCTTTGTGCTGGCAGGGGTTGGCGTCGTTGGCCTCGTCAAGAGCGTGACGACTGTGGCCGTGCTGCTGCCCTACCTGATTTTGGCGGTTCCCATCCTGGATATGTCAGCGGTAATTTTGAACCGGCTTCTCAGCGGCAAATCTCCCTTCACCGCAGACAAGCGCCATTTGCACCATCGCCTGCTCCAGGCAGGGCTATCCCATCGTTTGACGGTGCTGTTTATCTATTCCCTGACGCTTTGGGTAGGGACTTTGGCACTGGCTTTTTCGGGGGTTCCGAGCGGTTTGGGCTATGCTATCGGAGCGACCGTTTTGCTGAGCTACACGGGCTGGAAAGCGAGTAAGCATGCTCGCTAGTTGAAACTGCAAGGTTTTGGCCCTGGTGCTAGTCGGCAACTTGGGTCTATTTCCCCTTCAACGAAGCCTGACAAATCAATGAATGTAAGCGCTGAAGTGATCTGTGTTGGGACGGAACTGCTGCTCGGCAGCATTTTGAACACCAACGCGCAGTTTTTGGCGCAGCAGCTTGCAGAAATCGGGGTCCCGCACTACTACCAGACGGTGGTGGGTGACAATCCAGAGCGGCTCAAAAAGGTGCTGGCGATCGCCTGTGAGCGATCGCGTTTGCTTATCTTTACCGGTGGCCTCGGACCGACCCCCGACGATCTGACCACTAAAACGCTGGCCGACTTTTTTGAAGCGCCCCTCGTAGAGCACCCCGAAGTTCTCGCCGATATCGAGCAAAAATATGCTCGGCGGGGCCGCACGATGACCGACAGCAACCGCAAGCAAGCCCTCTTGCCGGAAGGATCCGCAGTCTTGCCAAACCCCTCGGGCACGGCCCCCGGCATGATCTGGCAGCCCCGCACCGGCCTGACGATCTTGACCTTTCCGGGCGTGCCCCAGGAGCTGCAAATGATGTGGCGCGAGACCGCGCTGCCCTACCTGCGCAGCCAGGGCTGGGGACGCGAAATTCTCTACAGCCGGATGCTGCGCTTCTGGGGCGTCGCCGAATCGGCCCTGGCCGAAAAAGTCGCTCCCTTCCTCACGGCCGCCAACCCGACGGTGGCCCCCTATGCCGGGAAAGGAGAAGTGCGTCTGCGGGTTTCGGCCTGGGCAGACTCGGAGGCAGCGGCGCTGCAGCTGATCGAGCCGGTGGAGCACCAGCTGCGCCAAATTGCTGGCCTGGACTACTACGGCAGGGATGATGACACCCTGGCGGCGGTGGTGGGTCGCCTGCTGCAAGGGCATCAGCACACCCTAGGCGTGGCAGAGTCTTGTACGGGCGGCGGACTGGGCGCGATGCTGACCCAGGTGCCCGGCAGCTCGGCGTACTTTATGGGCGGCCTGATCTCCTATGACAACCAGGCCAAGGTGAACTTGCTGGGGGTGAATGGGGAGGACCTAGAGACCCACGGCGCTGTGAGTGAGGCGATCGCCCAGCAGATGGCGGTGGGCGCGCGATCGCGCCTAGGCACCACGTGGGGCCTCAGCATCACCGGCATCGCAGGTCCGGGTGGCGGGACGGTCCAGAAACCCGTCGGCTTGGTGTACATCGGTCTGGCCGGCCCGGATGGCTTTGTGACCAGCGTGGAGCACCGCTTTGGGGAGCTGCGCGGCCGAGACTGGATCCGCCAAGTGAGCGCCAGCGCGGCCCTCGATTTGCTGCGCCGAAAATTATTGGCCCTATCACAATCCTCTGACTAGGAGAGGTTGTCCCTTGGGGATCATTCGTTATGATGTTGATTGAGGATTAGACCTCTCACTAAAGCCTTCAGCCCCGCTCCAGGGAACCTTAAAAACAAGGCATGCAGCGTTAAGGAGCTTTCGGTCGAATGGACTATATCGAAAAGGTGCTAGAAAAGCTCAGGGAATTGGCCCGGAGGCTGATTGAGGCCCTGCTAGGTCCAGAGGCTCAGCCCGAGCCTGAGCCCATTCCGATTCCGGTGGATGACCGACGGCGGCGACGCTAGGTTCGATTGTTGTTGGACACTGGATGGTGACACTTGCTGAGTGTTCTTGTTTTGCATGGCCCTAATCTCAATTTGCTGGGGTTGCGAGAGCCCGAAGTTTATGGGCGATCGACGCTGGACGATGTCAATCGCTTGCTGGAAGAAGAGGCGCGATCGCTCCAAGCTGAGATTACGGCTTTGCAGTCCAATCATGAAGGCGTGCTGATCGATGCGATTCAGGCAGCCCGGGGCAAGCATCATGGATTGCTGATCAACCCCGGGGCTTACACCCACACGAGCGTAGCGATTCGAGATGCGATCGCCGGTGTGGCGATTCCGACTGTAGAAGTCCACCTGAGCAATATTCATCGCCGGGAAGCGTTTCGGCACCATTCCTACATTGCCCCTGTCGCCATTGGTCAAATCAGCGGCTTTGGGGTCGAAAGCTATCGCCTTGGCCTGCGGGCTTTGGTCGCTCACCTGCAATCTCTGGACCCAGCGTAATGCAAGCTGGGAAAGCACCCAGAGCGATTTGCTCGAAAGTTTTTTTAACCCATACAACGTCAACGCCAGCGCTCCCCGGAAGCGCTGGCGTTGACGCAACGCCGCTCTGGGCCTGAGAGTGGAAAGGCAAGGTTCGGAGTTTCAGGCCATGGTTACTGCATCGTCTTCGGCACCGACGATCAAGTTTTTGCAGAGCGCGACGTCTCCCGCGTGGGTGGAGCAGGCGATCGCCCATCTAGACGTGATTTTGCTCGATCATTCCCACTGTGAACGCAAGGCGGCAGGGGTGGCGCTGAACTTGATGTTTCGCTATCCCTCCAACGCCAAGCTGGTGCGCACCTTGACGGCGATCGCCCAAGAAGAACTGGAGCACTTCGAGCAGGTCAACCAAATCCTGGAGCGGCGCGGCATTGCCCTGGGGCCACTATCTGCACCGCCCTACGGCGCCACCCTCAGCGCCCAGGTCCGGCGAGCAGAGCCGCAGCGTCTTCTGGATTCGCTGCTGGTGTCGGGGCTGATCGAGGCCCGCAGCCACGAGCGTCTGGGCCTGCTGGCCGAGCACTGCCCGGAGCCGGATTTAGCACGCTTTTATCGGGCGCTGATGGCGTCGGAGGCGCGGCACTACGGTGCGTACTGGGTTCTGGCCACGACGTACTTCGATCGCAGTGACGTGAATGCTCGCCTAGAGGAACTGGCCGCCGTCGAAAGCGAGGTCCTCGCGACCCTGCATCCCGAACCGCGAGTTCATAGCTAGAGGACGGGCTGGCAGGTCTCGAGCCAGTCAAGGGTGGCTTCGAGCTGGTCGAGGGAGACCAAGCCATACTGCCACAGCACAAAAGGCAGTAGATGGGGACTCCGCTCAGCTTGGCGCAGGGCCATGGCGATCGACGCTTCTGGCAGGGCTAGCTCGTACCGGAGAAAGCCAATCAGCAAATTCAGTTGATCGCGGGATTGGAGATCAATCATTGCGGGCGCATCTCGGTTGAAGAGGAATCAAAGCCGCAGCGAGTCTCAGATGATGGCTCCCAATATGCTGGTTTTTCTACCGCGACACGGTGATTTTGCCAGGATGAAGGGGTGATCGCAAGCAGCAACCTTCGTGATCGTTGCTTGATAAAACTGTGCTTTAAATTACATCAAAACGGGAATGAAAGCGCGCTATCAAGATTTTATTGTGCGGGACTGGCAGCCGGGCGATCGCGCAGCGGCAGCGGCGGTGATCGGAGACGTGCTGGCGGAGTATGGCCTCGGCTGGGAGCCGGAGGGCGCAGACCGCGACGTGCTGGAGGTAGAGGCAAGCTACCAGCAGAGGGGGGGCGAGTTTTGGGTTGTGGAGCGGGGCGGCGAAGTCGTGGGAACGGCGGCCTACTATCCGGTGGCTCGGGGAGAAGGAGCGGTCGAAATTCGCAAAATGTACCTGCGATCGCCGGTGCGGGGGCTCGGGCTCGGGCGCTACTTGCTAGAAGCCCTTGAGGATGCGATCGCCCGGCGAGGATTTCGGATGATCTGGATCGAAACGGCCAGCGTGCTCCAGGAGGCGATCGCCCTCTACGAAGGGAGCGGCTACCAGCCCAGCAGCGGCGTCGAAACCCAGCGGTGCGATCGCGTCTACGTGAAGGTGCTGCCCGCTCCTAGCCCCCAAAGCCCCGCTTCGCCGTAGCAGCGCCCTTTTTGCGCTTCGAGTCCTTGTTGGCACCCTGGACCTCCTTGAGCGCCGCCTCAAACAGCTCGTGCAGATGCACAGGCACGCTGGCAATGTCTGGCAGCTCCGGCTCCAGGGGCTTGCCGTGGGCCTTCAGCAGCTCATCGAGATCGCGATCGAGGCGAAACTCCGGGTTGGCCAGCGTCGTTTGCAGCAGCCCTTCGAGGGCCTGGGGAAACTCCGCGGCCAGCTGGTGCCAGACATAGACCGAGATCGTCGGCTCCTCAAGGTAGTGGCGCACTAGCCGCTCAGTGCCCTCTTCCGGCGTTGTCAGCAGCCTGCGAAAGCGCTGATAGGTGGGCAGCAGTGCCTGACCCCAGCGCGGATGGGTCAGCACCGTCACCTGTTCGGCTTTTTTGAGTTCGTCGGGCAGCTGAATTTTGGGCATGCGCATGGCGGGCTTGCCCTGGGTGCCGAGGGCCTCGGCCACGGCCTGGGGGTCAATGCCCTCAGCCTCGGCCGTGGCCACGAGCTCCGCCTCGGACAGGCCGGCTTCTGCCGCCAGTTCATCTAGGGACTTGGAGGGGTCAAGCCCGGCTGCGGCGAGGGTGCGCTGGGTCAAGCGGGTGCTGAACTCGTCCATCTTTTGGTTGAGCTCGTAGCCGGACATCGTCACTTCCTCAGCCCCAAAAAAGTCGACAAAGACCTCGTGGTAGACCTCGACGGATTTCCAGGCCTCGGCCTCCAGTTCGGGGGCGTCGCCGTACAGGTCGGGACGGTGGTTGTCGCGGAAGTTGCCAATGGCGACGGCCAGTTTGGGCTTGCCCAGGTTGCCCAGGAGCTTCTGGGGACCCGAAAACATCCAGGTGGTCTCGTCGAGGGGGGCAATGCGCGTACTCAAGATCTCCCCAGGCTTGACGCGGCTGAGGGTGGAGCGGGTTGTCGGGGCGAGAGCGCGCACGGTGTAGCGCTGGGTGGTCAGCCAGTTGCGCAGCTCAAAGCGATCGCCCTCCAGGGCCTCGACGGCAAATAAGCCCGCAAAGGCCCGCTGCCAGCCCCGCACCAAAGCGCGATCGCTTTCCGAGAGCTCAGGCTGCTCCGCCAAAAAGACCTCAATGGGCGTGCGGTCGCCCACCTGCCCCTCAGTCAAAAAGCAGTCCAACAGCAAATCGGGGTCCAGCTTGCGCCGTTTGAGCTGCTCTGCTGCGTAGGTCTCGAGAGCCTCGGCGACTGCCCCCTCAGCGTCATAGACAAAATTCACTAAATCCTGCTTGAGAGAATGAGCACGTTCTAGAACCGCGTTTGTCATGGAGTCTTGGTCATCAAAAACAATCAATCAAAAAGCAATCGCCCTAGCCGCGATCGCTCTCAAGATAGACACGACGCTAGCGGCATTCTGTCTTGCGTAATAGCTCAGCGTCTTCATCATCCTTTCTCGAGTTCGAAAGCTTGATGAAAGCCCTTTGAAACGATCGGCAAAAGCGACAAAAATCTGAAACTTATCAAGCGATCACTTGCTGAACACTCAGGGTATCAAAAACCCCTGTCCGCCGGAATCCCTCCATTGGCGTAGCTCAATGACCCCAGACTCCGGAGGTGAAATTTATATCAATCAAAAACAATCTAAAATTAGTATAGGAAAACACAAGAATCGCCTAAAAATAGGCAAGAAAATTTATTAAATAATTGTTTACAAAGACCAAAAATAATTGCCTGAAAAAATGTTCACAAGACTTTGAAAAGAAAGCCTTTTACTCCTTCCTTTGATAGAAGAAAACCGAGATTCAACATTGATAACTTAGGAACGTCAGTTGGAACTAATTGACTGCAATCGAATTGGAACCAAGCTGAGCGAAACTTCAAGGAGAAACTCCCATGGCAGGCATTATTTCTTGGATCGTGCTGGGTCTAATCGCCGGTGCCCTTGCAAAACTGATCTATCCCGGCCAGCAGGGCGGCGGCATCATTGCCACGATCGTTCTGGGCATTTTGGGTGCGCTGGTCGGCGGATATTTGGGGCAGCTCCTGCTAGGAACGAGTGCCGGGGCCGCAGCGGGTGCAATTAGCATCCCGAGCATTATCTTTGCGATCGTCGGCGCGATGATTTTGATTTTCCTGTGGGGTCTGCTGACACGTCGCACTGCTTAGCGAGATGTTCGGTGGGAGCGCCCAGAATGCTGACTTCCCCGTTCACTGCTAGCCGCTGGCTACTGATCTCACAACAAAGCCTTGGAACCCTGCCAAACGTTTCGTAGAGGCAGGTTCCAAGGCTTTTTGTTTGGGAAAAGCTCAGCGCGTGGGGCTTGGCTTAGCGATCGCTCCCCTCTCGGATCTTCCAGGTCGCGCCCACGGCGGCCCCTGCCCCCGCCAGCAGCCCAAAGGCCATGCCTTCGAGGGTTTTTTGGGTGGGGTGGGTGGTCAGGCATTCGAGGGAGGGAGTCGCAGCGCTCTGGCACTGGGCCAGCTCGGCTCGGCTTGCGGTGCCGCCTAGGATGACGCCAGCAACGCTACAAGCGGCAATGTAAAGGTAGAAGCGATTGAAAGTGCGAGCCATAGCAAACCAAGCGTTAGGGTGGAAACAGAGAGGTTAAAGCAAGCAGGCGCAGCGGAATATTTCTACCTATCGATTCTCGGAAGCGATCGCGGGTTTCACAGCAGTGCTACCACCGATCCTCGGATGGGGGGCGATCGCCCTTTGCGTGGCAATGCGGCTGCCAGGGTTGAGAGCGAGGCGAGGCCAGTATAATCACTTCAGTTCAGTCATTTTCGGCCATTGCTGTGATCGCAATCTATCCGGGCAGCTTCGACCCCATAACCTTCGGACACCTTGATATCATTCAGCGGGGCAGCCGTCTGTTCGAAAAAGTCATTGTGGCCGTTGTGCGCAATCCCAACAAGAGCCCGATGTTTGCGATCGCCGAGCGGGTGGCCCAAATTCGCCAAGCAACCGCCCATCTCAACGGCATCGAGGTGGATAGCTTTGATGGGCTAACGGTTGAGTACGCTCGCCTGCGGGGCGCAACGGTGCTGCTGCGGGGACTGCGGGTGCTGTCGGACTTCGAAATGGAGCTCCAGATGGCCCACACCAACAAAACCCTCTCTCAGCAGATTGAAACAGTTTTCCTCGCCACTTCGAACGAGTACAGTTTCTTAAGTAGTAGTGTGGTGAAAGAGATCGCCCGTTTTGGCGGCTCTGTCGATCACCTTGTGCCCCAGCATGTTGCCCTAGATATCTACAGCCGATGTTGCGCCAAGACCAGTCCAGAACCGAACCTGAACGGAATGGAGCCAGCTCAAACGCCGGAGCAGCCGCCAGCGGAGCAGGGGGCATAGACATTCAGCAGGAACTCAATCACCTCGAGGAAATGATTCTGGATAGTCCGCGCATCTGGCTGACGCGGCGGACGATGGTGGACGAAGAGCAGGTGCTCGACCAGCTGGACTTGGTGCGGGTGAGTTTGCCGCCAGCGTTCCATCAGGCAGAAGAGATTCTGCGGCAAAAAGAAGAAATTTTGGCGGAGGCGGAGCAGTACGCCCAGGAGCTGATCGAGGCGGCGGAGCAGCGCGCGGCTCAGATCCTCGATGAGCTGGGGATTATTCGGCAGGCGGAGCTGGAGGCGCAGCAAATCCGCCAGCAGGTGCAAGAGGAGTGCGACATCGCCCTTGAGCAGACGATGAATGAGGTGGAGCGTCTGCGCCGACAGGCCCAGCAGGAGCTGGAGGAGCTGCGGCAGCGGGCGATCGCCGAGTGCGAAGACATTCAGGAAGGTGCGGATGAGTACGCTGACGGCCTGCTGGGCAGCCTAGAGCAGCAGCTCAACGAAATGCTGCGCATCGTGCGCAATGGGCGGCAGCAGCTAGACGTAGAGCCGCCGCCCCCGCGACCAGCGGCCCCTGCGCCGAGCGCGCGGCCTGCACCGCGATCGCCGTCGACCGAGGGAGCGGCGCGCCGAGAGCCGCCCAGTCAGGGACGCAGCGGCGATCGCCCCAAAGCCTAGACTGGGGCCGAATTGGACCCAGGGCGGCGGTGAAATTTTTGGAGAAGCGGGGGTGTGCGCTGCGGCTTGGTGGCACAGTGCCAGATTCGATCGCGGCGATCAGTGCCAAATTAGCGATGTGGCAGTAATGGCTGCGAAGGCTGGCGAATTTCTCAAAATTGGGAGATTGTTCGCGATCGCACCAGGACAAAGAGCTTAGCTCTCAGGGCTGATTTTGGATCCCTGACTGCCCCAATAATCGCCTTTATTGATCGATGGATCGAAGGATGAAGTGGCGATGGCTTCTGAGAAATTTCGCCGTCAACTGCGCCAAGAAGCCGAGCGCTGGCAAACAGAGGGGTTGATTGACCCATCGCTGTTGCAGCGACTGGCTGAGCGCTATCGTTTTGAAGAGCTAGAAACGGCGGCCCGCAATCGCTTTGTGGCGGTGCTGCTGGGGCTGGGCTGCATTCTGCTGGGGCTGGGCGTCATTAGCTTTGTGGCGGCCAACTGGCAGACCTACTCCCGACTGACCAAGGTCATCATGCTGTTGACGCTCTTTGTCAGCGTCAATAGCGCGGGCTTTTATCTGTGGCGATCGCCCGATCCAGCTCGCTGGCAGCGGCGCTTGGGCCACGGCCTGCTGATCTTGGGGACGCTGGTGCTGGGCGCCAACTTGGCCCTGATGGCCCAGATTTATCACCTGACCGGCCCGGCCCACGATCTCTACATCGTCTGGGCCTTGGGCGTGTTAGCGATGGCCTACTGCCTGCGGCTGACGTCCCTGGGCGTGATTTCGCTCCTGCTGATGGGAATTGGCTACTGGTGGCGCTTCTTTGATGGCTATATGGGGCCGGGGGCGCTGTGGATCGAGGCGCTGCTGCGCTACATGCCCGTTGCGGCGCTGCTGATGTTTTGGCCCTTGGCCCACGGGTGCCGATCGCGGGTGATTTTTGGTTTGGGGGCGATCGCGGCGGTCTCGTCCTTCGAAGGCAACCTGTTTTGGCTGATTCCCGGTCCGTGGTGGGTGGCTGAGTTCTGGCGCAATGCCCTGCTGCCCTTTGGCGCAGCGCTGCCCGCAGCCCTTCTGTGGGGCTACGATGACACGCTGTGGCGCTGGGCTGGCCGGCCCCGACCGACCTCCGCCGTGCGGCCCTTCCGGCCCATCGCGCGGATTTTGGCGGTGATCTTTTTGGGCATGATGCTCTACTTTTTCTCCTTCCACTGGATCTGGATCGCGCCGACGGAGCCGCTCTACGACAACTACTACGGCAACTTGGTAGAAGTGAGCAGTGACTGGGGCCGGACCTTGGCGCTGTGGGTGAATGTGAGTGGCTTTGGGCTGCTGGCGCTGCTGGAATGGTTCCATCTGGCGCGGCAGCCGGATCAGCGATCGCTGCGATCGGAGGCGGGGCTGACCAGCAGCGTCATCTCCTACATCACCGTGCTGGCCGGTTTGCTCCTGCTGTGGCACTTTGCTCTGGGGCCGCTGCCCATGCTGGGACCCTTCTTGCTAAATGTGCTGCTGTTCTTGCTGGCGGTCGGGCTGATGCGAGAGGGCTTGGCCAATGAAGACCGCAAAACCTTCTGGTCGGGCCTGCTGCTGCTGACCCTGCAAATTATCAGTCGCGTGCTGGAGTACGACACGGGGCTGCTGCTCAAGTCCCTGGTGTTTGTGCTGTGCGGCATTGGCATCATAGCCGTGGGGCTCTGGTTTGAGCGCTACGTCCGCACCCTGCGATCGCCCCAGCTCGCCTCCCTACCTTCTGCCCCTTCCACGAATGAGGAGCCCCCCCGATGACGACCACTCCTTCTCCCGCCGAAACAACTGCTCCCTTGCCGCTGCGCCCAGTGCCGTCCTGGCGATTTTGGGTGCCGCTGCTGCTCCAGGCAGCCCTGATTGTGGCGATTCCGGCCAAGAGCATTTACACCCAGCTGTCGGGGCGCGATGTGGTGATCCAGACAGCGCCGGTGGATCCCTACGATTTGCTGCGAGGCTACTCGGTGACCCTCAACTACGAGATCTCCCAATCCGGTCCTCTAGACGATCTGCCGGGTTGGAAGGAGCTGTCTCCCAGCCAAGGTGGCCCTGTGGGGGTGCAGCCACTCTATGTGGTGCTCAAAGCGCCGCCTGGCTCCCCTGAGCGCCCCCCCAAGGCTTGGAAGCCGGTGCGGGTGAGTGGCGATCGCCCCACGGATTTGGCGGCAGACGAGGTCGCTCTTCAGGGTACCTACAACAACGGCTGGATTCAGTACGGCCTCGAAACCTACTACATTCCCGAGGACGAGCGCGATCGCATCAACAACGACATTAACCAAAGCAGCTGGGGTCGCGGTCGGCAGCCGATCGTGGTTGAGGCTAAGGTAGATAAACAAGGCAACGCGGTCTTGACCCGCCTGTGGGTGGGCGATCGCGACTATGGGTATGGTTTCGGCAACGGAAAATGACCGACCGCGTCGAGGATAAACAGAAAGCCAAGGAGCAGATCTTGCATCTGCTGAAAATGGAAGGTCCCCAGACTGCTGCCCAGCTTGCAGAAGGGCTGGGGCTCTCTCCCATGGCAATTCGGCAACACCTCCAAGGTCTCCGGGGCGATCGCTGGGTCACCTACCAAGAAGAGCGTCGCCCCCTCGGTCGTCCGGTCAAGCTGTGGCAGCTCACCGACCAAGCCCGCGTTCACTTTCCCAACAGCCACGCCGATCTGGTGGTCGATCTGCTCAAAGGCGTCGAGGCGCTGTTTGGGGAGGCGGGCCTGACGCAGCTGATTGCAGAGCGGACCCAGCGCCAAATCCAGTACTACAGCGCCCCCCTTCCGCCGGAGCCCGGCCTAGAAGACTGGCGATCGCGGGTGGGAGCGATCGCCCGCTGGCGCAGCCAAGAAGGCTACATGGCCGAAGTCATTGACCAAGGCGAGACCCTGCTCCTGGTCGAAAACCACTGCCCCATTTGCGCCGCTGCCCAAACCTGCTCCAAGCTGTGTGCCTCGGAGCTAGACGTGTTTCGGACGGTGCTCGGCCCCGAGGTGGCCGTCGAGCGGGTCGAGCACCTCTTGCAGGGCGATCGCCGCTGCGCCTACCGCATCACTCGCCGCTCAGCCTAGCGCTGGGCCAGCACCAGCCCAAACCAGCTCTGCGGGTCCGTCCAGGTATGCAGCGTTTGCAGGCCGTGGCTCGCGAGGTTCTGCTGCATCGCCGCTAGATCAAACTTGCGCGAGATCTCGGTGCGCACCGTTTCGCCCGCCTCGAACGCCACCGTCAGGTCGAGAGCCTCTAGGCGAACGCTTTGGGCCTGGCGGCTGCGCAAATGCATTTCGATCTGGTGGGCTGTCTCGTTGTAGAACGCCCAGTGCTCGAACTGCGCCACCTCAAAATTGCCCACAAAGCGCCGGTTGAGATGGCTCAGCATGTTCAAGTTGAAGGCCGCCGTCACTCCCTGAGCGTCGTTGTAGGCCGTTTCCAAAATGGCCTTGGGCTTTTGCAGATCGATGCCCAGCAGGAAATAATCCCCCGGCTGGAGGGCCGCAGTGATTTGGTCAAAGAACTGGTCAGCGGTCTCGGGGTCGAGGTTGCCCAGCGAGCTCCCGATAAAGCAAATCATCCGCGCCGCCAAGGGGGTAGGCGCGAGCTGGGCGATCGCCTGCTCGTAGGTGCCAATGAGGCCCTGGACCTGGAGGGTCGGGTAGGCCTGGAGCAGAGCCTGGGCGCTGCTCTGGAGGATGCCTGCGCTCACGTCGATGGGCACATAGCGCAGCGGATGGCCTAGGGACTGGTAGGCGTCGAGGAGCAGACGGGTTTTGGTGGAGCTGCCGCTGCCCAGTTCGACGATTTCGCAGGGGCCAGTCAGGTGGGCGATCGCCTCGGCAAAGTCCTGCAAAATCAGGGTCTCGGTGCGGGTCAGATAGTACTCGGGCAGCTCACAGATCGCCTCAAAAAGCTGGGAGCCCTGATCGTCGTAGAAGTAGCGCGGCGAGAGGGTCTTGGGGGTGGCGCTGAGGCCCTGCACCACATCGCTGCCGGGGGAAAGCTCTTCCTCGGAGGGGGTGTGGGCGCAAATGAGGTGCTGGAGCTGAAGGCGGGGTGAGAGCGTGACCACTTCACCGACGGGACTCGATTGACGGCTGACGGATTGGAAAGGGGACATTCTACCTCCGTGAGATGCAGATCGATGCAGACGGGCGATCGCCGAGGCTGAAGCGCAGACCTCATAGAAGAGCGTTGAGGGGCGTTGTACAGGATGCAGTCACCCCAGAACGAGCGATCGCTCAAAATCCGGCGAACGTGGGCTGAATATTCTAATTTTTGCAAAATTCCTTTCGTATTCTCGCACCCCTCTGTGGGCTTCTGGTCTTTCTCAAGACTTATTTCCGTTGAGGAGATGGATCCCGGGCGCAGCGAAATCCCGCAAAAATCTCCCGCACCGAGGGGTGGTACCAGTTCCGGAAGGAGCTCCGCAGGGTCCACCGAGGGGTCGCCCAGCTCCCGCCCCGCAGCACCCGATGCTGCTGATCAAAGTAGGCCTGGGAGTAGCCCCGGTAGGGATAGGCCTCGAAGCCCGCATAGGGTGCAAACCACGTGTTGGTCCACTCCCAGACGTTGCCCAGGAGGTCGTGGCAGCCAGCGCCGCTGGCGGGATAGGTGCCCACGGGCGTGGTTTGGCCCTGATATCCCTGAAAGTTCGCGTGCTGGGGTGCTGGCTGTGCCTCTCCCCAGGGATAGAGCGGCCCCGCTTCGCCCGATTGAGAGAACGCTTGCCAGCGGGCGGCCCTTTCCCATTCGGCCTCGGTGGGCAGCCGCTTGTGGGCGAAGCGGGCGTAGGCGTCGGCCTCGTACCAGCTCACGCCGCAGACTGGGTGGTCGTCCCAGCACGGGTCATTGCTCCAGTAGCGAGGACGGCGAATTTGGGCGGCTTGGCGCCAGGCCCAGCCCTCCGGATGCCACCAGCGCTCGGTTTCGTAGCCTCCCGCCGCGATGAAGTGGCGATACTGGGCCACGGTGACCGGCGCGCGATCGAGCCAGTAGGGCTCCACCTGGACCCGATGGCTGGGCCGCTCGTTGTCGATGGCGGCGATCGCCCCAGAGCCCATCTCGAAGCTGCCGCCGGGAATGGCCACCATGTCCTCGGACGGCGGCACCGTGCGATCGCCCTTTGCCACCGTGGGCGCGCCCTCCGGCCAGCGCTGAATTTGCAGCACAATGCGAATGGTCTCGCTGTGCTGGGCCTCGTGCTGCAACAGCCAGCGCCACAGCCGTTCTTCGCTCTCCAGGGAGACTTGCTCTAGGGTTTCGAGGGTCGCCTGCCGGACCGCTTCTAGAAAGTCCACCGTCTGGGCCAGCGTCGGCAACTGAGCCCGCGCAGCCTTGGGCAGGCCGTCGGCGGCGTACAGCCGCCGCCTCTCCGGCGTCAAAAAGTCCCCGACGCCCCGGGGCTCCAGCAGCCACAGCGCCTCGGTGAAGCCGATGTGGCCCAGATGCCAGCCCACGGGGCTAAAGTCCGGATGGGCGTGGTAGCAAAAGGTCGCGGCGTCAATGCCTTCAAAAATGGCCAGGGTGGCGCGGCGAGCGTCGATCAAGTCTTGGCGCAGGGCGTCCCGTCGATGGGCGAGGGGGGCGATCGCCGTCGCGCTGCCAGAGGTTGCGCTGCCAGAGGTTGCGCTGTTAGATGGAGTGATATTGAATTTCACAGTCCCGTCCTACGCTGAGAATGCTGTTTTCGGGCAGAGCCTGCCAGTCCCCGGGGATGATGGGCTCTGACGCAATCACGATCCCGTCGGGAAAGGCCGCCTCATCGCGCAGCCAGTAGAGGGACGGCGCGGGGGAGCGGTTGGCGTAGCGGGAGGCCACCAGGCGATCGCCATCGCTGAAAATCAGGTTGGCGGCAAACCGCGTGTCGTGCTGGGCCGCCAGGTCGGTCACCGTTGCCAGGCAGCTCGCCAAGGCCCCGGCCCAGGACATCCCCGGCTCCGTTTGCAGCGTGTTGAGAAACAGCGCGAAGAAGTGCTCAGAGTCGGTGCTGCCGCCGATCGCCTGGTACAGCTCGTCCTTGAGCAAGCTGCGCAGGGGCCGATACAGCGTCGCCCGAAACCGCTCAACGAAGCCGTTGTGGATGCCCAGAATCCGGCCCCGCTGGAACGGCTGACAGTTGCTCAGGTCCACGGCCTGGCCGGTCGTGGCGCTGCGGATACTCGCCAACACGCAGCCCGACTCGATGTAGCGACTGAGGGGTGCAAGATTGATGTCGCTCCAGATGGGCAGCAGATTCTTGTAGGTAAAGGGTTCTGGGTGGCGCTGGGGGTCGTACCAGCCGATGCCAAAGCCATCGGCATTCAGCAAACCGGCGGTCATTTCTTGGGGCTGGTAGCTCTGGACTACCAGGGAATGCTGGGGCTCAGTCAGCAAGGTTTCGAGGCGGCGGGGCGGTCCCAGATAGCCCAGAAGTCGGCACATAGGCAGCGAAGGGGCAAAAATGAATAGACAGCAAAACGCCCATGATGGGGCGCTGTGCTGATTGTGCCAGAGACTGACTAGGGGAACCCCCCACAAAAGGCGGAAATGTGCTGATTTCTAGGGGAAACGGAAGGCGGCGATCGCCAGGCAGAGCCAGCCAGCAATGAGGGTCAGGCCCCCCAGCGGCGCGATCGCCCCTAGGCTTTTGAGGCCGCTCAGGCTCAGAACGTACAGGCTGCCCGAAAACAGCACGGTGCCAGCGATGAAGCAGTAGCCCGCTCCGTTCAGCAGTCCCTGGGGCGCTTCGGGACGGCCCAGGAGCAGCGCCACGGCCAGCAGGGCGATCGCGTGATACATCTGATAGCGCGCCCCCGTTTCAAAAACCGTCAGCATCCGCTCGGTGAGCCGATTTTCTAGGGCGTGGGCCGCGAAGGCGCCACCGGCTACGGATAGGCCTCCCAGAACTGCGGCGATCGCCAAAAAAGCATTCATCATCGAAAAGTCTCCTGGTGTTTAGAAATCCGATCTTTTAGACCTTGCTTTGGTTGTACCGCTTAAACTTCAGGAGTTTCCCAGGAGCAAGGCACTACATTTGTACTGAGGAGCCAAAAAACTAGGCAGACTGCGGCGAAGGCCGCTAAACACGACATTCCACCCACTTTGCTTTGTAAAACCGTCTTAGAAGAACGGGGTTTCAACCGCAGGAGTTTTCGATGATTCAAGTGACCGCAGACCAAATCGAGCAGTACCGAGCGCAGTTGGCGGATTACCCGGAGGCCCTCAAGGGTCTGGACCTGTTGGCGGATTGTGAGGGGGAGCTGGAGGATGCCGCGATCTCCCTGGCGCTGCGGGCCGGAATGCAGCCGGACACCTCGGATCGCTGGCTGGATGGTTTGTCGAAGCGGTTTCGGGCGGTGGTCTGCCAGGTGCGACTGCGGGAGTTGGTGGGCCAAGACCTGAAGGCGGCGGTGGAGGCGCTGGCGGCGATCGCAGCGATTCCGCCTGCCCTAGCGCTGATTGTGATTCTCTATGTGCAGATGATGGGCGTGGAGCCTTTTTGCAAGCCGCTCGAGGAGAAGCTCTGACCCCTGGGCGATCGCTCAGCGAGGGACGCCAAGCTGCTGGATTTCAAGGCCTCACCTGGGCTCGAGCCGGCGGCCTTTTTTAGATTCACATATTAGTACAAATGTACTTAAAATAGAAGAGCGGGGCGATCGCCGCCGGAGGCAAAAAAGCCCGGAAATCTGGCCCGAAATTGCTCGCAAACCGTCCAAAAATCGCCCCTAACTGTAGTGAAAAAACACTACAATAGAGATAACGAGTTTTCTACTATCTTATGCAGATCGGTCGCTTCTTTTCGTTGGGAGGAGGGCGAGTCGGTCAGTACCTCTCAGAGCGGGTTTTGGTGGTGCGGATGCCCTTCCGCTCGCTTTCGAGAGATCTGCGCCAGCAAGAAGGCTGCTGTTTTGGGTTTAGAGACCTAAAGCAGGCCCAGCGCTTCGTCCAATTCCTGTCGCGATCCGGCTACCCCTGCCGGATGCGATCGCCCGAGTGGTTGCACCACTACCCCTACGAGGTGGTGCTTTGGGGCCTGACAGACCCGGCCCGGACCCTGGCTCGAACTCTGGCCTACTGGGAGCGCCACGAGCCCCATCCTGCTCCTAGCGATCGCCCAGTCAAGGGCGCGATCGCGGCCTAAAAAGCGCTTCCCAGCCCCCTCGGGCAGAGGGCTAAAAATTGTCTCAAAACCCTTGGCAGTCGTAGTGGAAAAACACTACAATAGAACAAGCGAACTAAATCGTGAATCCCATGACGAAGCACTACGTTTTCAGCCTCAATCCGTCTGCTGAATATGAGTGGGAGCGATGCACTCTGCGTGATCCGATCACGACAGAACGTCCAGATTTGGCGAGCCTGGTGGCTGAGGCTGTCGGAAATCAGCCCGGAGCCTATCTCGTAGAAGTCAAAGTCGAGGTCAAAGTGCTAGAGCAGGCTCCTTTGGCCCAAGCGATGCCGGTGATGAAGCCGCGAGCGGCCATGGTGCCTCCGGCTGCCGAAAGAGTCGCCTAGTCTAGCGATCGCCCTGCGGGTCTACTGCTTGCTGAGAATCGTTTGCTGAGAAAGGAGTTTTATGAAACTGCACCAATATCCAGCGGCGATCGCCGCTGCCACCGAGGCGGTCAACCAGCTCGATCAAGACCTTGGCGAGCTGCGCCAGCTGCTGGCTGCTCGGGAAGGCCAAGCGGATCTCATCGTGGCCTTCGAAGAACTCAAAAATGATGCCCAGCGCAAAGCCCGCCGCTTCGAAATCTTGCAGCTCGACGAGCAATATCTCGTCTGTCAATCCAAGCTGCTGGAATTGACCACGGCCAAGGCCAACGCCTTCGCCTACCTGGAGCAGCTGCGCAACCAGTTCAGCGTGGCCAAGCTCGAGGCGCGCTGGGCGATCGCCGAAAAGCTGATGGGCCTAGAGGCCCGCGAACTCGTCGGCCTCTAAGGTGAAAATGCGGCGATCGCCCCTTTTGGGAATCAAGGGCGATCGCCGCCAACCGGCATTTTGGGGCTCCTTTGCAGCGCCCTAGCCGAACGTGCTGCCGTTCCAGCCCCACATCGCGCCGCGCGCATCCGCGAACTCGATGTAGATGCGGTTGGCCGGCACACCCAGCGCGCTGCTGAGGGCCTGACAAAAGTCCTGGCTCATCGCCCGCGTCTTGTCCGGCGCCATGGTGCCAATGCTCTTGATTTCCACGTAGCAAACCGGCTCCGTGGTGCCGCCAAAGGTCATGCTGACCTCTGGTTCTAGGGCGGTCATTACATAGGACTCGGGCTTGCCCAAGTGCTGGGCGAGGCTGGCCGACAGGGATTTTAAGAGGGCCTCGGCGGCTGCGGGGGCTGGCCGCAAGGCAGAGGTCTGAACTTTGATCAGGGGCATGGTGAAGGATTTTCGAAAAGATTTGGGGAAAAGTTGGGGGCGATCGCCCTAGCCACCGTAGTTCCAGCCGGTGCTTTCCAGGAGCAGAGGTGCGCCCTCCCGATGGACCCCGGCCCCGATCACTTCACCCACATAGACTGTGTGATCGCCCTGGTCGACCTGGCCGACGACGCGACATTCCACGTAGCCCAGAGAGTCCTGAATAATCGGGCAGCCCGTTTCTGCGCCCAGATAAAAATCTACGTCCTCAAACTTGTTGCCCACGCGGCGCAGCGGCTTGAAGAATTTGGCTGCCAAATCTTTTTGGCCTTCTTCCAAAAAGCTCATGGCAAACACCCCGCTGGCCTGAATCATGGCGTGGGAGCGGGAGTCCTGCTTGACGCAGTTGACGACCAGCGGCGGATTGAAGGATGCCTGCATGACCCAGCTGGCGGTGAAGCCGTTGACTTCCTCACCCTCTTTCACGCCGCAAACGTAGATGCCGTGGGGGATTTTGCGCAGCATCGTTTTCTTGGCTTGTTCGTCTAGCAAGGTGCCAGTCTCCCTGGAGGATCACTACACTGCCAGTGTACCAAGGGCTTCTGGAGCGGCATCGGTGGGCGCTGAGATACCAAGTAGCCCTGCCACCGATGCCTAAAGGCTGGGGTGGCAGGGCTGCTCTTTAAAAAATACGCGGACCGGAAGCGCCCAGAAATAGTGCCGAGGGCTAGGCGACGGCTTCAGGTGGGTTGACCTTGGGCTCGACTCGGGCTGCCTCAGCGCGCGATCGCTGGAACGGCTGGAAGCCGCCCTCCTTGCCGGTGATCAGGCGAGCGCCCCGCTTGCGGGTGAAGTAGTTCCAGCCCCACTGGAGCATCACCAGCAGCTTGTTGTCAAACTCGATCAGGAAGTAGATGTGGACGATCACCCAGGTCAGCCAGGCCGGGAAGCCAGCGAAGCGGGCAAAGCCCAGGTCTACCACGGCGGCGTTGCGGCCAATCACGGCTAGGCTGCCGCGATCGACGTATTCAAAGGGCGATCGCTCATGGTTGCCCCGCACCTGCCGCTTGATCACGTTGGCGACGTAGCGGCCTTCCTGCATGGCCACCGGGGCGACGCCGGGCAGCGGGCGATCGCCCTGGTGAGAGAAGTTGGACAGGTCCCCGATCACAAAGATATTCGGGTAGTTGGGCAGGCTCAGGTCCGGCTCCACCATCACCCGGCCCACGCGATCGAGCTCAGCGCCAGTGCGCAGCGCGATTTCTTTGCCCATGGGCGAAGCCTTGATACCTGCTGCCCAGAGGATGGTTTGCGAGGGGAGGTACTCGATCTTCTCGCCGTTGCGGACGGTGACCACGCCATCTTCGATGTGGGTGACCAGGGTCTTGGTGCGGACGGTGACCCCCAGATTGGTCAGGGACTCTTCGGCCTTGGCCGACAGCTCGGGGGCGTAGGGCGGCAGGACGCGATCGGTGCCCTCCAGCAGGATGATCTGGGCTTCCGTCGGGTCAATGGTCTGGAAGTCGTTCTTGAGGGTGGTGTGGGCCAGCTCCGCCAGGGCTCCGGCCAGCTCGACGCCGGTCGGACCCGCGCCCACCACCACGAAGGTCAACCAGGCCTTGTGCTTTTCGGGGTCGGTTTCTTTCTCGGCGGCTTCGAAGGCCAGGAAAATGCGGCGACGCATTTCGAGGGCGTCTTCGACGGTCTTGAGGCCGGGGGCGTCATCGGACCAGTGGTCGTTGCCAAAGTAGTGGTGGCTGACGCCGGTGGCGATGATCAGCGAGTCGTAGGAAATTTTGCCGTCGGGCAGGGTCACGGTCTGGCCAGCGGGGTCAATTTCTTTGACCTCAGCCATCAGGACCTGGGTATTCTTGTTGCGGCCCAGGACGGCGCGCAGCGGCGAAGAAATGTCTCCCGGAGACAATCCGCCGGTGGCGACTTGGTACAGCAGGGGCTGGAAAAGATGGAAGTTGCGCTTGTCGATGAGCGTGACTTTCACATTGGGATCTTTGCCCAGTTCTTTAGCGGCGTATAGACCGCCAAAACCCCCGCCGACAATAACGGCGTGGTGAGGTGCCTTCGTTTCTGTTTGAGCTGCGTTTGACATGGATGAACCTACCTGCGATCGCCTACTGGGTTCCTACAACAATTTCCACAGACGCACACCACCGGCGATCGCCGGTAATGCTTTTGGGGGAAGGTTTCCACGGTTCGACTTGTGGTGCATTTACGAGTGAGAAATTGCTGTATGGAAATCGGTGCTTGAAACGCTGAATAAGAAAAAATACTTAATTAGTATTGAATTTACATCTTTTAACCTAAGTTATCAAAAATTATTTCCAAGACAATCCGTTATCTTGCGTATCAGTTGAGGGGCCAGCCTGCCAAAAGACACTGGTAGGAAAATCAGTGTAGAAGGGGCCTGTTTCCTAAATGGTGGCCAATACTACGAAGCCTTTTGGAATCAGGTTTCGCGTGAGTGTCTGCTGACAAAGTCAAAGATTCTGGAAAAGAGCCAGTAGGAGGGGAGAGCTGCCAAAGGGCGATCGCCTTGGGTCAAGGGCGATCGCTTCTGAATTGGTTCTGAGTTGGGATTTGGGCGGCATTCGCGGCAAAATTGGGGGTATGTTACAGGACGTTTCCATGCTGCTTGCCTTTCAGTTCACCTCGCCAGGACCGATCCTGTTTGAGCTGGGGCCGATCGCAATTCGCTGGTATGGCTTGCTGATCGCCTCAGCGGTCTTGATTGGGGTGACTCTTTCCATGGCGCTGGCCAAGCGTCGGCATCTCGACCCCGATTTGGTGGCAGACTTAGCGGTTTGGCTGGTGATTGGGGCGATTCCTGCGGCTCGCCTTTACTATGTTCTCTTCGAGTGGGAAAACTACGCCCGCAACCCAGGACAGATCATTGCGATCTGGAATGGTGGAATTGCGATTCACGGGGCGGTGCTAGGGGGAACGCTGGCTGCCTGGATTTTTGCGCGCCTCAAGCGGGTGTCGTTTTGGCAGCTGGCGGATGTGGTGGCCCCGTCACTCATCTTGGGACAGGCCATTGGCCGCTGGGGCAACTTCTTCAACTCGGAGGCTTTTGGTGCGCCGACGGACCTGCCCTGGAAGCTCTACATTCCACCAGCCCGCCGGCCGCCGGGACTGATGAATTTTGAGTATTTCCATCCGACGTTTCTGTACGAGTCGCTGTGGAATCTGGCGGTCTTTGGGCTGCTGATGGTGCTGTTTTTCCGGGGGCTGCGGCGCTGGCGCCTGAAGCCTGGCACGCTGCTGCTGGTGTATCTGGTGGCCTACAGCCTCGGTCGGGTCTGGATCGAGGGGCTGCGGACCGATAGCTTGATGCTGGGGCCGCTGCGGATTGCCCAGGTGGTCAGCTTGGTGGGGGTGGCGATCGGGGCGCTGGGACTCTACTGGCTGTACGGCCTGAGGCGATCGCTCCCGGACGTTGTCTCTGAGGCGGAGGCGTCACCGGAGTCTGCCCCCTCTCGGGCCGATCGCTAGACCGGGTATTTGGCCAAAAAAAAGCCCCGAAGGTCTCCCTCCGGGGTGGATTCAGGGTGCATCTACCATCTATTTCTTCGCAGTGGCACTCCGGAGTCCGGAAAGTTGGCCCCAATTTGCGTCGGTGTGGGCCGTTGCGATCGCCCCTAGCCACGACTCCGGGACCCTTGACCCTTTTGCTGATTCGACCTTTGCTGCTGTCCTCCAACCATTAACTGTGACTCGACTGTGACCCAAACTTCCCCTGCTGCTCCCGACGCGTTGCCTTTGACCCCTGCGGTGTACATCGTGGGGGCTGGCCCTGGTGACCCTGACTTGCTGACGGTCAAGGCGCAAAAGATTTTGGCCCAGGCAGATGTGATTTTGTTTGCAGATTCCTTGGTGCCGACCCAGGTGCTCAACGGGGTGCGGCCCGATGCAGAGCTGATCCGCACGGCTAACAAGACCCTCGAAGACATTTTGCCCATCATGATTGACCGGGTGCGATCGCAGCGATCGGTGGTGCGCCTCCACTCCGGCGATCCAAGCCTCTACAGCGCTATCCACGAGCAGATCCTGGCCCTGACGGAGGCCGAGGTACCGGTGGAGGTGGTGCCCGGCATTAGCGCCTTCCAGGCAGCAGCGGCCAAGCTCAAGGCCGAGCTGACCATTCCGGACTTGGTGCAGACGATCATCCTGACGCGCATCAGCGGCCAAGCCTCCGCCGTGCCCGAGAGAGAAGAGCTGGCGTCCCTGGCGGCCCACCAGGCGAGCCTGTGCCTGTACCTGGCGGCGCGCCACGTGGAGTCGGCCCAGGAAAAGCTCCTGGCCCACTACGACCCCGAAACGCCGGTGGCCATTTGCTTCCGGCTGGGGTGGCCTGACGAGCGGATCCGGGTGGTGCCCCTGCACCAGATGGCCCAGGTGACGCGGGACGAGGACCTGATTCGGACGACGCTGTACGTGATCAGTCCGGCCCTAGCGGCGGGCGAAACGCGATCGCGCCTGTACCACCCCGAGCACACCCATTTATTCCGCCCCAAATCGGCAAAACGCTAGAATCCCCTCTGTAGCCCACTCAAACGCCCACACAAATTCCATGAACGAACTCACGCGCCGCAAGTTTTTGATCACATCGACGCTGGCTGCGGGCTTTGCCCTGGCTGCTCGCCCCCTCATGGCCCAGGTGATCCAGACCAGTCCCCAAGGCCTGACGGCGGGCGAAGTCAAAATTCCCGTGGCGGATGGCGAAATTCCGGCTTACCGGGCCATGCCAGCCACCGGGTCCAATTTCCCGGTGGTGCTGGTGATTCAGGAGATTTTTGGCGTCCACGAGCACATTCAGGACGTGTGCCGCCGGTTCGCGCAGCTGGGATACCTGGCGATCGCCCCCGAGATGTTTGTGCGTCAGGGCGACGTGTCTCAGCTCAGCGATGTGCAGCAGATCATTTCCCAGGTGGTCTCCAAGGTGCCCGACGAGCAGGTGATGTCGGACCTAGATGCCACCGTGGCCTGGGCCGAAAGCACCGGCAAGGCCAACACCAACAAGCTGGCGATCACCGGTTTCTGCTGGGGAGGCCGAATCACCTGGCTGTACTCGGCTCACAACCCCAAGGTGGGGGCCGGGGTGGCTTGGTATGGCCGCCTAGTGGGGAATGAAACCGAACTGACGCCCCAGCACCCAGTGGACATCGCAGCTTCTCTCGATGTGCCGGTGCTGGGCCTGTATGGCGGCCAGGACGACGGGATCCCGGTGTCGACGGTGGACCAAATGCGGGAGGCCCTCAAGCAGGGCGACAGCGGCTCGGACATCATTGTCTATCCCGACGCTCCCCACGCGTTCTTTGCGGACTATCGCCCGTCCTATCGTCAGGCGGACGCTGAAGATGCGTGGCGCCGTCTCCAGGGCTGGTTCAAGTGGCACGGCGTGGCCTAGGGTTTCGCCGCGAATCAGCTAGAGGGGCGATCGCCCCTCTGGCGGTGTTTTTCTCGGAGCTAGCGGACTGCAACGGCCTCGGGATTGGCTTGGGGCGATCGCGCCTGGGTCACCACCATACGCAGCTGGGCCGGCGGGGCCGCCGTGACGCCGCGCCGGGTCGGTCGCAGGTCGCGATCGCTCGTCAGCTTCAGGTCATAGCGCTGGAGCAGCGTTGCTAGCACCAGCTTTAGCTCGAACATGGCAAAGGCCGCGCCGATGCAGAGCCGGTTGCTGCCGCCAAAGGGCAAATATTCGTAGGGCGAGAACTGCCGCTCCAGGAAGCGCTCGGGCCGGAACCGCTTGGGCTCTGGGTAGAGGTCCTCGCGGTGGTGGGTCAGATAGATGCACGGCGCTAGGGGCGTCTCGGCTCGGAACTGGTAGGGGCCGAGGGTGTAGGGCTCCTTGGTGACGCGGGGCGAGACGATCATGGCGATCGGATAGAGGCGCAGGGTTTCCTGGCACACCGCCGTCAGGTAAGGCAGGCGGGCGATCGCCATGGGATCGGTCGTTCCGGCCACCGACGCCAGCTCTGCCAGCAGGCGATCGCGCACCGCCGGGTCCCGATGAATCCAGTACAGCGCCCAGCCCAGGGCCGACGCCGTGGTTTCGTGGCCCGCCAGCAGCAGGGTCATCAGCTCGTCGCGCACTTCTTGCTGGGTCATGGGCTCACCGGCTTCGTCCCGCGCCGCCAGCAGCAGCGACAAGATATCCACGCGATCGCTCTCGCCCTCGGCCTGACGCTCAGCGATTTCGGCGTAGAGCATCTCCGTGATGCGCTGCTGCTGGCGCAGCAAGCGGCCCCAGGGACTCCAAGGCCCCCAGTCTTTTTGCAAAAACTTGAAAAATAGCAGCGTCGAGCTGAGGGGTGAACCAATGCTGTCGAGGACGGCGCTCAGCTCCCGCTGGATGGCCTCGGCGCGATCGCCCTCCTCCAGCCCAAAGACCGCGTGCAAAATCACTTGCAGCGCGATCTTTTGCATCTCCAGCCGCACCTCAAAGGGCTTGCCCACCTGCCAGCGATCGCTCACCGACTGGGCGATATTCACCATGATCTGCCCGTAGGCCTTCATGCGCTCGCCGTGAAATGGCGGCATCAGCAGCTTGCGGTGGCGCTGGTGGCGATCGCCATCGAGGAGCAGCAGCGAGTAGTCGCCCACCAAAATCCGCAGCAAATGGTTGGCCTTGCCAGCATTAAAGCGATTGGTATCATCGCTCAGCAGCTCCTGGATGAGCTTGGGATCGCCAATGAAAGTCAGCTGATCATAGTTGCGGCCGATGCGGGCCTGGAACGTGTCGCCGCACTCTTGCCGACTGGATTCCATATAGCCCAGCGGATCAAAAATCCAGCGGACGAGCTGCACCAGCGTGGGGGCTTTGGGGCTTGGGGGCAAAGTTGAAACCATGGCACTAGCAATCCTTAGAATGCAATCCTGTGATGGACAGCGAACAGCGAAAACTTCAGCATGACCTCTTTTCTGAGGCCCATTTTAAAGCCACTTTTTAGGTCTCTAACCTTAAAAATCTCTGAACAAAAGATTTTTAAAGCCCAAACAAAGACCAGAATTTTTGATGGGCGACTTTTGCAACACTAAAGTTGTTCAAATGGGAAAAAATTGTAAAATCGATTCAACTTACAGCGATTTTGCGGTGACGAATGCTCGGCAAACCGTCAGTCCTTGAAAAAAGCAGGCTTGCCGGTTTTTTGGCGTTTGTTCTTCCGCCCTGTCTGTAAGTCCTCCAACCATGACGCCGTTCGGATAGGTATCTCAGCATGACAACCACCCCCGCCCAGGGCGCTGCGCGCTCGGCCCCAGCCTTTTGCGAAGGGATTTTGCATTTTGGCGAGTCGCTACCGGGCTTTGAGGCCCACGGGCAGGCTCCGGCGATCGCCCAGGGTCAAACGGCGATCGCCCAACCGAGCGATCCTGCCGCCGTCTTCCAAACCCTGCTAGCTGCCGACGCCCTGCGATACCTGACCCTCCAGGTCACCGCCAGCAAGGCCTCGGGTCACCCCGGCGGCTTCGCCAGCGTCGCAGAGGCGATCGCCGCCCTCGTCATGCTGGGCTACAAAAACATCATCACCGAAGTCGGCCACCACGCCCCCGGCTTCTACAGCACCATGTTCCTCGATCGCTCCCTCGAGGCCATGGGCATCAGCACCGTCCAGCAGATGGGCGAGCGCTTCCGGGAAATGCACGGCCTGCTGGGCCACCTCTCGGGCCAGATCCCCGGCCTGCTGAACCCCGCCGGTCCCCTCGGCCAAGGCCAGCACTTCGCCATGGCCGGCGCCCTGCTCCACCCGGGCACCCTCTTCCCCGTCACCATCGGCGACGGCGGCCTCGGGGAGCCCTACATCATGAGCAGCATGGCCCACTTCCACACGGCCTACCCCCACGCCACCAACTTCCTGCCCATCCTGGTGTGGAACGGCTACAGCCAGGAGCACCACAGCATGGTCTCCACCAAGCCCAACGAGGAAATGATCGCCTACTGGAAAGGCAACGGCTTCCAGAACGTCATCCTCGTCAACGCCAAAGACTTCGACGATGCCGACCAGCCCGGCGACTACGTCGACAGCACCGCCTTCTCGATCCAGCAGCGGCTGGCCTTCACCCAGGCGGTCCTCGAAGCCACCCAAAAAGCCGCCCAGGCCGCCCTCAGCGGCGAGCTGACGGTCTTGATTATCAAGCAGCTTAAGGGCGCTGGGGTCCACGCGCGCGGCGCCAAGTCCCACAACCTCTATCCCCAGCACACCCTTGACAACCCTGAGATCGTGAGCGCCCTCCAGGAGCGATCGCTCTCTGCCGAGGCCTGGCAGCTCGTGCGCACCAACTTCGAGCGCGCTGCTGGCGGTCCCGCATCCACCCACGTCGTCACCGAAAAAGAGCTGCCCCTGCCCGATCTAGGCACCCTGCCCCTGACGGAGTTCCCGGTCAAGGGTGACAAGCAGGTGGCCACCACGGCCATGGGCGAACTGGTGGTCCACGTGGGCCAAAAAGACCCCAACTTTGTGGTTACCAACGCGGACGGCAACGCCGCCTCGGGCATCAACAACATCAACGTGGGCCTGAAAATCATTCACCCCACCCTCGATGACACCTACTTCCAAGCGCCCAAGGGCCAAGTGTATGAGCCCCTGAGCGAAGATGCCTGCGCCGGTCTGGCGGTGGGTCTGGCCCTCTTTGGCGCGCGATCGCTCTGGTGCTCCTACGAGTCCTTCGCTATCAACGGCCTGCCGATTTGGCAAACGGTGACCCAGGCCATGACGGAGCTGCGGCGTCCGACGCCCTCCACCATCACCCTGTTCACCGCTGGAGCCCTCGAGCAGGGCCGCAACGGCTGGACCCACCAGCGCCCCGAGATCGAGAACTACTTCGCCGCCATGATGCGGAACGGCAACATCTTCCCGCTGTTTCCCTGCGACGCCAACAGCATCCAGGCCTGCTACGAGTGGGCTCTGGGCACGAAAAACAAAGGCATCACCATCACCGCCAGCAAGTCCCCGCTGCCGGTGCGCACCACCCTCGAGCAGACCCGCCAGGGCCTCAAGGACGGTGGCATTGTCCTCCACGACAGCGAAGGCTCCCGCAAAGTCGTCTTCGCGGTGGTTGGGGATATGACCTTGCTGCCGGTGCTGGATGCGGCGACCCACCTAGAAGCCGAGGGTATCGGCGTGCGCGTGGTGTCGGTGATCAACCCGCGCCGACTCTACCGGCCCACGGACGTCGCCTGGGAGACCTGCACCGAGCCGGACAGCCACTTCCTCGAGGACGCTGAGTTTGAGCGGTTCTTTGGGGGGGATGCGGTGATCGGGGTGACGGGGGGCAGCAGCGCCATGCTGGAGCCGCTCATGCTGCGCAGCACCGCCAAGCGAGACATCTTCGCCTGGAAGCGCGGCGAAACGACGGCCACCGCAGGCGACCTGATGAGCTTCAATGGCCTGACGGCTGAAGCCTTGTCTCAGCGCGCTACGGAGCTGCTGGGCTAGGTGAGGGGCCTTTGATTCCCCGGGGCAAAAGGCCTGTGAACCAGACCTTTTGCCCGCCCGCAATCTGCTTTTGTTAACCGGTTTATTGGGCGCGGCGACGCCAGCGATCGCCCAATCCCCAGAGACCCAGAGCGGCCAAAGCGGCGATCGCCCCCGGCTCCGGTACAGTCTGGTTATCCCCGATGGCGTCGAAGCCCCGCAGCTTGAAGGTCACCGCGCCCCGCGCGTCATTCGCGTTGGGGTTTGGTGCGCCCAGATCCCAGCTCAGTCTGGCCAGTCCTGCCAGGGAGCTGATGGGAGTGTCGCTGCGGAAAAAGAACTGATCCAAGTCTTGGCCCGCTGCTGGGGCCGTGCTCACGCTGGACACTGGCGTGATGCCCGCCCCGTTAACGCTAGAAACTGACAGCGCCATGCGGGTGCCGGGGGCCACAGACGCGTCGCGGGTCAAAGACCTCGTCAGCAAGTAGAACCCGTCGAAGACATTGGACGCAGCGCCGACGGGAGCATAGGAAATGGTTTGTGAGCCAAGGGTAAAAGCGGCGGTGCTGCCATTCCAGGTCAGGCTCCAGGGCACATCTTCACCATTGGTCCAGTCGCGGTAGATCTGGCCTGTGTTACCTGCCTGAGCGCCATCCGGCCCGATGGCGTACTCATAGTCACGAAACCCGGTCGCTCCGGCCCGCCCTTCTACGGCCCAGCCGAGATCGGTCCAGTCAGTGGGATCCGAGGCGGGGGTCAAGGTGACGGCCTGAGCGGGCAGGCTAGCCAACAGCACAGAGCTTCCCGCAAGGGCGGAAAGCGACAGGAGAAAAAGCTTCGCCATAATACGAAACCCCAGGGGCAATGGGACACCACCAGATTGGCACAGTGTCGAGGCCCCGGAGGTCGGAGTTCGCGATTTGTCACAGAGCCCGTAGGCTGGCGCTCTTAGGCGCTGGGAGAGACCGAAGCGGTGCGCACGCGGTGACCGATATCGCGGCGGCAGTAGGCACCGTCAAAGCGGATTTTGTCGACGGCGGCGTAGGCGTTGGCGAAGGCCTCGTCGAAGGAGTCGCCAAGGGCCGTGACGTTCAGGACGCGGCCGCCGTTGGTGAGGACGTCCTTTTGCATGCGGGTGCCAGCGTGGAAGACGACGGCACCGGTGGCTTCGGCATCAGCGATGCCGCTGATGACTTTGCCTTTTTCGTAGGAGCCAGGATAGCCGCCAGCGGCCATGACGACGCAGGCTGCGGCGCCGGATTTCCAGGCGATCGCGGTGTCGGCGAGGCGCTGGTTGACGCAGGCCAGGAGCAGCTCGTCGAGGGGCGTATCGAGCAAGGGCAAGATGACCTGGGTTTCGGGATCGCCAAAGCGGCAGTTAAACTCGACGACCTTGGGATCGCCCTCGGGGGTGATCATCAGGCCCGCATAGAGGACGCCGCGATAGTCGATGCCCCGGTTGCGCAGGGCGGCGATCGCCGGTTCGAGGACTTCTGCCTGGATGCGGGCCATCAGCTCGGGCGTCACGAGGGGAGCCGGGGCGTAGGCGCCCATGCCGCCGGTGTTGGCGCCGGTGTCCCCTTCGCCAATGCGCTTGTGGTCCTGGGCGGGGACAAGAGGACGAATGGTCAGGCCGTCGGTGAGGGCAAGAACGGAGACCTCTTGGCCCACCATGCACTCTTCGATCACCAGGCGGCTGCCCGCGTCGCCAAACTGGCCCCGGAAGGCTTGGCGAATGGCGTCTTCTGCTTCGGCAACGGTGGCGGCGACAGTGACTCCTTTACCGGCGGCGAGGCCGTCTGCTTTGACGACGATGGGCGCGCCTTCGGCCTGGACGTAGGCGATCGCCTCGGCCTCTTGGGTAAAGACGGCGGCTTTGGCCGTGGGAATATTCGCTTCCTCCATCAGGGCTTTGGCCCAGGCCTTGCTGGCCTCGATTTGGGCGCCGGCCTGAGTGGGACCAAAGACAGGAATGCCCAGCTTTTGCAGATAGTCGGTGATGCCTTCGGCGAGGGGAGCCTCGGGACCGATCACGGCGAGCTGGACGCCGCTGGTGCTGACGAAGCGGCGAATGCCTTCAAAATCGTTGACCTGGAGGGGAAGGTTTTGGCAGCGCTCCAAGGTTGCCGTGCCGCCGTTGCCTGGGACGCAGATGACCTGCTTGACACGCGGGGATTGCAGCAGTTTCCAGGCCAGGGCGTGTTCCCGCCCGCCATTACCGACGACTAGAACCTTCACAGTAGCTACCTTCTCAAAATTCGAGACAAAAGACTGGTGGGCGGCGATCGCCCGATGGCACTTCAAACGCCGCTCAGGAATTTCCACAGAGCGTATTATAGAGCGCTGAGAGACCGGCGTGTGTCTTGACCCTGGCGATCGCCCAGCGCCGTCGGAACTTTCCCCGACAGCTGAGCTTCTTGGGGAATAAGAGAAAGGCAGCGCGCGATGGAGCAGAGCATTGAGCCGCTGCTGGGAGCGCGGTAGTCTGGGAGAGTTTCTAGGGCGAGGGTGCCAAGGAGCGATCGCGCCTGATGCCTGCGAATCTCCAGGCGATCGCCGATTTCTCGCAAATTCACCAGAAGGCTGTGGACAAAGCAATGGGGCGGCGAAAGGGTCAAAAGCTGGGATATTTTGCGCTGATGCTGGGATGGCGATCGCTGATGGGTGCGCTCGTCCTGGGTTTGGGTTGGCTGCCGGAGGTCCAGGCCGCTGAGCCGACACCGGGCGATCGCCCCGATGTGATCATCGAGCCGCGCTTGGGCAATCCGGCGGAGCCAACGGAGCCGAGCCCCGCCCCGGCGCCGCCGACCCCGAGTCCAGCCGTGCGATCCCTGGCGGACGTGCTGCCCCTATGTCCGGGCTATTCCCTGGCGGACCTGACGCCGGAGCCCGCCGAGGTCGCCGACGAGGAAGATGAAGACGAGGACGAAGAAGAAGAATATGCAGAGGAAATTAATCCTCTCGACATCGAAAAGAATCCGCCGGACCCCCTGCTGCCCAATCCCAAGGTGACCGGACCCTTGAGTCCCCAGGCTCAGCAGCGACTGCGATCGGACCTCGACGCCCTCAACACCTGCGCCTCGGCCCTCTATCGCTTGGGGAACCTGCCGACGGCCTTTGAGGTGTGGTTCCGGGAGCTGCGGCTGCGGCGGGCTTTGGGACCCTTCGAAGAAATCATTGCCCTTAGCCGCGTCGGCGAGGTGGCCTGGCTCGAGGGAGAAACCAAAGAGCTGCGCTACATCACAGCCCGCCTGCAAGAAATCGAAACAGAGGCCCGCACGGCCAACACCCTCGATGATGCTCTTCTGCGGACCCTGGGCGCTGCCTACCAGCAGGTGCGCAAGCCAGACGCCGCGATCGCCGTTTACCGGCAAATCCTGGAGCGATCGCGCCAAACCGGCGATCGCCTCTCCGAAGAAGCCGCCCTCAACACCATTGGTCAGCTCCAGCAGGGCTGGTTTCAGTACACCGCCGCCGCCGAGACCTACCAAGAGCTGCTCCAGTTTGTCCGGGCCAAGGCCGATCGCCCGCCCCAAAAAGCTGACGAAGTGATCGTCCTGCGCAAGCTGGCCTACATCTACGAGCAGGACAAGCAGTTTCTTCAGGCCATCGAGATTTCAGAGCAGCTCGCGGCGCTCTACCAAACCGAAGCCAACCTGACGGACCTGCCCACCCTGCGGCTGAAGATCGCCCAGTACCACGAAGCCGCGGGCCAACTGGCCGAAGCAGAGCGAAACTACCAAGAAGCCTACGCCCTAGGCCAGTCCCTCCAGCAGTACGCCCGCGCGGGCGACGCCCTGGCCGGATTGGGCAAGTTGTATCGCACCCACAACGCCCTAGATACGGCCCTCCAGTCCTATCAGGTTCTGCTCGGCGTCACCCGCCAGACCTACGATGCCTACGGCACCATGGAGGCCTACGACCAGATCGGCCAGATCTACCGCGAGCAGAAAAAATACGACCAGGCGATCGCCGCTTTCCAGAGCGGTCTCACCCTCGCCCAGCAGCTCAAGCACCAGGTTGATTACTTCAACCAGCAAATCCAGCGGACCACCACCGCCGCCACCGGTACCCCGGCCACCCCCACGCCCAAGCCTGCGACACCCCCGGCCCAGCCCGCTCAGCCCGAGCCTCGCCAGACGCCGCCTGCACGCCCTCCAGCCTCCCCTTCCATTGAGGTGCCGACGCGCACGCTGCCGACGGGTCTACCCGGCACCGTCGTTGACCCGCTCCTTTCACCTCCCTAGGGCTGGATCACCTGACTTCCAGCACGCTGGAAGTTTGGCTAGAATCTGGCCGAAAATTGGATAACTGGGAAAAGCCAGCTCTTGGGTGAGGGGCTGGCGACGGGCCTAATAGCGAATTCGGGGGTCCACCAAGGCATTGAGAATGTCGATCAAGATGCTGGCAAACACCACGATCGCCGCAAAAAACACCACAATTCCCTGGACGGTCGGATAGTCCCGCAGCGAAATCGCTTCGTAGAGGCGATTGGCCAAGCCGGGCCACGAGAAGGTAACCTCGGTCAAAATCGCGCCCCCCAGGAGCGCCGCCAGGGTCAGGCCCAGCACCGTGATCACCGGAATCATGGCGTTTTTCAGGGCGTGGGCAAACAAAATGCGGCCTTCGGGGATTCCCCGCGCGCGGGCCGCCTCCACGTAGTCAGACTTCAGGGTTTGACGAAGATTGACCCGCACAATTCGCTCAAAAATGCCGCTCAGCAAAATCCCCAAGGTCAGACTAGGCAGCGCCAAGTAGTGCAGCGCGGTGAAAAACTGCCCGAGATTGGCGCTCAGCAGGCTATCTAGGGTATAGAGGCCCGTGGGACCCACGGGGGCCGGCGTCGTGATGGGAAAGCGAGTCCCCAGGGGAAACCACTGGAGCTGCACCGCAAAAACCAGCTGCAACAGCATCCCCACCCAAAAGGCGGGCACCGAATAGGTCAAAATGCCGAACAGTCGGCCCCCCGCGTCCCAAGGCGTGTCGGGGCGGGAGGCCGAGAGCGCCCCGACGCCAATACCGACCACGAAGGCGATCGCCATGCTGATCACCGCCAGCTCCACCGTCGCCGGAAAAAACGCCTGAATGATGTCCCACACCGACTGGCCGCGGCTGGTCAGCGAGGTTCCCAAGTCAAAGCGCAGCAGGTCCCCCATGTAGATCAGGTACTGCTTCCAGAGGGGGCCGCCCAAGCCCAGCTCCTCCCGCAGTGCGGCCTTGACGGCCTCCGGGGCCCGGGGTCCCAAGATGGCGTCAATGGGGTCGCCGGGCGTCGCCCGCAGCAGCAGAAACACCACCGTTGTGATGGTCCACAGCATGAGCGGGGCGAGGAGCAGCCGGACCGTGATGTAGGACTGGAGAGCGCGAGAGCGGGACATGGGGAAGCGGGGCCAAGGGCTGAGACGACGTTAGGCGGGTGACTTGCGAATGGCCCAAAGGGCGACCCGCTGGGTGGGATCGAGGCCAGCGCCGCTGACCCCCTGCTGCACAAACAGGAACTCTTTGTTCTGCCACAGCGGAATAAAGGGCACGTCCTGGGCGGTGATGGTCTGAATTTCTGCGAGCAGCTTTTGGCGATCGCCGTCATCCTGAGTTTGGCGCTGCTGATCGATCAGCTCATTCATCCGCGCATTGTAGTAAAAGGAGCCCTGGCTCTTGGTGGAGCCTTCTTGGCAACCTTGCTCCGCTGATCCTTGGGCGCAGGCCAGGAACGGCTGAATGTAGTTGTCCGCGTCAAAAAAGTCCGGTGCCCAGTCCAGCAGGAAGGTCGGATAGATGCCCTTGTCGAGGTTCTGGTAAGCGGTGGCGGCTTCCACGCTCTTGAGGTCGAAAATCAGCGCCCCTTCTAGGGACTGCTCCACGGCGGCCTTGAGGGTGGTGGCGGCCAGGGCGTTGCTGGTCAGGTTGGCGCGATACCAAAACTCGATGGTGAGGGGATTTTCCTTGGAATAGCCCGCCTTTTGCAGTAGCTCCAGGGCCTTGGCCTTGTTGGCGTCTCCGTAGGCGGTTTGGAAGGTGGGCTCGCTGGCGTCGAGGGTGTTGGGCAGCAGGCTGTAGAGGGGCTCCACCTGGCCCTGGAAAACGCGATCGCGCAGCAGAGGCCGGTCAATGGCGGCGGCGATCGCCTGACGCACTTCCAGCTTGTCGAGGGGCTCGCTCAGCACATTCAAGCTGACGTAATGAATGCCGTTACCATTGCCCTCGATCACCTGCCAGCCGCCCTGCTGAGCTCCCTGCTGGAGGGTCCGAATCTGGTCTAGGTCCAGGTTTTGGTAGGCGACATCCACCCCCCGCGTCCGGAAGGTATTAAACAAGTTGGCGGGGCTGGAGAAAATCTGGATGTCCACCCCGTCGTTGCTGGGTTTTTCGCCCCAGTAACCCTCGAAGGCGTCGAAGCGCAGCGAGTCCGTGTTGTACTGGGCCAGCTTGTAGGGGCCGGTGCCGATGAAGGTGTCCGGCTTGAACTGGCCCGCGCCGATGGCGTAGGCCTTGGGGGAGACGGCGCAGGTGCCGGAGATGGTCAATAGATTGGGGAAGGCTGCGAAGGGCTTTTGCAGCTTGATGGTCAGCTCGTAGTCGCCCGTTGCCTCGACGGACTCGACGATGTCAGCGAGCAAAAAGGCAGGCTGGCCGCCGTTCTCGATGAAGCGCCGCAGGGAAAAGGCCATCGCTTCGGCATTGAAGGGCTCGCCGTCGTGAAACGTGACGCCTTCGCGGACAGGAATGGTGTAGGTGAGGCCGTCGTCGCTGACGGTGGGGAGCGCCGTAGCGAGCTGGGGCTGTAGCTCATTGGTGCCGGACTTGTAGGCGTAGAGGCGATCGCCCAGGTTGTAGAGCAGATTGCTAGCCAAAATCTCGGTGGCGTCCGCCGGGTCGAGGGTGCGCACCTTGGCGGTGGTGCCCAGCACGATGCGGTTGCTGTCCGTGGCGGCGGGACTGGAAGCCGAGGGAGAAGGGCGATCGCTGGAGCAGCCCACCACCAGCAGGCAGCAGCCCAAGAAGAGACCCAGATACTGCCAGAGCGATCGCCGCGATCGCCGCCAAACTCCCCAAAACGAACGCAATTGGTGCGGCTGGCCCATAAAACTTTTCCCCATTGGATATTGGCTCAGGAAACCCACGGCAGAACGGCGATCGCTCTAGGCCCGACCCGAAAAAAGTCCGCCTTCGGAGCGTTCCCGACATTCAATCATACCGATATGCCAGACGCAATTCTGCCGCCGCATCACTGCATCAGGAAGCCCCAAGCACAAAAATTTGGGAGCGATCGCCTCAGTGCCCGTTCACCTATCCTGAGTCAACCTAGGGAAAAACAGCTAGATCGAGTAGTACAGCGGAAACGCCTTCGCCTCTCGGGGCTTCACATACACGCGCTGCTGAGGCTCAAGCTGCAGCTCATCAAAGCGCTCGCGCGTGAGGTGAGCCGTCACCACCTGACCATCATCGAGGGTCAGCTCCGCCTGAATCTCCCAGCCCAGGTGAATGATTCGGTGGACCCGCGCCGGCGCGCTGACGCTGTCCGCCTCCATCTCGATCACCACATCCCGCGGCCGCACAAAAATCTCTGGATGGGGCGAATCAAAGCCATTTCCCTGGAAAATGCGCGACGTACTGGGCAGCACGTTCACCGGCCCGATGAAGCTCATCACGAAGGCAGACGCTGGATGATCGTAGATCTCAGCGGGCGTGCCCACCTGCTCTACTTTTCCTTTATTCATCACCACGATGCGGTCCGAGACCTCCATCGCTTCTTCTTGGTCGTGAGTGACAAACACCGTCGTCACATGCACTTCGTCATGCAGGTGGCGCAGCCAGGCCCGCAAATCCTTGCGCACCTTGGCATCGAGCGCCCCAAAGGGCTCATCCAGCAGCAGCACCTTGGGCTGGACCGCCAAGGCCCGCGCCAGCGCCACCCGCTGCCGCTGACCCCCGGAGAGCTGGGATGGATAGCGATCGCCCAGTCCGCTCAGCTGCACCAGATCCAGCAGCTCCTCCACCCGATTTTTGATCCGGTTGCGGGGGACCTTGCGCAGCTCCAGCCCAAAGGCAATATTGCGGCGCACCGTCATGTGCTTGAACAAGGCATAGTGCTGAAACACAAAGCCAATGTTGCGCTCTTGGACGCTCTGATAGGTGGCATCCTTACCCGTCAGCAAGATTCGCCCCGAATCCGGCATCTCCAGACCCGAGATCAGCCGCAGCAGCGTTGACTTCCCCGAGCCAGAAGGCCCCAGCAACGCCACGAGGGAGCCCGATTCGATTTCAAGATCCACTTGGTCGACAGCCTGAAAACTGCCGAAGCGCTTGGAGACTTTCTCAACGACAATGCCCACAGTCAGCGACCTCTGGTCTGGTGATATGAAAACAGCGGTCCCATCGCTTGAACCTAGAAAAATTCTCGCGCGCCTAGCCCTTCCCACCACAAATGATCCACATCAATTGCGCCTGGGAAGGCAAAATAAATCCACGGTTAGTCGATGGGGTTACTGTAGTTTTATATCATGAATGACCGGCCCCTGCGGCAAGATTCTTGAGAGATCGCCTGCGAGGAATCAGCCGAAACTACAGCAGTCCACGCTGCCCACATCGCACCCGCTACAGTCGCCGCAGTCTCCGCAATCCGGACTCTCGCAGCCATCAAAAGCGCAGCCCTCGATCTCAAGGCAGCCATCAAAAGCGTCGCAGCACTCGACCCCGTCACAGCTAAGGTCTGCGCAGTCTTGGGCTCTGCGCTGGCAAGGGTGCGGGCGATTTGTACTATGGGTGGTTTGGGAGCAGAGGGGGCGCGCCTTGATCTGAGTGTTGGCGGCGCTGCACGCGTCAAAGCGCTCCCGAGCAGCGGCGATCGCCCCCTGCCAGCCCTGCTCAGCGATCATGCGCTTGACGTACTGGGAGCAGGACTCCCCGCCGTGCAGCACGCGGTAGGCACAGGAAAAGCCCTTATGGGGCGAAAGATGGCGCTGATAGCCACTAATCGAGGCGATCGCAGCTCGGTCGAGCGCTTGATGGACCCAAGGAACCTGCATCACGGCGAAAACCCACAAAGTTGTCGAAAAAAGTTGTCAAAAGATGACATCCCCTTGGAGCGATCGCGTTCCGCACAGCGCTAAAATGCGCAACAAAACCGTTTTGTGTCGAAATATTACGCTGTGTTTCAATTCGGTGATGTCCCTGAAACGCAGCGCCAGCGGGCAAAAGCTCCGTGATACCATCACAACTTGTAGCCGTACGAGATTGGGAGAAGACCTTTGGCACTACGGGTTGCAGTTGTTGGTTCCGGTCCGGCAGGCTCCTCCGCTGCCGAGACGCTCGCGAAAGCTGGTATTGAAACCTATCTTTTTGAGCGCAAGTTAGACAACGCGAAACCCTGCGGTGGTGCAATTCCCCTCTGCATGGTGAGCGAATTCGATTTGCCCCCCGAAATTATCGATCGGCGGGTGAGACGCATGAAAATGATCTCCCCCTCTAATGTCGAAGTTGATATTAACCTGGACAATCAAGACGAATATATTGGCATGTGCCGCCGGGAAGTCCTCGATGGCTTCCTGCGCGATCGGGCTGCCAAACTGGGTGCAAAACTCATTAATGGAACCGTTCATAAACTGGATCTGCCCACCAATAGCACAGATCCCTATACCCTTCACTACGCCGATCACTCTGACGGCAGCATTGAAGGTACGGCTAAAACCCTCCAAGTCGATCTCGTCATCGGCGCTGACGGAGCAAACTCTCGCGTTGCCAAGGCCATGGACGCCGGGGACTACAACTACGCGATCGCCTTCCAAGAGCGCATCCGTCTCCCCGAAGACAAAATGGCTTACTACCAAGACTTGGCGGAGATGTACGTCGGTAACGACGTCTCGCCCGACTTCTACGCTTGGGTCTTCCCCAAGTATGACCACGTCGCTGTCGGCACCGGCACGATGAAGGTCAACAAGGCCATGATCAAGAGCCTGCAAGCAGGGATTCGCGCCCGGGCTGCCAAGCGCCTCGAAGGCGGCAAGATCATCAAGGTCGAAGCTCACCCCATTCCTGAGCATCCCCGTCCTCGCCGGGTGGTGGGTCGCGCAGCCCTCGTCGGCGACGCTGCGGGCTACGTCACCAAGTCCTCGGGTGAAGGGATCTACTTCGCGGCCAAGTCCGGTCGCATGTGCGCAGAAACCATTGTGGAAGTTTCCAACAATGGCGCGCGCATTCCCACCGAGGCAGACCTGAAGCTCTACCTCCAGCGCTGGGATAAGAAGTACGGCCTCACCTACAAGGTGCTGGATCTGCTGCAAAACGTCTTCTATCGCTCTGACGCGACCCGCGAAGCGTTTGTGGAGATGTGCGCCGATCGCGATGTGCAGCGCCTCACCTTCGACAGCTACCTCTACAAGACCGTGGTCCCCGCCAATCCTCTGGTGCAGCTCAAGATCACGGCCAAGACGATCGGTAGCCTCCTGCGCGGCAATGCTCTCGCACCCTAGGGAGTTCCCTAGCCGATAGATTTCTCGGTTTCCATCGAGAAGCTTTCAGTTTCCTAGACCTCTGTAAGCCAGCACTCAAAAAGTGCTGGCTTTTTGTTCTGCGGTTGGCGGCTGCCTTTCTAGAATGAAATCAGGCTGCGATCGCCTTTTTCGCGTCTTGCGGGCATCGCAGGTTTGCAAAGGAGGTCAAGTATGGAGCTCAAGGTTGTTCCGGTTGAGATTCCGGAGGGCTGCAACGTCATCCTCGGCCACAGCCACTTCATCAAGACGGTGGAGGATTTGCACGAGATCTTGGTCGGAATTTCGGGGCAGGTAAAGTTTGGGCTGGCCTTTTGTGAGGCGTCTGGGCCGTGCTTGATTCGGGTGTCGGGCAATGACGACGGGCTGCAGCAGGCCGCAGTGGGCAATGCCCAGGCGATCGCGGCGGGCCACAGCTTTGTGATCTTGCTGCGCGAGGCCTTCCCGGTGAATTTCCTCAATGCCATCAAGCAGTGCTCGGAAGTCTGCACGATTTATTGCGCGACGGCCAATCCGGTGCAGGCGATCGTGGCGGAAACGGAGCAGGGGCGCGGTATTCTGGGGGTCATCGATGGCTTCTCGCCCAAAGGGGTGGAGGGGCCGGCGGAGCAGCAGGTGCGCCGGGATTTCTTGCGCCAGATTGGCTACAAGCTTTAGGAGGGACCGTGGCGACGATTTTACGGGATTTGAGCTATCGCTATCAGTGGCTCTATGACGCGATCGCGCGCCTGTCGGCTCTGAGCGTGGGCGGAGAGGCGCGCTTTCGGCAGCTCGCGCTGCAAGGGCTGCCCTTGCAGGAAGACACTCAGGTGTTGGATCTGTGCTGCGGCAGTGGTCAAACGACGCAGTTTCTGGTCCAGCGATCGCGCCACGTGACCGGACTGGACGCCTCGCCGCGATCGCTCCAGCGAGCCCAGCGCAACGTCCCCCAGGCCGCCTATGTCCAGGCCTTCGCCGAAAAAATGCCCTTCCCGGAGGCGCAGTTTGACCTGGTGCACACCAGCGCCGCCCTCCACGAGATGGCCCCGGACCAGCTGCGGCAGATTGTGGCGGAGGTCTACCGAGTGCTCAAGCCCGGTGGTTACTTTGCCCTAATTGACCTGCACCAGCCGACAAATCCCGTTTTCTGGCCCGGCGTGGCGGCTTTTCTGTGGCTCTTTGAGACAGAGACTGCATGGCAACTGCTGGCCACGGACCTGGCCCAGGTGCTAGAGCAGGCGGGCTTTCGAGTCAGCGGGCGATCGCTCCACGCGGGCGGCAGCCTGCAAGTCCTCCAGGCCCAAAAACCGGCCTAGGGCGCTTGCTTGGCAAGACGAATGCGTTCGACCGCTAGTTGAGGCGGTGGTTGTTGTTGTAGCGGATGCGCGCCCCGGCCCACAGCAGCTTTTCGCGCAGCGTCCCGTAGTAGGAATAGTTTTCTCGCAAAATAATGAACTGGGCCTGACAGTTGGCCATGCGGATGTCCACGCGCTGGCCGGGCCAAATCGCCGTTGCTAGCACTCCGTCCATCCACAGCTTGGTGCTCAGATCGGGGTCTGCCAGGGGCCAAACGCTCACCACCGAGCCCGCTGGCAGGATAATCGGGCGGCTCGACAGGCTCAGGGGACAGATGGGCGTGACGGCGATCGCCTCCATGCCGGGATGCATGATCGGCCCGTTCGCTGAGGCTGTGTAGCAGGTCGAGCCCGTTGGCGTGGCCACGATCAGTCCGTCTCCCTGATACTGATCCACCACCTCACCGTCCACCTCCATCTCAAGAATCGAGGTGGGCATCCGATCGACCGAGGCAGGCTTGACGCACATTTCATTCAGGCACAAGTAGCGATCGCTCACCGGCTCCTGGTTACTGCGATCGCCCTCATAGAGCCGCGCTTGCAGCATCATCCGCCGCTGCACCGCAAAGCGATCCTCCAGCAGCCGCTGCCACACCTGCTCCGTATCCTGAAACAGATCCGCGGGCTCCGTGAGAAAGCCCAAGTGGCCGCCCACATTCACTGCCAAAATCGGCACCTCATCCTCCGACAGGTGCCGCGCTGCCGCCAGCGCCGTCCCGTCGCCCCCCAGCACCACCGCCAAGTCAATCCTCTTGCTGGTAGACGCCAAAAAGACGGGGTAGGGGTTGTCCTTAGGGCCACTCGGGCCGAGCAGCACTTTACACCCAAGAGCTTCTAGCTCTTGGGTACAGCGCTCAGCACTCCGGCGGCTCAAGCTATCTCCCGCCTTGTATGCAACGATGACCTGATCTAAATTCACCGCCCGGTCAGCAAAAAACGACAGACCTCGCGCCCGCTCCCAGAGCGCCGCAAGGCCTGCTTCACGTTAACACCAAAGGTCTACCACTTCAGCAGGTTAAACTGCTCCATGTCGACGGTGTCGCGGTTCCGGTAGATCGACAGAATAATCGCCAGACCGACCGCCGACTCGGCCGCCGCAATGGTAATCACAAACACCGAGAAAACCTGACCCTTGATGCCCTGGGGATCCAGATAGTTGGAAAACGCCATCAGGTTGAGGTTGACTGAGTTGAGCAAAAGCTCAATGGACATCAGCACACGCACCGCGTTGCGGCTCGTCACCAAGCCGTAGATGCCGATGCAAAAAAGTGCGGCTGCCAGCAGCAAGAAATATTCCAGATGCATAACCGTGGATTGCCCTTAGCCCAACGAATGACACAACGCGCGATCGCCCCCGAACCGTGTCAGGGGCGATCGCCCAAAATCTCTAAACCGAGCCTGACGGCGGCAGTTGACCGCTCGTCGCCGTTTCCCGAGGCCGCTCCGGCAGCGTAAACTCCGGTGCCGTCGTCGCGTCGAGCTCCTCATCCGGCAAGAACTCTCGCCGAGCCAGCATGATGGCACCCACCAGCGCCACCAGCAGCAGCACTGAGGCCAGCTCAAACGGCAGCAGGAAGTCACTAAAGAAGTGCTCACCAATCACCACCGTCGCCGCGTCTCCGGCTGGCACCTCTCCCGAGAGGTTCCAGGGACCGGACAGCACCATGGCGCCGAGCAGCACAAACAGGCCGATGCACACCAGCGCCGTTGCGCCCCGGCGGATCCAGGCTCGCGGCATCACCGGAAACTCTTCGCGCTTGTTCACCAGCATGATGGCGAACAAGATCAGAACGTTCACCGCGCCGACATAAACGAGGACCTGGGCCGCTGCCACAAAGCCCGCATTCAACAGAATGTAGAGTCCAGCAATGCTCGTGAAAACCATCCCGAGCAGAAACGCCGAATAAACAATGTTGCTGAGCAGCACAACCCCCAGCGCGCTGCCGATCATCATCAGCGCGAGCAGCGCAAAGGCAACAATCTGGACCCCTTCAGCTAAATTCACAGCAGTGTTGTCTCCCTACAATGGCTACGAATGAATCGGCGGAACTACTTGGCCTCTTCGGGCTGCTTGCCCTGGGCCGCTTCCGCTTGAGCAATGATTTCCTCGGGACGCAGACCAGCCCGCTGGACATCCGCAGGCAGATCGTGGGGATCGAGAGCCCCCTTGGGCAAGTACGCCAGTTCTCGTAACGGCGTCACCATTGCGTCATCCGTGACCTTATAGGGCAGACGTCCCAGAGCCACATTATCAAAGTTCAGCTCGTGGCGATCGTAGGCCGCCAGCTCATACTCCTCTGTCATCGAGAGGCAGTTGGTGGGGCAGTACTCCACGCAGTTGCCGCAGAAGATGCACACGCCAAAGTCAATGCTGTAGCTGTTGAGCTTCTTCTTCTTGGTCTCTTTGTTGAATTCCCAGTCCACCACCGGCAGGTTGATCGGACAAACCCGAACGCACACCTCGCAGGAAATGCACTTGTCAAACTCAAAGTGAATACGGCCCCGGAAACGCTCGGAGGGAATGAGCTTTTCGTAGGGATACTGCACCGTCACCGGTCGCCGCTGCATGTGGTCAAAGGTGACCGAGAGGCCCTGACCAATGTAGCGAGCTGCCTGAACAGTTTCCTTGGCGTAGTCGCCGACCTGTTTAAGGAATTTCAGCATGGTTCTTCTCTCGCGTTTGCAATCGGCTACGAAGGGGCAAAGGGAGGGGATAGTCTCGTTGTCTGTGGGGCGATCGCCCGAGACCTAGCCCCCAAAGGCGACCGGAAACGCCAGCTTCAGCCCCGCCGTCAGCAACAGGTTCACCAGCGACACCGGCAGCAAGAACTTCCAGCCCAAATCCAGCAGCTGGTCAATGCGCACCCGAGGCACCGTCCAGCGCAGGAGCACCGCCAGGAAGATCAGGAAATAGGCCTTCAGCAGGGTCATGGTAATGCCCAAAGAGGCCGTCACCACCTGCAAAATTGCGTTCGACTCCTCGATACCCAGCCAGCCAGCCACCAGATTCAGCGGAATCGGAAAATCCCAGCCGCCCAGATACAGAATCGAAAACAGCAGCGCCGACAGCACCAGGTTGACGTAGGAGCCCAAGTAGAACAGGGCAAACTTCATGCCGCCGTACTCGGTCTGGTAGCCAGCGACCAGCTCTTCCTCAGCCTCTGGCAAGTCAAAGGGTAGACGCTCACACTCCGCCAGGGCCGAGATCCAGAAAATCAAGAAGCCCACGGGCTGACGCCAAACGTTCCAGCCCAAAATGCCGTAGCCCGACTGCTGATTGACGATGTCAATGGTGCTGAGGCTGTTGGACATCATGACGATGGCCAGGACCGACAGCGCCAGGGGAATTTCGTAGCTGATGGACTGAGCAGCGGCGCGCAGTCCTCCCAGCAGCGAGTACTTGTTGTTGGAGGCGTACCCAGACATCAACAGGCCGATGGGGACAACACTGGAGAGGGCAATCCACAAAAAGATGCCGATGTTGATGTCTGTGATGAGCATGTTCTGCCCGAAGGGCACGATCAAGTAAGACAAAAAGACCGGAATTACGACAATGACAGGCCCCAAGGTGAAGAGGAGGGGGTCTGCCTTGGCGGGAATTACGTCTTCTTTGAAAATCAGCTTGAGGCCGTCAGCAACGGGCTGGAGCGTGCCCAGGGGGCCCGCGAATTCGGGGCCAATTCGCTGCTGAGCGGCGGCGGAAATTTTGCGCTCAAGCCATACAACGACGAGGACGCCTACCGTTGCGCCGATGATCATAAGCAGCATCGGCAGGGGCATCCAGATGGCTTTTGCCGCTCCGGGCGAAAGCCCCAGGTCGATGAGGGTCTTAATAAAACTTTCTTGCAGGTCAATTCCCGAGTTCATGTTTCCTGTACCAGCGCATTGCGGTCAACGAGATGCCTGGAAACCACTGTGATGAATGGACTCCGGCAGCAACGGTGGAGCAGCTTTGGTCTCGTATAAAGATTCTTTGCCTTGCCACTGCCTAGTATATCGTCCGATGGCTGGCAAGTCGGTTGAGCCGTAGCAAATTATGCCTATGGCAATGATTAGTTTAGAACCAGGCAAGCCGAAAAATGGGCAAAAAAAACCCCTCAGACGTTGATGGGTCTGAGGGCTGGAGTTCCTGAAAATCGTCACTGCCCAGATCCTGGCAATGCTTGGGACGATCCGCAAGAGGGGGCTGACCCTCCAGGGGGGCAAAAATGGGCGATCGCGCTCTGAAACTCTAGACTTTGCTGGCGATCAGGTCGCTGCTCGAAGGCTGGCGATCGCCGATCGGGATATAGGGCATGTCGTGGGAGCCGGTGTAGATCTGGGTGGGACGATAGATCCGGTTTTCGCCGAGCTGCTCCTTCCAGTGGGCGAGCCAGCCAGCGACGCGGGCGATCGCAAAGACCGGCGTAAACAAGTCGGTGGGGATCCCCAGCTTGCGGTAGACCAAGCCAGAGTAAAAGTCCACATTGGGATAAACCCCTTTGTGGCCCAGCTTCTCTTCGACGACGCGCTCCATGGTGACCGCGATGTCGTAGTACTTGTCCTGGCCAAATTTCTCAAAAAGCTGCTCGGCCAAATCTTGAAGAATAATGGCCCGGGGGTCTTTGACCTTGTACACCCGGTGCCCAAAGCCCATGATCTTGAGCCGCTTCTCGACGCAGTGGTCGACGTAGCTGCGCACATTGTCCACGCTGCCGATGGTCTCCAGCATGTCGATCACCTCCTCGTTGGCGCCGCCGTGCAGGGGACCGGCGAGGGTGCCCACCGCTGAGGCCACGACCGCGTAGGGGTCGGTGAGGGTGGAGGCCGTCACCATTGCGGAAAACGTAGAAGCGTTGATGGTGTGCTCGGCGTGCAGGGTCAGGCAGATATCAAAAATGTGAGCGGCGAGGGAGTCTGGCTCGCGCTCGCTGAGCATGTAGAGGAAGTTGGCGGAGTAGTCGAGATCGTCGCGGGGCTGGACGGGGTCGTTGCCCTTGCGCATGAGCTGAAAGGCCGCCACCATGGTGGGGATTTTGGCCAGCAGCCGCACGACAGCCGCGCGAATGTAGGCGGGATCGTCGAGGGCCCGTCGGGAGTAAAAGAGGCCCAGAGCGGCGGCACAAGCCTGCAAGGCGTCCATGGGGTGACCGCTTTCGGGGAAGCATTTCATCATGTCCCGAATGCGATATTTGAGCCGCCGGTGGTAGCGAATCTCGTGTTCGAAAGCTTCAAGCTCATCCTGGGTGGGTAATTCGCCCCAGATCAAGAGATAGGCGGTTTCGAGGAAGCTGCTTTTTTGAGCGAGCTCTTCGATTCGAATACCACGGTATTCGAGAATGCCCCGCTGTCCATCTACATAGCTGATGCTGGACAGGGTTGCGGGGACGCCCTCCAGACCTGGCTTAAATTCGCCGACAGACATGGCTTTCCTGCTTTGTTTGAAGAATCTTCAGGTTAAGTTATCAGAAAGGGTGCGGTGAGTGAGCCCTTGGGGGTGAATTGTTGGGGCGGGTGAGGCGATCGCCTACAGGCAGAAGCGGGGCGGCGTCAGCCAAAAGAGGCTGCTGTGGCCGAGGGGCGATGCGTGCTCGGGCAGAGCGAGGCCAATAATGCCAGCTTTTTTGAGGACGAGCTTGTCCTGGGCCTGGCCCCAGAGGAGCTGCTCGGCCCAGCGGCTGAGGTCGGGCTCGTGGCCGACGAGGGCGAGGGTGGTGAACTGGGAGCGGTGCTGCTCAAACCAGGTGAGCCAGTCCTGGAGGCTGCCGTCGGGGGCGAGGGTGGGGCTGACCTCCAGGCGATCGCCCAATCCCTCGGCCTGGAGCAGGTGAGCAGTTTGCTGGGCGCGGACCAGGGGGCTGGTGAGGATCAGGTCAAACTCGAGGTTGAGGCTGCGCAACCGCTTGGCGATCGCCCGGGTCTTGTGGATGCCGACCTCGGTGAGGGGGCGATCGCCGTCTTGGTCGTAAGTCCCTCGCTCAGCGGCGATGCCGTGCCGGATCAGATACAGTTCGGTCATGGTTGGGAGCCCTCCCGGCGCGCAAATTCCAGGATTTTAGGGTGTTTGGGGGCGATCGCCTAGCTAGCCTGGATCAAATTGTCTTTGGGGTTCACCAGCTCTTGCAGCTTTTGCTTGATCTGCATGTCAAAGACTTCCCACTTCAGGCGGGCGTACTCGGTGTCTTCGTAGCCGCCAGACAAAAAGCCAATGGGCACCTCGAAGCCGCCCGCCTGCGATCGCCCACCGCCAAAGAAGCGCCCGTGGGAGTCACGGCCAAAGGCTTCCTTGATAAACTCGTCCGGGTCCAGGGTGATCTTGTTGGTGCGCAGAGAGCCCACCACCAGCTCTAGCTCCTCGTCTTCGTCGTGGACAATGCCGTAGACCACGGCGGTGTGGACGTTCTCTTCGGTCACCAAAAAGTCTGCGGCCTGGGGAATGGCGTCGCGATCGTCGTAGCGCAGATACCCAACCCCCGCAATGGAAAAGCTATTTTGGACGATGCGGTTGCGCAGCGATCGCTCGATCACGTCCATCACCCGCTTGGAGCGCGACGCCTGGAGCACCGCCGTCAGCAGCTGGGTGTCATAGAACCGGCTGAGATAGCCCGCCGCCAAAAAATCCTCTTCGCGGGCCTGCATCAGGCGATCGGTGTCCGATCGCAGTCCGTGCATCAGGGCCGTGGCGCATTTCACGTGCTTGCCGATGCTGCTGTCGAGGCGCAGCAGCCCCGCTTGCAGATACTGGGTGAAAATCGTCGCCGTGGCGCGGGTGCTGGGGCGGATGTCCGTAAACTCCGCCCGCAGCTCGTCCTGGGTGCTGTGGTGATCCACGATGACCAAAATGGGCAGCTCAGCCTGGCGGATCAGGGGCATCAGCTGCGTCGTGGTGCCCTGGTTGTCCACGAGCACCACGCCGCTGTAGATTGATAGGTCCTTTTCCCGGGCCACTTGCAGCGGCCAGCGGCTGACCGGCAGATTGGTCAGCTTCACCAGCGCGATATTTTCTTGGTGGCTGAGATTGCCCGCGTAGACGATGTCGCACTGGATGTCGTACTGCTGGGCGATCAGCTGGTAGGTCCAGCCGCTCGAGAGCGCATCTGGGTCTGGAAAGTCTTGCAGCACCACCAGGTGTCGCTCGCCTCGATGGCGCTCCAGGGTCTGCTGAAGCGCCTCGATCTTGGAAGGCGTGCGGCGGGGAGGGGTGCCGTTGGGTTTGGACGCGATCGCCGTTTCTGAGAATCCCTCAGATGCGCGATCGCCCTCTGTTCCTGGGAGCTTATGACCATCATCGTTGAGTGCCATGAGCGCTGTAATGGAAGCGTCAGGCCCATGGAGCACGTCAGAGTTCATAAAAAGTTCTGGAGGCAAGGTACTCGAAAGTCCGGTGGTGCTAACCCCCAAGGAAATTTCAGGGCATTAGCAAGGGTACTTCCTAGATCTTTGCAAAAAACTCCCCAATTGACACGGGTCTCTCAGGGAGAGAAAAGCGGCCTTGACCCCCTCGAAAGACAGATTTTGAACGCGAGTCTAGGCGTTCCCGGTCTGAAACGCGAAACCCCCTGCCCATCGTTCAGTGGCAGGGGGTTCAAATTCCGATGACATACTTTTTCCACTCTTGGTGCACGCCGCTTTTGAGATGCTTGGCCACTTCGAAGTAGAGACCGCTGTAAGGTTTGCGGGGGGTGGTCCTCAACAGGAGGTTGGCTTCTTTGGGGGTGCGGTTTCCTTTCTTGACGTTGCAGCGGACGCAGGCAGTGACCATGTTTTCCCAGGAGTCGTCGCCGCCGCGCGATCGCGGTAAGACGTGATCTAGGGTCAGCTCGTCACCGGTGTAGCCGCAATATTGACAAGAGTGGCCGTCTCGGTGGAGGATATTCCGGCGAGTGAGCGGAATCTCCTTGTAAGGAACTCGGATGTAGTGGCGGAGCCGAATAACGGTCGGAAGCGGCAGCCCGGTGTAAAGAACCTTACCATTGTGCTCAACTTGTTCTGCCTTGCCCTTCAATAGCAGAACAACCGCCCTTCGCCAGCTCGTAATATTGAGCGGCTCGTAGGAGGCATTCAGGACTAAGACCTTGCCCATCGAGTCTACAGGTTATTGAGTTAAAGAATTTTTCACAGATGTTAGCACAGCTGGTTTGGGTTCTGGGGATCGGCCCGGGGGATCTGCCAAGAAATTTTGGCGTGGCGCTGGTGGCTGGGGCCGACTCGGGGCGATCGCAAGACACTTGAGGCCCGAAAACCTGCCAACTGTCCCTTGTGCGAACGGGAGGCCCTGGCTAGACTGCCTCTCAAGGGAAGCGCCCAGAAACCCAGTTTGCAGCTTGGCCGAGAGGCGCTGTGGATACGGATGCAGGCGGGCTCTAGGTGTAATGCTTCCTGTGGTGTGACAAAGCAAGGAGTGAGCGGACGTGCTAGAGCGTTTAGGTTCGCTAGGTGAGCTGCAAGATCAGATGCAGTGCGATCGCGCCTGGGTCGAAATCAATCTGGAAGCGCTGACCCACAACGTGCGCCAGCTAAAGCAGTGGCTGGCCCCCAAGACGGATTTGATGGCGGTGGTGAAGGCGGACGCCTACGGTCACGGCGCGATCGCAGTGGCCCGCACGGCCCTAGCGGCAGGGGCGACCTGGCTGGGGGTGGCGACGGTTTCCGAGGGCATTCAGCTGCGGCGGGCCGGGATCGAAGCGCCGATTTTGATCTTGGGGGCGACCCATACGCCGGACCAAATTCGGGCGATCGCCTACTGGCGGCTGGATCCGACCCTGTGCACGCCCCAGCAGGCCCAAACATTTTCCGAAACTCTGGCGTCCCTCGATCGGCACCTGCCGGTCCACCTGAAGATCGACACAGGGATGTCCCGCCTGGGCATGCCCTGGCAGGAGGCAGTGAAATTTGTCCAGGCGGTGCAGGACCTGCCCCATCTGAGGATTGCTAGCGTCTACTCCCATCTGGCGACGGCGGACGATCCCGATCCGACCATCCTGTACCAGCAGCACCAGCGCTTTGAGGTGGCGATCGCCCAAGTGCGGGCCGCCAATCTTCCCCTGCCGCGCCTGCACCTGGCAAACTCCGCCGCCACGCTGGCCGATCGCTCCCTGCACTACGACATGGTGCGCGTTGGTCTTGCGACCTACGGGCTCTACCCTGCGCCCCACCTGCGGTCGGTGCTGCCCCTGCGCCCCGTCATGCAGGTCAAGGCCCGCATCACCCAGGTCAAGCACATCCAGCCCGGGACGGGGGTCAGCTATGGTCACCGGTTCGTGGCCGATCGGCCCATGGATATCGCCACAGTCGGGATCGGCTACGCCGACGGCGTGCCCCGCAACCTGTCGAACCGGATGACGGCGCTGCTGCGGGGGCAGCCTGTGGCCCAGCTGGGCTCGGTGACCATGGACCAGCTGATGCTGGACATGACTTCTATCGACCAGCCGCAGGTGGGCGAAATCGTGACTTTGCTGGGGCGCGATGGTGCCCAGGCCATCACCGCCGACGACTGGGCGGAGCTGCTGGGCACGATCTCTTGGGAAATCCTGTGCGGCTTCAAGCATCGCCTGCCCCGAGTGGCTGTCGGCCAGCCTCAAACTTCTCGGGAAGCGTCGATTCTCCGGATCTAGGGCGCTGACGCCTGCCAAAAGCGCCTGGAATCAAGAACGCTGGGCGATCGCCGCCCTGTTCCCATTCCAGGCGCTAAGGGAAAAACTGAGTCACCGCTACGCAGTTGCGTCTAGGGTGTCAGGGGCGATCGCCGTGTCGCCCAAGCGGGTGTACAGATTCCCGAGCTGACTGGCCACACCCTGCCAGCTAAAGTTTTCTTCCACGCGTCGGCGAGCCGCTTGACCCAGCTGATCGCGCCACTGGGGATTGGCCAGCAGGCGGTCGATCGCCGCCCCAAAGGCCGCCGCATCCTTGGCCGGAGCCAGCAGGCCCGTCTCTTCGTGGACCACCGTGAACTGCAAGCCACCCACGGCGCTAGCGACGACCGGCGTCCCGCAGGCCATCGCCTCGATCGCCACCAGGCCAAAGGGCTCATAGTGACTCGGCACCACGCACACATCCGCCGCCGCGTAGTGCAGCGGCAAGTCTTCATCGCCCAGGCGTCCGGGGAACGTCGTAAACGCGCCCATCCCCAGCTCATCGACAATGCTCTCGATGCGATCGCGCTCTCGCCCATCGCTCGCCCCCGGACGACTGCCCCCGCCAATAATCAACCGCAGTTCGGGATCGTTGCGGAACTGCGACGCGTGCACCGCTCGAACCAGCGTCTCAATGCCTTTGCGCGGATCAAAGCGGCCTACATAAAACACCACCTTGGCATCTGGCTCTAGGCCCAGCTTCTGTCGCGCCTCTTGGGAGTCAATGTGGCCAAAGCGCTCAATATCGGTCCCGCAGGGAATCACCTCGATCCTGCCGCGCTGGGACACCAGCGATCGCATGTGCTCTTCTTCCTGGGGACTGGTTGCCACCACGCAGTCCGCCTTCTCCAAGCAGTCTTTTTCCACCGCTAGGCGCGTCTTGGCAATGATCGGCACCGTTGGGATCGACTTATACTTCACGGCTCCCAGCGAGTGGTAGGTGTGCACCTGGCGAATGTCTTGGCGCTTTTGCCACTCTAGGCCGACCCAGCCCGAGAGCCAATAGTTGGTGTGCACCAACGGATACTCAGCGCCGCTTTGGGCCTGGAACGCCAGCAGCGCCTCCAAAAAGTCCGGCAGATACTCAAAGATTTCGTCGCGCGGCACAAACGCCTGGGGACCTGCCACCAGGCGAATCGTGCGGCAGCGCGGGCCGTGCTCCACGATCGCCGGCTGAGCGCTGTCGGTCTGCCGCGTAAACATATCTACGTCCCAGCCCTGTTGAGCGAGGGCTTCACCGACTTGGCGAACATAAACGTTTTGTCCCCCCGCTTCTTCCTTCCCAATTTCAATGGCGGGGTCACCATGAACGGAGATTAACGCAACACGTTTTTGATGAAGAGAACTCATGGCTTGATATACCAAAATTCGACACGCTCTGAGGCACGTCCAAACTCAAAAGAACATCCAGAGCTTTAGCGATGTAATAAAAAACGATGATTTGGCGGTGAGATTTGCCTATAACTTAAAAGCTCTGGGCCTCTGGGAGCATCAGTCAGCAGAAATAATTTCTGCTCTGTTGATTCAATCGCGAGGCATAAAAGTTAAGAAATGATGTGGGGAATAGCATGAGGGTTGCGATTCCACCTACTGATTTCCAAGAACTCAGTCAGGCGACAAACGTCTCACACCTCCTGTTGCACCGTGGTTTGGTGTTATGGAGGGGATTCTAGCATGATTAATTTAATTTCCTGCTGTTCTTAAAGAAACAAGAATCGAAGGGGCTTCAAAGGCAGGTGAAAAGTAACTTGATAGGGCTGTTGACCCCCCTGATCGAGTCAATTAATCAGTAGTATACTACCGGTGTCTAATTCCTCCATCGGTATCCCTTTTGGCATTCCGGCAGAGCATTAGGTCAGACGTAAAGTACCCTTATTGGCCATTAGTTCAAAGAGTTTTCCAAAAGTCTAATGAGTCTGTTTGGGGATCGCTTATCGGTGCTGAACTGCTGGAACATTGGGCCGAAAGCTGCGGAATTGGGGCCGGTTTGTCGGCTGTTTGATACGCGAAAACCAGCCTAAAGAATGAGGGATTTGTGGGGATCAATCGGGAATCTCAAATCTTTAGGTTGTGGGAGAAGGATGAAAGGTGGTCAAAGGCGATCGCCTTTGATAAATCTGACAACGTTGCTGCAAACACGAGGGGCATTTTGCCATGGGTCTCTGGAATCCCGGGAAAGTCTTGGCGGAGCCAGGGCTACGGCTGACGGAAGAAGAAAAGCAGTTCATCTGGAGCAAAATGCCTCCCCCCGTGGATGGGTACTACAACGCGGATGCGGTCTTCGAGGGGGGTGGCGTCCGGGGCTTGGCCTTTTTGGGGGCGCTGCGCTGCTGCCATGACCTCAATATTCGCTGGTGCAAGCTGGCGGGCACCTCGGCGGGAGCAGTGACGGCGGCCCTGCTGGCGGCGGAGTTTCCCATGGATCGCCTGGAGGAGATCTTGGGGGAGCTGGACTACATGAAGTTCCTCTCGCGCAAGATGAGCCCGCTGATCTGGAATGGGGATCCGGCCAATGATTTGCAGATGCCGGTGTTGATGGTGCTGTCGCTGCTGCTGGCTCGGCAGCTGGGGGAGTATTCTTCGGACCCGTTTCGCGATTGGCTGGCCCAGACGCTGGCTATTCAGGGGATCCAGGAGTTTGCGGATCTCGAAAAGCAGCGGGAGTCCCATAACCTCAAGGTGGTGGTGTCGGATATTAGCCGGGGCCAGATGCTGGTGCTGCCGGATGATCTTGACTGTCTGGATGCGGCGACAACCCAGAAGCTGCGCGAGCAGGGGCTGATGAGCGGAAAAGAGTTTTCGGTGGCGGAGGCGGTGCGCTTGTCAATGAGCATTCCGTTTTTCTTTGCGCCGGGGAAGCTGGGCGATCGCCTGATTGTCGATGGCGGCATTCTCAGCAACTTCCCGCTGTGGATTTATGACGTGAGGCCCAATGGTCCTGGGCGCGTGCCCCGCTGGCCGACCTTTGGTCTGCGCCTGGTGGAGGAGCACGGCCACGCGACCGCGGCCAAGGTCGGCGGCCCGCTGTCTCTGCTGGGGGCGATGTTCCGCACGATGATGGTGGCGCGCGATCGCTATCACTTGACCCACACCGATCAGGGCCGAGTGATCAACATCAACGTGGCCACTGCCAATGTGACGGCAACCCAGTTCAATCTCTCCAATGGCATCAAGGACGACCTGTACCGCGTGGGGTATGAAAGCACCAAGCGGTTCTTTTTGGATACCTGGAGCTGGGAGAAACACCTGGTAGCGAGAGGATTCGAGCCTTCGACGGCGACGGCCTGAGGCTGCCTTAGGCAAAATGGGGTGTAGGAATGTCTAGAGAAATTTCAATTTCCTTAAGGTTTTGTGGCAGCGTGCTGGACAAGATCTGCTATTATGGTTTCCTACACCGCTTGGAGAGGTGGCTGAGCGGTTGAAAGCGGCAGATTGCTAATCTGTTGTACGGCAGGTAACTCCGTACCGAGGGTTCGAATCCCTCCCTCTCCGTTCCAAAATCAAGTTTTCGCAGCTAGTCGCCCTTGTTTCTCGATTCCTGGAACAAGGGCGATCGCTTTTTGGGCCAAAGACGCTCTCGAAGTTTGCCGTAAAATCAAGCTCAATATCTAGAGCGGGTGTTCAACGCCTCGGGCGATCGCCCCCGCCGTGCAATGTTGAGGAGTCAAACTTGGTCATGAAACGCGTAGTCGACCCTGTGGGATCTTGGTTCCCCATCCCTTTCTTCTCGCGAGGCGCGGCGATCGCCCTTGCTGCTGGCCTGCTGACCACCGCCTGCCAAAATCCTCCCTCTGAAGGCGGCGCGTCTTCCCCCAATGGCGCTAGCGGCTCCAGCAGCAACGGCCTCAAAATCGGCTCCCTGCTGCCAGCGACGGGCGATCTGTCCCCCATTGGCCAAGAAATGATTCAGGCGGTGCCCCTGCTGGTGGAAACCGTGAACCAGTGCGGCGGCGTCAACGGCCAGCCCGTCACCCTGGTGGCCGAAGATGACCAAACCGATCCCCGCGCCGGTACCCAGGCCATGGCCAAGCTGGCGGAAGTCGATCGCGTCGGCGGTGTCGTTGGCTCCTTTGCCAGCAGCGTCTCCAGCGCCGCCGTCGACGTGGCTGTGCGCAACAAAGTCCCCATGGTTTCTCCCGGCAGCACCAGCCCCGTCTTCACAGAGCGGGCCGCCAAAGGTGACTTCGGCGGCTACTGGGCCCGGACTGCACCCCCCGACGACTACCAGGCAGCTGCCCTCGCTCAGCTCGCCAAAGATCGCGGCTTCACGCGGGTCTCGACCGTCGTAATCAATAACGACTACGGCGTTGGCTTTGAGAAGCAGTTTGTGGCGGCCTTCAAGAAGCTGGGCGGCACGGTGATCAACGAAAGCAACCCCACCCGCTACGACCCCAACGCCACCACCTTTGACACAGAAGCCGCAGCGGCCTTCGCCAACAAGCCAGAAGCCGTGGCAGCGGTCCTCTACGCCGAAACCGGTAGCCTGCTGCTGAAGTCGGCCTACCAGCAGGGCTTGATGGATGGAGTGCAGGTGATGCTCACGGACGGCGTCCAGAGCGAAGAATTCCCCAAACAGGTGGGCCAGACCAGCGACGGCAAATTTATTTTGCAAAACGCGATCGGGACGGTGCCGGGGGCCAGCGGCGCGGCCCTAGCAGACTTTACTAAGCTGTGGCAGGAGAAGAAGGGCAAGGCTCCCGGGGCCTATGTGCCCCATACCTGGGACGCGACGGCGCTGATCGCCCTGGCAGCCCAAGCAGCCCAATCCAATGACGGGGAGGCGATCGCGGCCAAGCTGCGCGACGTGGCCAACGCGCCCGGCCAGGAAGTGACGGACGTCTGCGAAGGACTCAAGCTCCTCGCCAGCGGCCAAGACATCAACTACCAGGGCGCCAGCGGCAACGTTGACCTTGACGCCAACGGGGACGTGGTGGGCGCCTACGACGTCTGGACCGTCCAGGAAAATGGCGGCATTGGCGTCGTCGGTAAGGTGAACCCTGCCCTGTGACATACTCCTACGCTGATACTGACGTATGCAGCGTAGGCTTCTCAGTGACCCCTGGTATCCCATCGGGCGTTTCCTGAGCTTTATTGACGATACGGGATGCCCCACCGCACCGGAACAATACAAAGAGTGTTGTTCTCTCCTTTGTACTGCTGGAATTTTACCTGCCCACAGATGGGACGACGAATCGTATGTTTCTAGGCAGAACCCCATATTCCAGGTTGTCAAGGTTCAAGTTTCAGGGCGGCGATTAGCTCAAACCCTTAGCCTGATTATCACACCCGTTTTGCATCATGAGAGATTTGCTCGTTTCCTCCATCTCCCCTTCTCGCGCCTGTGGCATAGGTCAGAGGAGTGTCGTTCGCTCGCTCGCATTCATCTCAACGCCAAATCAAAGATGATGGCGTGAGGCTTCTGCTGCTTTAGCTAAGAGGACGTCTGAAAAGGGCCGCAGGCCTTGGTATTGCCCTCATCCCCAAGCCCCTTCTCCCAGGTTTGGGAGAAGGGGAGCTGACATTCTGTTTCCCTCTTCCAAGTTTGGGAGAGGGGAAAGGGGTGAGGGCAATTCTGGCAGAGCGATCGCCCCTCAAAAGAGCCCTATAAAGTGGCGATCGCCTCTGCAATCTGGCGAGACACAAAGGGCAAGATCTCCTCGCTCTTGCTTTGGGCCTTGCCCTCGGTGAAGACCACCAAGACGTAGGGCCGCTGGCCGGGCAGTTCGATGTAGGCCGCGTCGTGGCGCACGGTGCTCATCAGGCCAGCCTTGGACCAAACCTTGGCGTCGGTCGGCACCCCCGCCCCCAAAAAGCCCGTGACCTGGTTTTCGGGATCGGCAGCAAGCGCTGCGGGGTCTAGGGAGCGGGCCATCAGGTCCATCATGGCCTGGGACGCCGGGGCCGAGACCGCGACCCCGCCCACGATGCTGTGGAGCAGGCGGGCCGTGGCGTTGGTGGTCAGCATGTTGCGGTTTTCCATCAGGGTGCCCAGGAAAGCACGCTCGCGGCCGTAGGCCCCGTCACACCAAGTTTTTTGGTTGACGTTGATGCTGTCGAGGTCGGGCCAGCCCAGGGACTGAAAGTAGCGATTGACCAGATTTCGCTGGTGCTGCCAGGTCTCAAAGGGGCCGGGGGGCAGCTCCGGGCCGCTGGTGGTGCCGGTGAGCACGTCGACGACCAGGCTGGTGGCGTCGTTGCCCGAGTCCACGATCATGTCTCGCACGGCCCGCTCCAGCTCGGCAGAGGACTGGATCATCCCCTTGGTCAGCCACTCGTGGACGGCGACCAGATAAAACAGCTTGACGACACTGGCCGGGTAGATGCGCTCGACCCCGCGATACTGGAACCCCCGGACCGGATACTGCCAGAAGGCGTCCGGGCTGAGAGCGCCGCCGGTGTTGACCGGGGCGGGAGGGTCATAGACCAGCCAGGTGAGGGCGATCTGGTTGCGGGCAAGGGAGGAAAATTGATTCCAGGTGGCTTCGAGGACGCGATCGCCCAGGGTTTCGAGTGCGTCGTCCTTGGAGAAAAAAGTCATTGCGCGATGTCTGCGAGATGCTTGAAAATAGCAGGCTGAACTGCACGAGCGATCGCCGAATGGTATCTCTGCAACAGTTACGAACCGCCCTATCTTCTGAACGATCTTACTCTGCGGAGTATCGATGCCAGCGCGACCTCAATCTTTATAAAACGCCGCAGCAAGAGAGCTTGGTCACCCAGGCCGCAGCGGGGCGCCATCTGCGAGTGACGGCGATCCCCGACGAAGAAGACCTGCGAGCAGTGTGGGTGAGCCTGTGCGAGGACGACTACCCGGGCTGGCTGGCGATCGCCGACCTAGACGCGCTGGTCCTGGCCTCCGAGCCCTACCAGGCTCCCGTGCTTGCGCGATCGCAGATCGAAGCGCGCCTGCCGGGGGCGATCGCCTTTGCGGAGGCCGCCATGGCCCAGCCCCACGAATACCTGTGGGGAGGGACCGTGGGGCCGAGCTACGACTGCTCTGGCCTGATGCAGGCGGCCTTTCGGTCGGTGGGGGTGCAGCTGCCCCGCGACGCCTACCAGCAGGAAGCCTTTACCCAAGCGATCGCCCTCGAAGCGGTGCAGCCCGGGGATCTGGTGTTTTTTGGTCCGCCCGAGAAGGCGACCCACGTGGGCCTGTGCCTCGGGGACGGGCGCTACCTCCACAGCTCCGGCAAAGATCTGGGGCGCAACGGGATCGGCATTGATCCCTTGGGTCAGACCGGGGAGCCCGTGGGCGATCGCTACTGGGAGCAGCTGCGGGGCTTTGGCCGAGTGATGGCCAGCTATCAGCCCCGGGCCATGTGCTGATCGACCTGGGCGTACAGGGCCTCTGGGGTTTGGGAATTGTCCAACACCACGTCAGCCTGGGCGACTTTTTGCTCGAGGTCCATCTGGCTGGCAATGCGGGCGACAATCTGGCTGTCGCTGAGGCGATCGCGCGCCTTTAGCCGCGCCACCTGCTCCGCCAGCGGGCAGGCGACCACCCAGATTTCGCTCACTAGGCCCGTCAGCCCCGCCTCAAACAGCAGCGGAATCGCCAGCACCACGGTGGCGGCATCCTCGGGCAGGGTCTCTAGGGCCTGGTGAAATCGCTGGCGCACGTAGGGGTGGATTTGCTGCTCGAGCCAGCGCCGCTCAGCCGGGTCGTGAAACACGATTTCGCCGATGCGCCGCCGGTCGAGGGACCCGTCCGCTAGCTGCGCCCCCGGGCCGTAGCGCGCGGCGATCGCCCCCAAAATGGGCGATCCAATGGCCACCGCCTCCCGCGCATAGATATCGGCGTCCAGGACCGGCAGCCCGTAGCGCTCCGCCAGATAGCGGGCCACGGTGCTCTTGCCGGTGCCGATGCCGCCGGTCAAGCCGATGCGTCGCTGCTTCACGGGGCCGCCCAGGCCGCGATCGCCGCCGTCAGCCCCTCCAGGGTGTACTCCTGGGCCTCGATGTCCACCCGGCCCAGGGCGCTCTCGCAGGCCCGCGACGTCTGGGGACCAATGGAGGCGATCGCCACTGACTGCACCAGCGTCGGCCAGCTTTCCCCCACCGCCTGCTCGAGCAGCTGACAAAAATGCTTCACGGTCTTGGAGCTAGCGAAGGTGACAACGTCGATTTCGCCATTCTGCAAGGCGTGCAGCGCAGCGGCGTCCACAGTTTGCGGGCAGCCCGACTCGTAGGCCGCCACCTCCACCACCTCGGCCCCCGCCGCGCCCAGGGACTGCACGAGCACCTCCCGGCCCCCGCTCTCCACTCGCGGGAACAGGATGCGCTGCCCCTTCGGCGGCTCTGGGAAGTGCTCCACCATCGAATCAGCCACAAAGTCCGGCGGCACAAAGTCCGGCACTAGCCCCCGCTGCTGGAGACTGGCGGCGGTTTTTTTGCCCACGACGGCCAGCTTGATCCCGGTGAGCTGGCGCACGTCCCGGCCCAGGCTCACCATGCGATCAAAGAAATAATCTACGCCGTTGCTAGAAGTCAAAATCAGCCAGTCAAAGTCGCGCAAATGGGCGATCGCCTGGTCCAGGGGTGCCCAGCTCGAAGGCGGGCGAATTTCCAGGGCGGGCATCTCGATCACCGAGGCCCCCACGGCCTGGAGCTGCTGGGTAAAGGCGCTGGACTGGCCCGCTGCGCGCGTGACAAGAATGGTTTGGTTGGAAAGGGGCTGAGGCACGGAAATCGGCGATCGCAGAAACTCCCGCAACTGTACCACCTCCCCCACCACGATCACGGTGGGCGAAAGCTTCTCGCCCTGGGTTTTCTCCACGATGTCCCCCAGGGTGCCCACCCAGGTGTGCTGCTGGGGCCGGCCCGCCCAGCGAATAATGGCGATGGGGGTCCGGGGCGATCGCCCGTGGCGCACCAGCTGGTGGACGATTTCGGCCAGCGATCGCCCGCCCATCAGAAACACCACCGTGTCCAGCTCCGCCAGGGCCGCCCAGTTTAGGCGATCGGGCTCGTGGGCCGTACACACCGCAAAGCACTGGCTCATGGCCGGGTCCGTCAGCGGAATGCCGTCTAGCAGGGGCGCGGCCAGCGCCGACGAGACCCCCGGCACCACCTCAAAGGGACACTGGGCTGCCACCAGGGCCTGAATTTCGGCGCTCGATCGGCCAAAAATAAACGGATCGCCGCTCTTGAGCCGGACCACCCGGCGGCCCTCGCGGCAGTGCTTCACCAAGAGCGCATTAATGTCGGCCTGGGGCGTACTCGCTTCCCCGCCGCGCTTGCCCACCTCTAGGCGCAAACAGGTCTCCGGCACCGGATCGAGCAGGCGCGGATCGGCCAGGGCATCGTAGATCAGCACCTCCGCCAGCCCCAGGATCTGGAGCCCCCGCACCGTCAGATACGCGCGATCGCCGGGACCCGCCCCGACCAAGTAGACAAATCCCTGGGTCGTCATCGTTCCGTTGACTCTCTTCTCTCGACCCATCAAAGCAGATTTTGGGTGCCCCTGCCCGGCCAACCTGCACCAACCCCCTGGCCCAGGTGGAAATCGCCGCGCAGGACCAAGAGCCCAAGCCTCAGACCGAGGCGTCTTGCAGCTCAGCGATCGGCTCTGCCATCACCCGCGTCTGGGAAATCAGGTCGTGCCAGCCCACCGGGTGCTCCTTGTAGAGGTAGGAGTACCAGTCCAGCCACAGAAAGCGCCCTGCGGTCCGCAGCAGGATCTGCTGGAGGGTCGGCGTCCGGCCGCTGGCCGTGGTGACGCGGGTGCGGGTGAAAAACTTGCCGGGGGTCTTGCCCCAGAGGGCTTCTGGCAAGGCGTAGTAGGCGAAAGCCACCAGCAGCAGCATCAGGGCAGATCCAGGCAGCATCCAAGAGACGATACGCAGCAGAAGGAACAGCAAAATCAGATCAATACAGCCGTTGGCGGCCCGTTGGGAATAGGTGGCGGCGTGCATACGGACCCTGTCTGATACACAACTCGATACCTCTATTGTCGCGATCGCGCCTCGCCAAGAGAATCACCGCTGCATCAAAATTTACGCCGACGCTAGCTGAGGAGGCAGGCCGCCGGAAACAGCAGGTATTCCAAGAAAAAAAGCTTCCAAATGAACTGATAGAAGTCCGCGATCGCCCGCTGACTTTGCAGATCGACCCGCGTGCTCAGCGCCCAAAACAGCCCCAGCGCGCCCAGGTGAGTCGCCACCAAAAAAGGCGCGTTGGCGCCGGGCAGGGCGATCGCCCCCAGGGCCATGCCGCCGTAGCACGCCGTCAGCACCCACCGCGACAGGTCAAACACCGCCTGTGGCCCCAGACGGACGGTAAACGTGGAGATGTTGTACTGGCGATCGCCCTCTAGGTCGGGAATATCCTTGAAAATGGCGATCGCGAAGGTGAAAACCAGCACAAACAGCGTCAAAGCGATGATTTCGGGCGTAAATCTCAGCGGGAGGCCCAGTTTCTGGGTCGCGTGGAGAAAAAGGCCCAGATTCACAATGGCGCCCCGCACCGAAAAGATGCACAGCGAGGCCCAAAAGGGCGATCGCTTCAGGCGAATGGGGGGCAGCGAGTAGGCCGTGCCGATGGCCAGACTCAGGGCCACCATTCCCAGCAAAAACGGCCCCTGCACGCTAGCGAGGGCGATCGCCGCGATGCCCGTCCCCAGCACAATGCCTCGGCCCTGGTTCAGGCTGAACTCCCCCGAGGCTAGGGGCAGATGGGGCTTATTGATCCGGTCAATGGCCACATCTTCGAGCTGATTGAGGCCCACGATGTAGACATTGCCGAAAATGCAGGCCAACCAAGCGCCCAGCAGCCACAGCCAGCTGGTGCTGGTGCCGCCGTAGGAGCGGGCCACCAGGTACACCCCCAGCACGCTGAGACTGGTGCCGATGATCGTGTGGGGCCGAGAAAATTTCCAGAGGGCGTAGAGCCACTGGCGGGGCGTGCGGGCGCGCTGGGACGGACGAACAGACTCCGGCGAAGACGTGCGGTGCATGGGGACTCAGCTCAGAATTTTTTGGCAAGGCGGGGGAGGGGCGATCGCCCCGCAGGCATTACTTGGTGGCGCGCAGCAGGCCGTAGCGAATTAGCCCGCGCTCGAAGCCCTGGCTCATCAGGCCCAGGGCCAAGGCCCCGCGAATGGTTTCCCAGCCCGAGGCCAGCAGCCCAACGATGGCCAAAGGGTTGAAGGCCGACTCGATCACCCGGTCCCAGAAAGGCGCGACCTCAGCAGACCAGTCGGCGGTGCGCAGCTCTTTGAAAGGCAGCGATCGCGCGATCGCCTCGTACTCCGGCAGCGAAATCACGTAGGGCAGGTGATAAACGTCGTAAATCTCTTTTAGGTGGCGCTCTTCGTCAGCGCTCAAGGGGACGCCGTCGATGGGCCGGTGACACCAGGTTGCCAAAATGAAGACGCCGCCGGGCTTCAGCACGCGGCAGCACTCTTGGAGAAAGGCGGCCTTGTCCGGCATGTGCTCGCCGCTTTCGAGGGACCACACCAGGTCAAAGGTGTCGTCGGCAAAGGGCAAATGGAGGGCGTCCGCGACCTGGAACCGGGCGCGATCGCCGAATCCCGCCTCGCGCGATCGCGCCGTCGCCCGCGCCGCCTGCACCGGGCTCAGGGTCACGCCGTCCACCTGCGCCCCGTACTTGGCCGCCAGGTACAGCGAGCTGCCGCCGATGCCGCAGCCTGCATCCAGAATGCGGCCGGCCTGCTCGACCCCTGCCCACGCCAGCAGCTCCTCGATTAGGTCGATCTGGGCGATGCGGCGGTCCTTGGGCAGCTTGCCGCCGGGGCCGTAGTAGCCGTGGTGCATGTGCTCGCCCCAGGTCTGCTCCCACAGGCCGGAGGACGCATCATAAAACTGCTGAATTCGTTGATAAAGCGGGGTGCTCATAGCTCGGTAGGCGGTGAGTGAGAAACCAAAGCGCGATCGCCCCAGCGCGGTCCAAGAGCGCGATCGCAAATTGCCTCTAACCTAGCTTGAGTTGCCCCGCTGCGCGTCTCTCCTGGGGCAGTTTGGCCAAAAAATCCCCAAAAAACCCAAAAAAAGGCTGTGCCAATCAGCACAGCCCGACTTTGTCCTTGATGCAACTTGGAAAACCTCGAAGCTCAGGTTTGCGAGATCACCCGCTGGCCTCCCAGCGCTGGGGCTGGCCGAGGGGCTCGCTGTACACCGAGTAGCCGTAGGCCAGGCGATCGCGCCAAGCCCTGGGCGGACGGCGGACCCAGTGGTTGACCGTCTGGGCCAGCGGCACCGGGCGCCCCCGCAGATGGCGCGGCAAGAGGGCATACTCCGTCGTCGGCGCGACCCGATAGCGCGGGCACACCGCTGCCAGTCCCGACGCCTGGATCAGGCCATCGATTTCTGAGGCGCTGTACTGCCGAAGATACAGGGGATTGAGGTGGCGGCCCAGGAGTCTCCGCAGCCCATTGGCGACCTGGTGGGCCGGACAGCGGCGATTGTGAAAAGAGTGGTGAAACACAAAGGCCCCGCCCGGTTTGAGCACCCGCCGCACTTCGGCGAGAACTGCCTTGACCTGCCCTTCGGTGAGGTGCATAAAAACGCAGTTAGACAGCACTAAATCAATCGATTGATTGGGGATCGGCAGCGTCTCCGCCGAAGCACAAAATAAGTAAAAATCTGATCCCGGCAAAAAGTCATAGACTGCCTTAAAGGTTTGCAGTCTGCGCAGCAAAGATTCGGAAATATCAATGCCAAAAAAGCGATCGCATCTCAAAGATTTTTCTTTAGAAAGACGCAGAGGCAACAAGCCATAACCCGTACCAATATCGAGTAAGTTTTCAACCTGCAAAAACTCAGGAAAATCTTGCCAAAATGGCCCCAGTTTCCCAGCAAGAATGGTATGGTCTTGGTGCAATTCAGGAGATATTTCTAGCTGCTCAATTTTGGCACTGTCGTAGTAAGTTTTGCCCAGCTTGTCCCATAGATGCTTTTGGGCGAGGGCTTGGGGACTGTAGCCCTCAGCCGGAAAATAAATTCCGTCGCGCATCGCGAAGCCCGCGATCGCCGGAGTATGAGTCGCAATCATCTCTAATCCTGTTGTAAAGCGATTTGTGCAAGGCAAATGATGGGAAAAGCACCCGTTCTTCTCAAAAAGGAGACTGTAGCGAAAACGGGAAATTTTCTGATGGAGGCCTCTGCTGCTTCTGGAAAACAGACTGGACTTCCAGTGTCGAAAAGGATGAATCAGGGCTGAGATGGCTTCAATCGCTAGCCTAATCAATAGGCAGCTACCAAATGCTTGAATAACCCATCTCTGGGCAATAAAGCGAAAGCAAGAATAAAACTATCCTCCGCAATTTCCCGGAGTTCGTCCAGAGAATTCTAGAAGCTTTTAAAAAGCTTTATTTATTTATCAGGAATATGGCGGAATTTTTACACGCTCAAGTTAGGGTTTGCTGACTCAAAGGAACGGCTAGGCGTGAGCGATCGCCTCTAAAGAAGACAGCCGTCGAGAAAGCCGCCAATCGGCCACGGGGGACGGGGCGATCGCCCCTGCTGTGCCTAAACTAAACCTTGAACAAATCTAATAAGTACAAACGCTTAGAACAAATCTAATAAGTACAAACGCTTAGGCAGCTAAGAAGAATCCCGCAAGTTCTAAGTTCATCCTCACTGAGCAGTAAGCTCTAAATAATTTGCGATCGCTGTCCTGCGCTGCGTTTCCCATGACCGTTTCTCGAACGATTTGTTTAGGATTTCTGGCAGTGATTACCCTGGGATCACTGCTGCTGATGATGCCCTTCTCCGTGACGAGCGGCACTTGGGGCGATCCGATTACGGCTCTGTTTACGACCACCTCGGCGGTCTGTGTGACCGGCCTCGCGGTGGTGGACACGGGCACCTACTTCTCGACCCTGGGCCAGGGCATCTTGCTGCTGCTGATCCAGGTGGGCGGCCTCGGCTACATGACCGCCACGACCTTTTTGCTGCTGCTGCTGGGCCGCCGCTTTGGCCTGCGCGATCGCCTCGCGCTACAGCAGTCCCTGGACATGCCCGGCATGAAGGGCGTCGTGCAGCTCGTGCGCTCCATTATTGCTACGACGCTGATTTTTGAGCTCACCGGCATTTTCATCATGCTGCCTGCTTTTTCAGCAGATTACGGCCTCGATCGCGGCCTGTGGCTGGCGATCTTTCACAGCATTAGCGCCTTTAACAATGCGGGTTTTAGCCTCTTTCCGGATAACCTCGTGGGCTATGTCTCGTCGCCGCTGGTCAATATCGCGGTCACGGGCCTGGTGATCTGGGGCGGGATCGGCTACCAGGTGATCATGGAGCTGTTTCTCTGGCTGCGCGATCGCCTCTTGCGGCGGCCCGAGTGCGTGGTGTTTTCCCTCAACTTCAAGATCGTCACGAGCACCACGCTGGTCCTGCTGATCGGCGGTACGGTGCTGGTTTTCTGCGTCGAGTTTGATAACCCCGCCACGCTGGGCGCTCTGGACTGGAACGGCAAGCTCTGGGCCGCCTGGTTCCACTCGGTGATTACCCGAACTGCGGGCTTCAACTCCATCAGCGTTGGCCAGATGGAGACGGCGTCTCTCTTTGCCTCCATTGCCTTCATGTTTGTGGGGGCAGGCCCCGGCAGTACCGGCGGCGGCATCAAAACCACGACCCTGCGCATTCTCTACGTCTGTACCAAGGCGGTCCTCCAGGGCAAAGAGTACGTCCACTGCTACCAGCGCCAGATTCCGCTGTCGCTGATTTTGAAGGCGGTGGGCGTGGTGGTGGGCTCCATGGCGACGGTGGTGGGCTCGACGATTTTGATTTCGCTGTTTGATCCCGATTTGCAGTTCATCGAGATTCTCTTTGAGGCGGTGTCGGCCTTTGGCACGGTGGGTTTGTCTATGGGCATTACGGCGGATACGTCGGTGTTGACCAAGCTAGTCCTCATCATGACGATGTATGTGGGACGGGTGGGCGTTTTGCTGCTGATGAGCGCGCTGTTGGGCGATCCGAAGCCGAGCGTGGTGCGCTATCCCGAAGAAGAACTGCTGGTGGGTTAAGGGAGATCCGGGCCTTCCCCACCAAGCGGTAAGCTATCAACAGGCCCGAATCATCTTCACTGGGTGGATGCGAGGTGCGCTCTAGGGTGTGTTTGTCTCCTCAAGCCTGCGATCGCACTGCGCCGCCTTCTAAACCTCTACATTTGCTCGGGAATTACGCGTGAACTTATCTGCTCTGAATTTTTTTCATAGCCTGCGCGCCGATACCAAACAGTTTTCTGTGATTGGCCTGGGGCGTTTTGGGCGGGCTGTGTCCACCACGCTCCATCGCCTAGGCTACGAGGTGCTGGGCATCGACTCCGACGATCGCCGGGTCAGTCAGGCTCTCAGCGACCAGATCGCGGCCCACGCCCTGCAGCTCGACTCCACGGACCCGACGGCGCTCAAAGAGGCGGGAGTGTACGAGTTTGATACGGTGATTGTGGCCATTGGTAACTATGTCCAAGAAAGCATCATCACGACGCTCAATCTGAAGGAAGCGGGGGTGGCCCACGTGGTGGCCAAGGCGTCCTCGGAGATTCACGGCAAGCTGCTCAAGCGAGTGGGCGCAGATCATGTGGTGTTCCCAGAGCACGAGATGGGCTGCTCCTTGGCGCGATCGCTCACCAAGCCGAGCATTCTCGATCGCTTTGATCTTGACCCCGACCACAGCATTGTGGAGCTGATCGTGCCAGAAAAGTTCAACGGCAAGAGCATTGCTGAGCTGGAGCTGCGCAACCGCTACGGCCTGAATGTGCTGGCGGTGGGCAACAACAGCAAATTTGCCATTAATCCCAGCTCGAATACGCGCCTATTTAAGGGGCAGGCGATGGTGGTGATTGGCTCCAACCGAGACATCGATCGTCTCCCGATCTAAAACGAGAACCGCTATGAACGTTTCGATGGAAAAGGGTGCTGGAATGCGCGTGATTGGCCTGATCAGCGGGACGTCGGTGGACGGCATCGATGCGGCGCTGGTGGAGATCTCGGGGACTCAGGCAGATCTCCAGGCGACGCTGGTGGCGGGGCACACCTTCAGCTACCCGGCGGCTCTGCGGGAGCAGATTTTGGCGGTGTGCGCTGATGGGCCGCTGTCGATGGCGGCTTTGGCGGAGCTGGACGACGCGATCGCCCTTCAGTTTGCCGAAGCGGCGATCGCCCTCCAGCAAGACCATGGACCCGCTGCCCTGATCGGCTCCCACGGCCAGACCGTTTTTCATCGGCCCGCCACCGCCGATCGCCTGGGCTACAGCCTCCAGCTGGGCCGGGGAGCGGCGATCGCCCACCGCACCGGCCTTCCCACCATCACCAACTTCCGCGCCGCCGACATCGCGGCGGGCGGCCAGGGAGCGCCCCTGGTGCCCGCCGTGGACGCCATCTTGCTGCGCCACCCCACCCGCTACCGCTGCGTCCAGAACCTCGGCGGCATCGGCAACGTCACCTACCTCCCGCCCCAAACCTGCGACGAAGCGGTGCGCGGATGGGACACCGGCCCCGCCAATGCCCTGCTGGACTTGGCGGTGCAGCACTTTTCCCAGGGAGCGCAGCGCTACGACCAAGGCGGGGCCTGGGCCGCTCAGGGACAGCCCTGTGAGCCCCTGGTGCAGCGGTGGTTGCAGCAGCCCTTTTTCCAGGAGGAGCCCCCCAAGTCCACGGGGCGAGAGCTGTTTGGGCCGGCCTACCTGGCCCAGTGCCTGGAAGACGCAGCGGCCTATCAGTTGACCCCAGCAGACACGTTGGCGACCCTGACTGAGCTGACAGCGGCCTCCGTCGCCCAGGAATATCAGCGCTTGGCCGTCAGCCCCGAGGAAATACTGTTGTGCGGCGGCGGCAGTCGCAATTGCTACCTGCGCGATCGCCTACAGGCGCGGCTGCCCTCAGCTCGCGTGCTCACGACCGACGATGCGGGCCTGAGCGCTGACTTCAAGGAGGCCATTGCCTTTGCCGTGCTCGCCTACTGGCGACACCATCACCTGCCGGGCAATTTGCCCTCGGTGACGGGGGCTCAGCAGTCGGTACCTCTAGGGGAAATCCATTACGTAGGCGGATCTGGCCCGTGCTAGCATAGAGGCCCATCTCGGTATGGGCTGGGCCAAGCACTCGGCTGGTTCCGGCCACGGCTCACGCCCAGGAGGCTGAGGTGCCGGTCAGGACTAGGGCCGGACTTCGGTTGTTCATGGATTCTGGCCTATCCGGTGTTGCGACTCAAAAGCTGGGCTGATAGAGTTCAAAGATTTATCCTGACTGGACTTGTGCCTTGCGTTGATTGACCGTTGAGCTCTCTTAGGGGTTGACGGGGTGATCTAAGCTGCGAATGCTATGTACCACCGCTTTTCATGGTGGGTTTTGCTCTAAATTCTGTAAGGTAGTTGCACTGTGGCTCATACCTTTTTAATGGAGGGGGGGCGTTGGACGCTTCAGGGAAACTGGCTGGAGCGAGATGGCGTTTTAGTTACAGTCAAAGGAAAGACGCTGGTTGCCTGGGGCCGGGATGACTGGTTCACGATGGTGACCAAGTTTGAGTTTCCGGGGACGGAGCGCGAAGAGATTTCGATGCAGTACCGCGGTCGCCTCGATGCGGGAGAGCGTCAGTATACGTTTGTCCTTCAGCACAGCTTGCTGGGCCGGGTGGAGGGAGAGGGCTGGATTGCGCCCGACTCTATTGTTCAGCGCTATTGGGTGTTGGGCGATCGCCAGCGGCGCAGTGGCTTTGAAACGCTGCGTCGGCTAGACGATGACACCTACCATCTGTCCAGTGGCATTATGGCGGGACACTACTTGACCAGCGCCATGGAGGCGGTCCTAGAGCGTCAAGGCTCCTAGAAAAGCGGCCTGCTCAGGGGCGATCGCTGTTTGGCAGGGTGAGTCCCTGGGCTTTGGGTGGGGGAGTATGTCACAGTAGTTGTCAGGCAACTTTTGAGGCCCCCGTGGACGACTGACGCGATGGGAATTCTGCGGTCTTTGGGCTGAGAAAAGGACCGCGAAAGGCACGCCTGGGCCGTTTCTGGCATCGGGAAGTCGTGGCGCTCAAAATTGCTGGTTTCCTCTCACACCACCTGCCGACTATTGGGTTTAGACATTGGGCCGTGAAGGGCGATCGCCGCGCAAGGTGCGATGCGGGGTGATGCTGCTAGTCTTGGGAAGTCAGAACGGCAGGCGAGTATTTTCGGTTGCTCTGGGGCTTTCGGCTTTGTCAAACTGACGGTAGTAGGGCAGGACCATCTCCGCATCATGTCCATGGACGCGAATCTTTTTGAGTATCGGCCGCTAAGCTGTCCGGTCTGTCATCGGGGGTTGGGGCATCCAGCCCGCCCCCTCGGAGAGCAGTTCGCGAGGGTCTTTTGGGATCAGATGGAGGACGGGCGATCGCCCCATCAGGGGCTGCTCACTTGTCAGCACTGTCGCCAGCGGGTAGTGGTGAGCTGGAGCGGCCACTATGTGCGCGACCCGTTTATTTTGCAGAAGCTGGCGATGGGGCGATCGCTGCGCCGCCAGAGCCGACCCCTGGCCCGGATTTTGCGGGATGTGGGGCTAGCGCGCCACTCGCCCCTTTGGGCGATCGTGGGGGGGCTGGTTTTGCTGGGGCTGACCTTCTCGATGGCGGAGGGGCCGCTGCTGCCTGAGGTCCCGAAGCCGGAGTCCTGGGGGACGCTCGCGCCGCCTAGCTGAGGCGATCGCCCCCCGTCCGAAACGCTGCTCTGGGTGGCTCAGCAAGGCTGTCGGCGGCGGCTCGGGTGACGAGCTGCCACGTGTGGGTCTGGGCGACGGTTTGGGCGTCCTTGAGCTTGAGGGCGGTGGCAGCACCGGTACTCAGGAGAAAGTAGGGAGAAGCTTCCTGCTGCCAGATCTGCTGGAGGTGCTCCAGGCTGGCGGGCCGAATCGGGCGATCGCTGTAGAAATTGAGTGAAGGCCGGTGATAGGGGTGAGACGTGTACACGGTGCGGCCGGTGGGCGTGTGCTGCTGCACCATGGCCGCTACGGGCTTGACCGGGTAGTCCTCGCCCAGCTCCCACACCCAGTGGTCGGACTGCCCCAGCAGCACCAGCGACAGATAGCAGCCGCTCAGCAGCACCAGCAAAAATTGCAGGTCGTGGCGCCACAGCAGGGCGCTGGTGGCGGTGAAGGTGAGGCCGAGGGCGCCAAAGGTGAGCTGGAGGTCGGCGTCCGCTTCGGCGCTGAAGCTAAAGTACAGACAGCCTGCCCAGGCCACCAGGGCCAAGAGCCCAAAGCTGAGGCACCAAGCGCGGGGATAGTCAGGGGCGACGTGGGGCTTTGCGGGGGTCAGGGTGCCTTGGTGCCAGACCTCGCGCAGGGCAGCGCCGATGACCAGGGCGATCGCCGGATAGACCGGCAGGACGTACCACGGCAGCTTGGTGCCCATGGCCGAGATCACGAGCAAGTAGCCACCCCCCCAAGTCATCGCCAGCTTGGCCCAGCTCAGGGAGCGGTGCTCCCAGGCCAGCCGGAGCCCCATGGGCAAAAAGATCAGCCAGGGCCAGCCGTATTTCAGCAGCTCCAGCAGGTAGTACCACGGCGGGCCAGCGTTGCTCTCGACGGCGGACCACACGCGGCTAAAGGATTGATCGACCAGATTATTGTTCCAAAACAGAGCGCCGTAGTGGAGCCACTGGGCAAGGTACCAGCCGACTGCCGGAATGGCCCCCACCAGCCAGCCGCCCCAAAAATAGCCCGTCGAGAGCAGCCGCGGCGTGTCCCAGGCCAAAAAGCCCAGGGCGATCGCCCCCAGCAGCAGCCCCAAAATCCCCTTGGTCAGGCAGATCAGCCCAAAGGCCACCCCGACTCCCAGGGACCAGCGCACGTCCCGGCGCGATCGCAGCAGGCACAGCAGCATGCCCAAGCTGAAGCACAGCACAGCGCCGTCTAGCATCGCCAACCGCCCATTGCGCACCACTGCCAAAGAGGTCAGGTAGACCAGCGTCGACAGCACCGCCGCCGTCCGGCCCAGAAACACTTCCCGGCCCACTCCATACAGCAGCGGCACCGAAATCGCCGACAGGAGCGCCCCCGGCAGGCGGGTCGTCCACTCGCTGACGCCCCCGAGGTGATAGCTCAGGGCGATCAGGATGTGCATCAGCGGCGGCTTGTTGAGGTAGGGCTCCCCAAACAGCGTCGGGTAGAGCCACCGCAGCGACTCCAGGGGCGATCGCCCAATCTCCCGCGCCACCTGAGCCACGATTCCCTCGTCCCAGTCCCGCAGCGGCACCCCCCCGATATCTGCGCAAAACATCACCAGCCCCAGCCCCAGCAGTCCCGTGCTCCACAGCACATCCCACTGTCCCCCGCTGCTCGAGCGCCGCATTCTACTCCTCCTCATCATCCCGGCCCCGCCGAATCCAGGTCCACTGCTCCATCCGCTTGATCGTTCCCAGGGTAATCAGCGTCAGCACCATGCCCACCAAGCCGATCTGCCAAAGACCGCACCCCACGACAGCCCCCAGACCCGCCGCCACCCAGATGGCCGCCGCTGACGTCATGCCCTTGACCCGGCGACGGCCATTGTCGGCCTGGGACTGCTGAAAAATCTCCCCCGCCCCCAAAAAGCCGACCCCCGTTGCTACCCCTTGCACTGTACGGCTCAGTGCATCCGCTGATTGGCTGCCCTCGATCTCAGAGGGTATCAACACAAACAGCGCAGCCCCCAAGCTCACCAGCATATGGGTTCTTAGGCCAGCTGACTTGCCAGATTTCTGGCGATTCCAGCCGATCGCGGCCCCCACCACCATCGCCAACACCAGCCGCTGAGTCAGCTCTATCCAATCAGAAGATGCCATGTCTGTTCCTAGGTTCTAGCAGTCTTCGATACTTTACAGCCCTTAGACAGCGGCGATCGCTCCCCCAGCGCTGACCCTCTCACGGCCCACCGCCTCCGTAGAAACCCCTACGCTAGCCCACCACCCCATCCCGGTACTTCCTGCTCCTCCGTAACCCAAGGCGATCGCCTTGGGTTACGGAGCCCCTTTCATCATCAAGAAACCAAACAGTTATTATCTGAACTCCCAAAAAGTGTTCTTAATCCCGCTCTTGCTTTCTCTAAAAAACATTTCTTCAAGTGAATTTTGGCGCACTAATTTCTTAGCTTTCTACGAGATCCTTCTAGGGATAGAGTCTAGAAAATTACAAAATTCATATTTTTACCTATATAACCTACGGTTTATTGCTGATCCCGAAATGACCGAGGCAGATAGCCTAAAGCCTAGACCTGACATTGAAGGACAGAAAAAGGTGTGAATTGATACCGCTTCGAAAGCGTAAATCTTTTCATCTTCGACTTGGCTTCCAATTGGCAAGATTGTTAACTTTCTTGGAAAATTTTTCTTCGCTGTCCTGAGGTATTTGATATTAAAGTTAATGCCGCTACTGGGTAGGTTCCCCCATTAATTAGGTAGAACGCCTACTGTAATCTCACCCAGATCTCATTAATCTAAATATCAGATCCAGTGCCCAGTCTCAGGCTTTATCACTGCTCTCTACAAATGTGACTCCTGACGATAGTGCCCATGTTCTTCACCTAAAATCATTTAAGACCGTCATGAATAATTGTCCTTGCTGCTCAAACCAACTACTTCGTCATGCCCGTCGCAATGGTGTTTACTGGTTCTGCCCTCGCTGCTGGCAGGAAATGCCTGACCTAGTTTCGACGGTTGTCAATCATCGTCATCGAATCCAGCAACTCGAACGTTTAATCACGCCAGTTGAGCTGTCTATCTAGGTTTTCTTGAGGCGTTTTGCAGGCTTTTCGAGTGTTTTAGCTAACAAGTTTCTCGAATTTTTGTGAATTCCCTGAGCATCCATTGACGGTATCAATTTAATAAAAAAAAGCTGCTTTCAAGCCTTTGAAAGCAGCTTTGTTGTTTTTGGACGGAAAAACGTTAAAGCAGCATGGTTTCGAGGGCGCTCTGGAGGTCCTGGGTAAAGTCGGCGATCGTCTGCTTGGCGGCGCGGCGGCTGGACTGGTAGGTCTCCCAGCGATCGCTCACCGACAGAGGCTCGCCAATGGTGATCTTGACCCGGCGCTGACCAATTTTGGGCCGGGGAAAGACCTTGTCTCCCTTGATGCGCGTCACCATGTCCCAGGCCAAAAAGAGCGTGTCCGAGAAGCGCTCCGCCGTCGGCTTTTGCTTCACGTAGGCGCCGGTCACCGCGACAAAGCTCTCCACCAGCCGCATGTGCCACATCCGCAGGTCCGCCTCCTCGGCCACCCGATCGGCCAAGCCGCGCTCGAGGGGCGGCAGGGTCTCTAGGTTGCCCAGATCATCGCGATAAATCCGGTCCCAGCCCGCCTGCTCCAGGCGGCGACAGCGATCGATCAAGTTGCCCTTGGCCGGCAGCTCAAAGTACTGCTCCGCCACCTTGAGCCCCACGTCTAGGAGCCGCTGCAATCGCTCCGAGAAGACCTCATTGGGCAGGCGATCGCGCAGGTCCGCCGCGTCGGTTTCTGGTAAATCCTGGTGATAAAAGCGGCGATAAAACGCCTCCATCCGCACTAGCAGGTGCTGACCCAGGTTGTAGAGGCGCTCGTACAGCACCTCGGGAATGCCGTCGATGGAGACACCGTCGATGGGTAAGGGCGCCGCCTCAATGCCGCAGTCTCGCTCTAGCTGGCCCAGCAAGCCCGCCAGCTCCTGCCACGGCGCGTCCACATAGTGATACTGAATGCCGATGGGAACCACCAGGACGCTCTCGCTGCGGCCCGCCTTGTGCAAATCCTCGGCACACCAAAACCCAAGCTGAGCGACGCCCGGCTCTAGGGGACTGATCAGCTCGCCGTGGCCGTTGGTGGCACCTTCGGGGGCCGCGGCCATGGGAAGATCGCCGCTCACAAACAGCTCCCGGGCCACCCGCAGCCCAACCCGATCGAGCTTGCCCCGGTGGATCGGAATGCCTGCTAGCCGCGAGTAGAGCCAGCCCACCTGGGTCCCGGCCCACAGAGGAATGCCCCGGTCGTAGATAAAGTGGGCGTGGACGGGCGATCGCAGCTTTTGGCCCTGACGCTGGGCCGCTGCGGGTACCAAGTGCGACAACAGATAGGCCATGCAGGCGGGATCGTCCACATTCGGGTGGCGAAAGGCCATCAAAAACCGGATTTTGCCGTCCTGAAACTGGTGATATAGGTCCGCGAGGCGTTCTGCATGTTCGGCTTCGACCTGAATGATCCCCCCCTGCCATCGCAGCCAGAGCGGCAGGACGCCCTGCACAAACCGCAAAACCCACGGATTGAGGGCGGGGGGAATAAACGTCAAAGGAGGCTGAGCTTGGCTGATGGAGTAACTCAAGGCGGTGATCTCTCAGGCATTGGCTCTGAGATTAACAGACTCCTCAGACCTTGCAGCTCACCCTATGCCAAAACCTTAACTTGCTCCTGATAGCGCGCCATTGCTGGGGCGATCGCCTAGCGACAGGGCGATCGCTCACGGCTCTTCGTCGTCGGACAAAACCTCCAGCAGCAGGTCCATTTGCTGCTGCTTGTGCTCCAGAAAGTGCTCGCACTGACGCAGGTACTCGACAGCGGTCGAAAACTGGCTAAAGACGTCAGCGAGCTCCAGTTCGCCGGCCTCGATCTGCGCCACGATGGTCTCAATTTCGGCAACGGTTCGTTCGTAGTTCCAGTCTGGGGCCAGAGCCGCGGGCGGCGGAGTTTCGGAGGCTGGTAAAAAAGAGGGCTGATCGGGGAAAGCGTTCATAGCGAATTTCAAAATGCCTTTGATTGGGAGTGATCGGGGCGAGAAGAGTGATTGGGGCGGCCTAAACGAGGTTCTGCTCAGGGGGCGGAGAGTCGGTGGAGACCGCAGTCACGATGGCTGTGAAGTGGCCATCGGCCAGCTGAATCGAGATTGCCTGGCCGGGCTGCAAATCGGCGGGCGATCGCACAATGGTGCCAGCCTCCTGACGCACGACGGCGTAGCCCCGATGGAGGACGGCCTGGGGGTCGAGGGTAGAGAGCTTTTGCTGGAGCAGCTGGCAGTGCTGGGTCGCTTCGTGGAGACACTGCTGGGTTGCCTGCACCAAGCGCCGCCGCAGCCAGGCGATCGCCTGGCGCTCTTCCTGGAGTTGCCGATCCAGACGGCGCTGCTGGAGACGCTGCTGAAGGCGACTCAGCCGATTGCGGTGCTGATCGAGATAGATCCGGACGGCGCTGCGCAGCCCCTCGGTGCGTTCGCTGTGCTCGGCCCACAGATCTTCGAGTTGGGGGACGGCCTGGGCCGCGGCGGCGGTGGGCGTGTGAACGTAGGCGTCGGCGACCAAATCGGCGAGGGATTCGTCGCGCTGGTGGCCAATCCCGGCGATCACCGGGATCGGGCATTCAGCGATCGCCCGCACCACCCGCTCATCATTGAAGCACTCCATATCCTCGACCGCGCCGCCCCCCCGGGCCAAAATCAGCACCTCCGCTCGGCCATCGCGCACCACCCGCTCGATGGCGTGGGCGATGGCGCTGGGGGCCTGCTCGCCCTGGACCAGAGCCGGTGAAAACAGGACGTGCAGGCCCGGATAGCGCCGCTTGAGAGTGCGCTGGATGTCGCCCCAGGCGGCCGCTCGCGGCGAGGTCACCACGGCAATGGTGCGGGGATGGGCAGGCAGCGATCGCTTGCGGATCTGATCAAACAGCCCCTCCGCCGCCAGGCGATCGCGCAGCTGCCGGTAGCGCAGCGCCCGCAGCCCTTCCCCGGCGGGCAGCACCTGCCACGCAACCAGCTGATACTGGCCCCGCTGAGCGTGCAAGTGGATCCGGCCCAGAACAATAATTTGCTCCCCCCGCTCCGGCACCGTCGCCAGCTTGTGCAGGCGGCTGCTCCACACCACACAGGCCACACTGGCCTTGGCGTCCGGGTCCTGAAGCGTAAAAAACAGGCCGCTGGGGTACTGCGACGCGCTGGAAACCTCCCCAGTCACCCATACCTGCTGCAAGTGGGGGTCTTGCTCAAGCAGCGCCTGAATATATCGGGTCAGACCCGCCACCGACAGCGCACTATCAGGAACCAGCAGGTTGGGCAAATAAGACATGGTGGCCTAATGAAGATTATGAAAGAAGGGTTTTAAAGGGGCGACGGCTGGGGCGATCGCGATCGGCAGAGAGTCCCAGCTTGCGCCGTCAAATCATGAAAATAATGCTGTGGTTCTAATCTTACTTTTTAGTACAATTGTGCTAATTTGGCGATAAAATAACCATTATGACCCGAATCAGCGCGATCCCCTGCGCAAGAGGCGATCGCCCGGTTGCTCAAAGCCCCTCACGATGCCTCTAGAGTAGCCGGAGGACGCCTGCTCGGGTCGTATTCCTCGCTGCGATTCCCCCGTCTGTGCACCCAAGTCATTTCCCAAACAGGGTGGCTACAATAGGGTGTTCCTCCACCGATCGATCGCTGCAGAACGTTCCATTCCGAGGCGCTCATGGCTCCCAAAACATCCTCCGAAAACACCGAAAAGCAAAAAGCCCTTAACCTTGTGCTCAGCCAAATCGAGCGCAACTTTGGCAAGGGATCGATCATGCGCCTAGGCGATGCCAGCCGCATGAAAGTAGAGACCATCTCCAGCGGTGCCATCACCCTCGATCTTGCCCTCGGTGGAGGACTGCCCAAAGGGCGCGTCATCGAGATCTACGGCCCCGAAAGCTCCGGCAAAACCACCCTCGCCCTGCACGCGATCGCCGAAGTCCAGAAAGCTGGAGGCGTCGCCGCCTTCGTCGACGCCGAGCACGCCCTCGATCCTTCCTACTCAGCGGCCCTGGGCGTCGACATCGAGAACCTCCTGGTTTCCCAGCCCGACACCGGTGAAATGGGCCTCGAACTCGTCGATCAGCTGGTGCGCTCCGCCGCCGTTGACATCGTCGTGGTCGACTCCGTCGCCGCCCTCACCCCCCGCGCCGAGATCGAAGGGGAAATGGGCGACGCGCAGGTCGGCTCCCAGGCTCGCCTGATGAGCCAAGCCATGCGCAAAATCACCGGCAACATCGGCAAATCCGGCTGCACCGTGATTTTCCTCAACCAGCTGCGCCAAAAAATCGGCATCAGCTACGGCAACCCCGAAACAACCACCGGCGGCAACGCCCTCAAGTTCTACGCCTCGGTGCGCCTCGACATTCGCCGCATCCAGACCCTCAAAAAAGGCACCGAAGAGTTTGGCATTCGCGCCAAAGTCAAAGTCGCCAAAAACAAAGTCGCCCCGCCCTTCCGGATTGCCGAATTTGACATCATCTTTGGCAAAGGCATCTCGCGCCTGGGCTGCCTGATGGATCTGGCCGAAGAGACCGGCGTCGTTAGCCGCAAGGGAGCCTGGTACAGCTATAACGGCGACAACATCGGCCAGGGACGCGACAACGCCATCAAGTATCTCGAAGAGAACCCTGAGCTGGCGCAAACCGTGGAGCAGCTGGTCCGGCAAAAGCTCGACACGGGCGCAACGGTTTCTGCCAACACCATTGCCCCAACTGCGGAGGACGGTCTAGCCGAAGAGGAGATCCTCGAAGAAGACGCGTAAACCGCTGCCTACCGCGCTGGGATCGGCGTCCTAGCGCGGCAGGCAGCCATCGAGGCCCTGCCGCCGCAGGGCGCGATCGAGGATCGCTTCTTGCTGCGCAGAGCTGAGCTGGGGGGCTTTGGTTCCAAGGAATGGCGGAACCGAAGCCTGGTGGCTGGAGGGCTGGCCGCTTTTGTAGTACAAAAAGGTTTGCTCCTGTGGCGGGACATGGGGCTCGCTGGGGGAAGATTCCGGTGCTTTACCCGAGGCCATAGAAGCTGTGTCTTCCTCGTCGCAGTGCTTGAGGGGGATGTCTTGGAGCAGTTCGAGCAGGTCGCTGGGGACTTCTGGCACCTCTTGGGCGCGATCGCACAGGAAGAAGGCAAAAGACAAGCTGCCCAGCCGAACGCGATCGCCATCTTGGAGCAAGCGGCGCTGCTGGATTTGCTCCCCGTTGACGAAGGTTCCATTGGTGCTGCTCAAATCCACCACAGAAAAGCCTTCTCCCGGTCGGTACTGCACGACTGCGTGGCGACGGGACAGACGCTTGTCCGGGATCGAAATGGCCGCGTGGCGATCGCGCCCCAGCAGCCACACATGCTGCGGCTGAAAGAGCGACTGCGTCTGCCCTTGATTGAGCAAATTTGTAATCAAATACACCTGGTCGTTATGGACCACGCCCTGGATATATTGCAGCGAAACCTTGGACAGGGTTCGGTTGCCAAAGCTCTCCAGCTCCAGAATCTCGTCTAGGAGACTGCGGTGGTGATCGTATAACCGCAAAAACACCTGGTAGAGACCCAGACGTTTCTCCAGTTCCGCATTTTCTGAAGAATCCAAAATCTGAAGGGAATAAGCGGCTAGAGAATGAGGATCAATCATATGGGTCCAGCCATTTCAGTAACACGGCAACAACGGAAGGATTTAGATGGGCACAAGCGTTGTCTGAACAGTGCATCCAAGCAGGTACGTAGCGCACCTACTAGTAGTAACCAGCAGCATTGAGGTATTTCCAGACGGCTAGCTGGCTTGTGAAGGGTCAGTTGGAGGCATCAGCCCGCACTGCTATTTCTGCTCTTAGCCCTCAGCTTCACGCAGCGCGCGATGACTCGAGGAACGCTGACAAAAGACATCAGCGTGACCCGGCTGACGGGGTCTATCTAGACTGTACAAGCACAAAAGCGCGATCGCGCCATCCACAACCTCGGCTTAACACCTACAGTGCATTGACGTTGCATCGTCCCAAGTTGTTTGGCTGGTTTTGCTGCCCACTGGGCGATCCTGGCGATCGCCCTATCCATGCTTTGAACACCCTGAGTCTCGTTCTCTTGGACCAGCCTTTGGGGAGAGAGGCTCCTGAAAAACGCTCGCCGAGAGCACTTTCCTCAGGGGATCTTCTCTCTCTCACCCTACGCTGTCCGCCGGTCTTCTCAGAACCGCACGATTACGGGAAGTCCCTGTCCGGGAATCACGGGATACGGATACTGAGTCTCTAGTCAGGCCGCAAAAATTCAAGAAGTTCTCGATTCACAGTGTAGGGAACTTCCTGCTGAATCCAGTGGCCGCAATCTGCCACAAACTTGAGCTGAAACGGTGCCGCAATCAGCGATTCTAGGTTGTCCGTCAGGCTGTGGCTGAGCAAGGCGTCGTCCTTGCCCCATAGAACCAGCGTCGGTGCGGTGATGGGGGTTGGGGAACTGCCCCAGTTGCGCCGCCAGTTCTGGGGCGACCAAAACTGACGGTAGTAGTTGAGAGCGGCTGCCAAGACGCCGGGCTTTTCGAGGGCGGCCTGGTAGATGCGCGTTGCCTCGGCTGAGAAGGCACTTTTGCGGATGGACTGCTCTTGGAAGACAGCTTTGACAAAGTCCCGCAGGTTTTGCTGGATCAGCCACTCGGGCAGCCCTGGAATCTGAAAGGCGAAGATGTACCAGCTGCGCCGAAACTGATCGAGGTTGCTGGCGATTTCTTTGAGGAAGCGGTAGGGGTGGGGCGCGTTGAGGATGGCCAGTCGGTTGAGCGATTGGGGAAACTTGTGGGCCAGATGCCAGGCGATCGCCCCGCCCCAGTCATGACCAACGACGTGGGCTCGCTGATATCCCAGATTTTGGATCAGGCCGTGGATATCGGCGGTGAGGGTGTCAAGGTCGTAGCCGCTGAGGGGCTTGTCGGAGTCGTTGTAGCCCCGCAGGTCCGGCACCACAACCTTAAAGTGACGTGCCAGCGCGGGAATCTGATAGCGCCAGGAGTACCAAAACTCTGGAAAGCCGTGAAGCAAAACGACGAGATCTCCCTCTCCCTGCGTCACGCAGTGCAGACGGATGCGGTTTGTTTCGACAAAGCAGTGCTGCCAGCTAGAAGAGGCCAAAGCCGTCATGGAAGTGCTCATCTTGGGTGCAAGGGCTACGGGGGATGCTCAGCGCTCTGAAGGGTCTGAGCGACCTTCTCTCCCGTTTTGGCTTCTCATTGCTAGGCTGAGCGACTGGGCTGAGCGATCGCCCAATAGGATGACGCTTGGCGCTACGCCAGCGTGGCTGGGTAGAACAAGAACAACGAGTGCACGGGAGATTCACTGTCTCCCTATTATTCCCGTGAATGGTGTCGAAATGTCATCGCCGATACATCAGCCGCTAAGCAGCAAGGCCGGTATCCCGTCTTCGGGGACCCTTGGAGCGGTGGCGACGCGATCAGGAGCTGATGTGAGAATGATGCTGCGATCGCCTTTGACCTGCTGCCTAGATCCCTACAAAGAGAGACTAGGAATGGCGAGCGATGACCGGTCGATAATCTGCGGGGTTGATTTGATTTTTGACCAAATTTGCTAGTTCTTGCAGCTGGCTAATGGCCTCTGCGCCCTCTAGCTTCATCAGCTCGCGATCGTCCCGCATCTCCGTCCAGGTGATGCCGTAGTCGGAGACCAAAAAACGAATGAGGTGATTGTCACCCAAGCTGACCATAAACGAGGCGCTAGTCATCTGCCCCCCGCAGGTGTAGCAGGATGCTAAATATCCCCGGCGCTCTAGCACAGTGGCTAGGGCCTGGAGATTCATCACCAGATCCTGCACAAATTGACGGTGTTGATTTGCAAGTCTAAGAAACACGGCGGCCCTCCAGTCACCTCACCAATTTTAACCTTGTTTATATTTTTTTAAGGATTTGGTTTTCTGGGCTCACAACTCCATGAAATTTGCGAACTTTATCGATTCTTGGGTCAGATTGCCCGAACTGACGGCCAAGGCCAACGGTGATTTTGCCTAACGTTAGCGAACTCGCGCTCCTAGCTGGAGTATCAAGAACAACAGAGTTGAGAAGGAAAAGAATGTTTTGAGATTTGGCGTCCAAGCGGCCTTGGAGGCTCACAGGACAGGCTTCAAATTTTACCGCTGCGGAATGAGAAACCGTAAGATCTAGTAAGGAAAAGCGTTACTCTTCTTAAAGATCAGCAACTTTGAAGCACTTTCCGGACGCGATCGCCCCTTGTTAAATTTTCATAACAAGTTGGCGATCGCAGAGAAATCCCTAACTTAGGAACCCAGTTGCCACCAGCCCAGGGCCGGGCCAATAAACATCACCGTCACCCACCAAGCTGCCAAGAGCCCAATGCCAATCCAAGCACCCTTGGTACTCCACTTTACAAAGCGCTCTGCCTGGCCCTTCGTTACAGGCACGCCCGGTAAAATGCTTTCCTTTTTCTCCTGACCGTACCGATCGCCCAGTACCTCTTTACGACGTTTTGCCTCACCCATAGGACTTGTGTATGTGAAGTTTTGTGTGGATTTGCCCGCCCGAGGGCAAGCGCTTTTCACTCAATAGACATGAGCAAAACAACGAGTGAACCCGTTTGCCTCTAGTCTACCGAAAGCTGTCCTACCGCAAAGGCACTGACCTCTCCCACAAAATAGTGTGTTCAGCTTGACCATAGCGCTGGAAAATCCAACCTGGTTTGTTCCGTGACAAAACTACAGTCACAGCAATCCTCCGCAGCATAAACGAACAAGATTTGTGGTGAAGTTTCGAGCAAGTGTCTTAAACACTTTCACAGTTAATTCTGCCTATCAGAGCCAGCGGTGCTACCCAGAAAAACATAAAGCCAGCCCAAGCTCATACGGCAGGCATCAGAGGCAGAGAAATCACAAAATCTGAACCCACATCGGGGTCAGATTGGTAAGTCAAGCTTCCTTTATGCATCTCCACAATCACTTGATAGCTTATAAATAAGCCCATACCAACGCCACAGACGCCGGTCTTTGTTGAGAAAAAGGGCTCAAATAAACAAGACTGATCCTCTTTGGAAATGCCGCAGCCATTATCACGAATGCTAATGTGCAGCAGAGACTGCTGCTCATCGATAGCCGTTTCGATCTCGATGCGAGGCTGAAAAGAACCTGACTCAGCTTTGAGGCGGCTTTCCAAAGATTCGATCGCATTCTCCAAGAGATTAAAAAAAGCCTTTCTAAGCTGATTGATATGACACTCAATCAAGGGAATAGGCGCATACTTTCGCAGCACTTCGATTCTTGGCTGGCCCTGGCCTTCAGAATCTATGCGCCCCTGAACTAGCTTGATGGCATCATCGATACAGTCTTGAATATTGCCCTTTTCTAGGGTCAGCGCATCAATGTTGTAGAAAACTCGCAAAGCTTTCACAACTGAATTAATTCTCTGGGCGCCAGACTTAATGGAATCAATTAGCCCTTCAAAATCTTCAATGATGAAATCGAGATCAAACTCAGTTTTGAAGGATTCAATTTTTTCTGACTGCCCTAAGAATTCTTCATCATATAGCTTGAGTAGCGCAATAAGCTTAGCTGCGTAGTCGCAAGCTGGCTTGGAGTTGCACAAAATAAAGCTTAAAGGATTATTGATTTCGTGGGATATCTCGCCCACAATGCGGGCAACGCTACTCATTTTTTCGCGCTGCACCAGCTTTGCTTGGGCTTTCTGCAAATCAGTAAGCGCCGACTGGAGCTGGAGGTTTTGCTCTTGAAGCTTTTGCTGGAGTGACTGAATGCGGAGCTGGGTCTCGATTCTGACCAGCACTTCTTCGAGCTGAAAGGGTTTGGTGATGTAGTCGACCCCTCCTGCTTCGAAGGCTTTGACCTTGTCATTGAGGTCATTGCCAGCGCTCAGAAAGATAACGGGAATTTCTGCGGTTCGAGGGCTGCTTTTGAGAGCTTTGCAGACTTCGTAGCCATCCATTTCCGACATATTGACGTCAAGTAAAATCAGCTCTGGCGGCAGAGATTCGATGGCAACAAAAGCGGATTTTCCATTAATTGCTTTCCGCACTTGATAGCCCTGCTGACCCAAAAAGCTTGATAAGAAGCGAATATTTTCTGGGACGTCATCAACGATTAGGATATCTGCTTTAAACTCTTCAGGCTTCACGGCAGTCAGCATTACGATAGCTTCCCAGATATTTCAAATAGATTAAACGCTGGATTCTAGATGGCTTTTGATAACTCGAGTTTGGTTAGTCAAGAAATGATTCATATTCTGAACATTGATAGGTGCTGAGAATAGATATCCTTGACCTAGCTGACAGCCGAGGCTTCGCACTAAGGAGAGCTGCTGAGGGGTTTCGATGCCTTCAGCAACCAGGGTCATGTCCATCGTGTCGCCAATGTTGACGATGGCGGTGAGTAGGCGCCGCTTTCGGGCGTTGTCTTCGACGGTTCTTAAGAAAGACTGATCGATTTTGAGGGTGTTGATGGGGAAGAGACTGAGGTAGCAAAGGGAGGAGTAGCCGGTCCCAAAGTCATCGATGCTGATTTCAATTTGGCGATCGCGCAGGTTTTGGAACACGCGCTCTGAAGCCTCTGTATTTTCCAAAATCGTGCTTTCTGTGATCTCGAGTTTGAGGCACTCCGGCGCGATTTGAGTTTCGGCAATAACGGCGTCAATTTGCTGAACAAAATTGGGCTCAGCAAATTGGGCGGCGGCCAAATTAATGCTGACGAAAAAGTCGGAGGAAACGAGCTGTTGGGTTTGCCAAAAGTTGAGTTGATGACAAGACTGCCACAGAACCCAGTTTCCTAATTGCAAAATGAGGCCGGTCTCTTCTGCAATGGGAATAAACTGGGCGGGCGAAATCATGCCGTGGGTGGGATGAATCCAGCGCAGTAAAGCTTCGGCCCCGGCAATGGTGCCGTTTTGCAGATTAATAATCGGTTGATAGTAAATTTCAAATTCTTGATTTTTAACGGCCTTGCGTAAATCGGTTTCAATTTGCAATCGTTTCAAGGCTGTTTCATGCATGGCGGGAGTGAAGATCTGGTACTGCGATTTGCCCGAGGATTTGGCGTGGTACATCGCCGTATCGGCGTCTCGCAGGAGGTCTTCGGGCTGTTGATAGCAGGCGTGACCGAAGGTGATGCCGATGCTGAAGGAGATAAACACATCGCGCTCCCGCAGCGGAAAGGAGGCTGTGAAGGCATCAAGAATACGCTCGGCGACGAGGATTGCCGCGCTGCGATCGCTGCTGTCGCGCAGGAGAATGACAAATTCATCACCCCCTAGGCGCGCTAGAAAGTCGTCTTGGCGCAACAAAGCTTTGATGCGCTGGGTGATGGCGACGAGGAGCTCATCTCCGGCAGGATGGCCGAGAGAGTCATTGATGACTTTGAAGCGATCGCAATCTAAATACAAAATGGCAAATTGATGGTCGGGCGATCGCTGGGCATAATCCAAACAAGCCTGAAGCTGCTCCATCAACAAAGCTCGGTTAGGCAATCTGGTTAGAGAGTCTTGAAACGCCATTTCCAGCAAACGAGAATTGGCGAGCTCTAACTGCTGGGTCCGCTCTCGAACCCGCGCCTCGAGCTGAGAATTGAGCTGATGGATTTCGAGCTGCGCTCGCCGCAGCGAAAGCTGATGCTGCACTCGCCGGAGCACCTCTTCAATGTGAAAAGGCTTGGTAATAAAATCTGCTCCGCCCGCCTCGAACCCTTCAACTTTGTCGCCGATGTCATTCAGCGCGCTCAAAAAAATCACCGGAATTTCGGCGAAGCGGGGATCTTGCTTTAGGTAGCGGCAAACTTCATAGCCGCTCATGCCGGGTAGCTGAATATCCAGCAGCACGAGATCGGGTGGGGAAGCTTCAATGGATAACAGGGCCATCGAACTGCTAATCGCCTTGCGCGTGCTGTAACCTCGGCTCTCCAACATGCTGGAAAGAAGGCGCAAATTGTCAGGCACATCATCAACAATCAGAATACTGATGTGTTTTTCCATACCATTTTCCTGGAGAAAGGCGATTGATTAAACAAAGCCAAGATTGATGATTGATGAATTCTATGAATCTAGAATGCTAATGATTCGATCGAATTGATAGTTCTCAACCAAGATTACCAGGCTCTTAATGATTGACGCGTGGCTTTGTGGAATCTGATCAATCAGTTTAAGACTTCTTAAATCATTGCCCTGAATGGCCGCTTCTCGCAGATTTGTGATCCATTCTTCCGACATGAATGCCAGATCGGCCCGCGTTGAAATTTGGTTGTCACTGGTTTTTTGACTGCTATTTAAGAGGGGCGAGACAGCGGGTCTTTCCTGAATAAAAGAAACGCCCAAATACTCGGCAAGTTTGCTGAAAATTTCTTCTTTGCGGAAGGGTTTCCGGACGAGATCGTCACAGCCGACGGCCAGAATGTCCTGGCGCTGCTCTTCGAAGGCGCTGGCGGTCAAGGCAATAATGATGGGCGATCGCTCGAGATGTTCAGGGGCGATCGCAGCCTGGGAAATTCCGCTGGCGCTGGAGGCGATCGCCGTTGGGGGCCTTGTTTTCAGCATCTTCGTTGCGGTGTAGCCATCCATCACCGGCATGTGCATATCCATGAAGATGAGATGAGGCTGCCAGGTCCGGCAAATCTCGACAGCTTCCTGGCCATTGACCGCTTCCTGGGTCTCCATGCCAGCGGACGTCAAGATTTTTTTGAGCAGCAAACGCACCAGCGGATGATCATCGGTAATCAAAATTCGATAGCTGGGCTGACCCGCCTCGATCGTCATTGCCATCGTCTGAGCTTCTGACTTCAGCAAATCTTTGACGTCTGTTTGGACAGGACCGGCTTGAATTTCAAACTTGAACTCGCTGCCCCGGCCAACTTCGCTCTTGACCGAAATTTCGCCACCCATCAAGTTGACAAAACTCTTGCTAATGCGAAGACCAAGCCCCGTTCCCTCGTTGATGTCTAGGCCCGTTTGAGTTTGCTTGAAAGCTTCAAAAAGTGCCCGTAATCCCTCGGACTCAATGCCAGGTCCCGTGTCCTCAACGGCAAAACTGAGGACATATTTCCTCGCATTTGTCTCTTGATTGACCAGCTCGGCGAATAAATGGGCTGAGAGCTTAACGAAGCCAAGATTGGTAAACTTAATGGCATTTCCCAAGATATTAATTAAAACTTGGCGCAGCTTCTTTTCATCACCAAAAATATATTGGGGAAGCTGAGGAGAAACGTCAAAAATGAGTCTCAGGCCCTTTGACTTTGCCTTGAGCTGAAACATGGCCTCGACATTTCTGAGAAGCTGATATAAGTTAAAAGCCTCTTCGTGGAGCGTGGTGCGTCCCGCCTCGATTTTTGACATTTCTAAAACGTCATTAATCAAAGACAAAAGATGCTCACCGCTTTGATTGACGATCTCTAAGTATTGTTGCTGGCCTTGACTAAGGGTTTTGTCGCCCAGCATGAGCTGGGTAAACCCCAAAATAGCGTTCAGGGGCGTGCGCAGCTCGTGGCTCATATTGGCCAGAAACTCGCTCTTTGCGCGGCTGGCGGCGTCGGCGGCTTCCTTGGCCTGCTGGAGAGCGGCGGCCTGCTGCTCGGTCTGCGCAAACAGCTCAGCCTGCTGCACTGCCACCCCGAGCTGGTTGCCAACCTGGGTCACAATGCGAATCTCGGGGGGCTGCCAGTGGCGAGGACCGGTGTTTTGGTAGATGGCCAGCAGTCCCCAAAGACTGCTGCCGCAAAAAATGGGGGCGATGATGTAGGCCCGGGCCTGGATGGATTCGAGCAGGTTGATGTAGCAGGGGGCAAAGCCTGCGTCATAGATGTCGTTGATGCAGCAGTAGCTGGATTTTTGCTGATAAAAGCCGCCTTGGTTGTCCTGGAGATAAACGTCTTGGATCAGCAGGCCGCTGCTGTCGAAGCGGTTGGCGGCGCAGTTGTCCTGTTCGGTGGTGCGGTATACGCGCTCGGCAAAGGTGGAGGTCTCCAGGCGAGACCAGGGTGCGTCGACGGATTCGGCAACGACGATGCCGCTCCAGTCGGGATTGAAGCGATAAATCAAGACGCGATCGCAGTCCATGGCCTGCTGCAGCTCGGCGGTGGTCGCCCCAAAAATCAGATCCAGCTGGAGGCTTTGGCGCATTTGCTGCACCACTCGGGCGATCGCCATTTCCTGATGCGCCATCAGCCGCAGGGCCGCCTCCGCCGCAATGCGCTCCCGCACTTCAGCTTCTAGCGCCGCATTGGCCGTCGTCAGCTCGGCGGTGCGCTCCTGCACGCGCACTTCCAGCTTTTCATAAGCGCGTCGGCGATCTTCCTCGGCCCACTGGCGCTGGAGCTCTGCCGTCGCCCGAGCCGCAAAGACCTGAATGATGGCTTTGGTGTTTTCGTCGATGGGCAGGGGCTTGCTATCAAAAATGCACAAGTTGCCTAGGACGGTTTGGTCAGAATCCGTCAGCGGCACGCCGATATAGCTGGTTGCGCTTACCTGCTGCAAAACTTCCAGGTCCGGGAATATTTCACACAGGTGGTCTGGCACGTAGTAAAACTGCTTCGTCGTGAGGACGACTTCGCACGGGGACCCGGCGACGGGATACTCAAAGTTTTCGACCAGCTGATTTTTGGCCCACAGAGACAGACTGCGCATGGTTTGGGTATCGCCATGGATCAGCTCCGTCACCATAACGTAGCTGACCCCCAAGGCCGAGGCCAAGTTGGCAGCGAGGGCCGAAAAAAATTCTCCCCCGGTCACTGACGCGGTCCCAGCCACGATGGCCCGCAGGCTCTCTTCGGCTCGCTGGCGCTCAGCAATCTGGGTTTCGAGTTCCCGGTTGATGGTCTGGAGCTGCTCGGGAGACTGCAGGGCGAGGAACTGGGGCACCAGCTCTAGGAGCGCAAAGGCTGTGAAGCAAGACACGATGGCTGTGAGAGCCTGCTCGATCCCGCTGACCCAGTAGTTGGGGTGCCACAGGGTCCAAATGTCGAGGAGATGCCCGGTGCCGCACAGGACAATGAAGCTGCCAAAGAGCAGAAAAACTTTGGAGAAGGGAACATCCTGGCGCTTGCGGACGAAGTACACCAGCATGGCTGGAATGGAGAAATAGGCGATCGCAATCAGGGCATCGCTCACCACATGGAGGCTTACCAAGGGCGTTTGCCATAGGTAGCAATGGCCATGGGGAATGAACTGATTAGTCAGTAGATAGAAGGGCGCAGAAAATTCCAGCATGAGTGCCTTCGAAAAAACCGTTTATCAACCTCAGGAGTCGTGTTGGTTCTTCTTATTGATTTAGGTTTGTAAACTACCCCGCCCTAAGAGGGGCGGGGCTTTCAGTAGCCCTCAAAACGACATCCTGCAAAGAACAAGACATCATCTCGGAGCCTCTAGGCGCGTTTACGATGCGCCCCAAAGTGGCAATATTTTTTGCCCCATTCACATCCGCATCTCCAATCCAGCCGCAATTTTGGTTCAAACACTCAAACTTTTTGCCCTGTCGGCTGCCAATCACCTTGCAGCAATGGCACGTCTTAGACGTGTAGCGAGGATCTACAAACCGGATGCTGACGCCAAACTTCACGCCCTTATAGGTCAGAAATTGGCGTAGCTGATAAAACGCCCAACTGTTGCTGCGTCTGCGCTCTGTCTTGGAGCGGGGCATCTGATTGGTGCGCTCTCTAATGCCGGTCAAATCCTCTAGGGCAATGGCTTGATGGTTGCTTTTTGCTTGCTGGATCAGCCGATAGCTGATGGTGTGGTTGAGCCATGCTTGGAATCTTCGCTCTCGTCCACTCAACCGTTGCAAGACCTGTCTCGCTCGTCTGCGAGTAGACCTTGTGCCTTTGGACGCTTTGCGTTGCAGCGAAGCCCGCACACGACTGTACTGGTCTCTGACTTTTGTGACCTCCTTGCCGCTAAACTTTGAACCTTCAGAGGTGCAGGCGATGTCTGTTCGTCCCAGATCTACGCCTAATACTTCGTCTGTCTCTGAAATCTCAGGGGGCTCAGACTCTAGCTGGATTTGCAGATAGAAGCTGCCATCTTTTCGTTTGACCAGGGTGGCTGATTTGGGATTCTGGCCCTGCAAGAGATGCTTTTGGTAGTTGCCGATATGCAGTCTGAACTTTTCTCGCCCCTTCAGCATCGTCAGGCTGACTATCCAGCCGGATTCTTTGAAGGTGAATGTTCGGGCGTCATAGGTGGCTGAGGTGGGAGCAAATCCTTTGACGGGTCTTCCTTTTTGCTTGGCTGTCTTTCGATTGGCACAAACCCGCCGGATGGCGTGGATGGTCATCTGAGCAGACAGACCTGAATGCGCTCTAGCCTCTTTGTAAATCAGGGACTGAACGGCGATCTGATTGATCAGTTTCTCGGGAGTCTGAGCATTCACGAACTCACAGCATTTTGCAAAGGCAGAAAGGACCGCATCAAGCTTTTCAACCTGTTGCGGCAATACTTCCAGTTTGCAAGACACCGTGAGGACTTGAGGCATTTTTAAAGCGTGAAGTTTTTTGTTCTAGCCATAGCCTATTGGGGTGTATTGGGGGGCATTGAGCTCCCAATACACCCCGCTCTTCCTCCCTACCCTGAAGAGGGATGGGGACTCTCGCGACTCAGTTGAACGATCGCAATCCCCAGTCAGAAAGAAAGTTTATCGCGGCGATCGCTAGATAGGGCAAGGCTTCGGGATGATTCAATAAAGCAAAGGCTTTCTAGCATCCCCTAAAAGAAAGAAATTAACTCCATTGTTAACCTCGGTAACTTTTAATTACCAGATAGGATCGAACGTTAACCTTGTAACTTAAGGGTTTCGCGGCGAAACTTAGCCACTAAAAAAAGGGAAACGGTACTATTTCCAGAGGATGGGGGCTGCCGCATCCGGCTTTCTGGTCCAGCGGGGTTTGTGTGAGGACGTGATTGATCAGCCTAAATCTGTTCGGTTTCGCAGACGAGGAACAGTACTGAGCGCCCAGGGATGGCAGCGTCTGCAAGCAGCCGAGCATTTGTCGTCTATCCGAGAAAATGCAGGGCGTCCCTACACCTTGGAGCAGCTGAGTCTGCGCACAGGCTTGAGTACCAAAACGCTGACCAAGGTTCGTCATCGTCAAAAGCCGGTGGATCAGCCGACCCTTGAGGCTTATTTCGAGGCGTTTGAGCTTGCACTAGGGGCTGACGACTACATTAGTCAGGATTTGTCAGATGTAGAAGTCTCTAGCGTAGCGCTCAGCAGTTTGCAAGAGGCTCCGCTGAAGGGACAGCTCGCCGTGGATTCGCCGTTCTACGTCTATCGTGCCCCAGCAGAGCGACTGTGCGTGCGAGAGGTGTTTCAGCTGGGGGCGCTGATTCGGATCAAGGCGCCTCGCCAGTTTGGCAAGACGTCGTTGGCAGCGCGAATCGTCAGCCAAAGTCAGGAGTCCGGGTTTCGGACGGCCATGATCAGTCTGGAGATGGCGGACCAGGGGGTCTTTAGTAGCTTAGATCAATTTCTGCGCTGGCTGTGTGCCATGGTGACACGTTATCTGGAGATGCCCAATCGGCTTCAGGACTACTGGAGCGATCTGTTTGGCAGCAGCTATAGCTGCAATGACTATTTCGAGAGCTATATTTTGCCAGCGGATGGGCGACCGCTGCTGCTAGTGATCGATGAGGTGGATCGAGTCTTTGATCATGAGGCGATCGCCGCAGATTTTTTTGGCATGCTGCGATCGTGGTATGAGCGATCGCGCTACGGCACGGCAGGGAGCGAGCTGTGGCAGCAGCTGCGCCTGGTGATTGTGCACTCCACCGAGGCCTACTTGCCGATCAAGCTCAACCAGTCTCCCTTCAACGTGGGCTTGCTGATTGAGCTCTCTGGATTTAGCGAGGCGCAAATTCAAGAGCTTGCCAACCGCTACGGCCTGACCCCCAGCGAAGAGTACACCCAGGCGCTGATGGCGCTTTTGGGGGGCAACCCCTATCTGACGCAGCTAGCGCTGTTTCACCTCAGCCGCCAAACGGTCTCTTTGGCCGATTTACCGAAGACCGCGATCGCCCCCCAGGGTATTTTTAACGGTCACCTGCGGCGTCTGCTGGGCTTCTTGGAAGAGCAGCCGGGCCTCAAAACCGCGATGCAGCGAGTCGTTCAGTCCCCTGAGGGAGCCGAAATTTATCCCACTGACGCGGTCAAGCTCCAGGGCATGGGGTTGGTTCGCTTCCAGGGGTCTGCCGCAGTGGCCGCCTGCAAGCTCTACCAGATGTATTTTGCCCATGTTCTGGACTTGGGCGCGGAGTGATCTGCCCCGGTGGGTGAGGCCGTTTGTTGATTTTGTCGTAGCATCCCTTTGCGCCCATGCTGGCTTCCCAAAATCCCAACTACGCCTATCAGGTCGGGGGCAGTCTGCCGCTCTATTCGGCCAGCTATGTGCGCCGCCAAGCCGATGAGGATCTGCTGACCGGCTTGCTCAACGGAGAGTTCTGCTACGTGTTCAACGCGCGGCAGATGGGCAAGTCGAGTCTGCGGGTGCAAACGCTGCACCGATTGCAGGCGCGGGGGGTGCGGTGTGGGGTGCTGGACATGACGGCGATCGGCACCCACGAGATCACGGCGGAGCAGTGGTACGCGTCGGTGATTGGCTTTTTGGTGAAGGAATTTCGCCTGACGCTGCCTCTGGCCCAGTGGTGGCGCGATCGCGCCCATCTCTCGCTGATCAGCCGCCTGGGGGAGTTTCTGGAGTCGGTGCTGCTCTGCCAGATTGGGGAGCCCGTCGTGATTTTCATCGATGAAATCGACAGCGTTCTGAGCCTGCCGTTTTCGGTGGATGATTTCTTTGCCCTGATCCGCGCCTGCTACAATCGCCGGGCCGAGCAGGAAGCGTACCGGCGGCTTTCCTTTGCGCTGTTTGGGGTGGCGACGCCCCGCGACCTGATTGCCGATCCGACCCGCACACCGTTCAATATTGGCCGCGCCATTGAGCTCGACGGCTTTCAGTTCGCTGAGGCCACGCCCTTGCTGACCGGCTTGGGCCAGATCAGCGCGTCGCCAGCGGAAATCTTGCACCGGGTGCTGACCTGGACCGGGGGACAGCCATTCTTGACCCAAAAGCTCTGCGATCTGATCGCGCGCCAGCTTGGCCAAGAGGGCGCGGCAGGTCCTGAGACGCCGCCTTTGGCGGGTAAGGCGCTGGTGGATTGGGTGGTGTACGCGCGTATCCTCCAGAACTGGGAGGCTCAAGATGAGCCCGAGCACCTCAAAACGATTCGCGATCGCCTGCTGTACGACGAGGCCAAAACGGGCCGACTGCTGGGCCTCTATCAGCGCCTGCTGGGAGTCTCGGGGCCGCTGGAGCCAGAGGAGCTGACCACAAAATTTCTCAAGCCTCCGGTGGCCACTGAGAGCGTGCCGTTTGATAACTCTGCGGAGCAGACGGCGCTGCTGCTCTCGGGGCTGGTGGAGCGGCGCGGCAGCGGCCTGAGCATCAAAAATCCAATTTATCAGGCGGTTTTCAATCCTGGGTGGGTGGCCAAACAGCTGGACGCCCTGCGGCCCTACGCGCCCAACCTCCGGCTGTGGGCTCAGTCGGGGTTCGCAGACAGCTCTCGCCTGCTGCGGGGTCAGGCGCTGCAAGAAGTGCTGGCCTGGGCAGAGGGCAGGAGCCTGAGCGATCTGGACTACCGGTTTATGGCGGCCAGTCAGGAGTGCGATCGCCAGGAGGTGCAGGCGCACCTAGAGGCGGAACGGCTCCAAGAGGTCGAAGCTCGGCTGGAGCTCGAGCGTCAACGCAGCCTGGAGCAGAGCCAGAGCCTGAACCGTCAGCGCACGCTGTTGGGAGTGCTCAGCGGGGCGATGGTGATGGCGATCGCCTTTGGCTTGCTGGCCTACAGTCAATATCAGCGCACTGCTCTGAGCGAACTGCGGGCGATCGCCCTGTCCTCCGACGCCCTCTTCGCCTCCAACCAGCGGCTAGACGCCCTGATCCAGGCCATCAAAGGCCAGCAGCGCCTGCGCCGCCTGGACTTCTCTGCCCCTGACCTGCGCGACACCCTCGATGCCAGCCTGCGCCGCGTCCTGCTGAGCATCCAGGAAGCCAATCGCCTCAGCGGTCACCGCAGCGCAGTGCTGACCGTCGCCTTTAGCCCCGATGGTCAGCAGTTGGTGTCCGGCAGCGTAGACGGCAGCCTCAAGTTTTGGCGGCGCGATGGCCACCTGCTGCGCACCCTCCAGGGCCACCAGAGCGTCATCCGAGTCGTGCGCTTTAGCCCTCGCGGAGATCTGTTTGCCTCCACCGGCGACGACAAAACCATCAAGCTGTGGACCCCCAGCGGGGATCTGGTGCGGACCATCCCTACCCAAATCGGCGGGATCTGGAGCCTGGACTTTAGCCCTGACGGCAGCAGCCTGATTGTCGGTGGCAGCAACGACCTGATCGAGGAGCACAGCATCAGGGGGCCGCTGATCCAGACGCTGCGAGAGACGAACGTGGGAGTGCGGGCCGTTGCCTTTAGCCCCGATGGCAAGACGATCGCCGCCGGGTGCATGGACAACACGATCAAGCTGTGGACCCGCGATGGCGTGCTGCGGCAAACCCTGCGCGGCCACGACGGCCCAGTCCAGTCTCTGGCCTTTAGCCCCGACGGAGCGCTGATGGTCTCGGGCAGCGACGATCGAACCATCAAGCTATGGCAGCAGGACGGCACCCTCCTTAGCACCCTGCCCGCCCACGAGACCATGGTGAAAGAACTGCGCTTCCATCCCGACGGCCAGAGCTTCGCTTCGGCGAGCTGGGACAAAACCATCAAGCTGTGGACCCGTGATGGACGGCTGCTCAACACGCTGCGGGGTCATGACGCGGCCATTTGGGGGATGGCGTTCAGCCCCGATGGCCGGGCGATCGCCTCTGCCGGGGCCGAAAACACGGTGATTCTCTGGAAAACCCAAAGTGATTTTCAGCAGCGCTTCTATGGCCTGACGGGCTCCACGCGCAAGCTGCTCTTCAGTCCTGACGGTGCCTCTATTGCCTTGGTGGGCACCGACAAAACCATCAAGCTGTGGACCTCCCATGGGCGACCCCTCAAGGCTATCAGCGGCCACACGGGCTCCCTCACGAGTATTGACATCAGCCCCGATGGCCAGGAGTTCGCCAGCTCCAGCGAAGACAAAACGATTCGGCTCTGGTCCCGAGACGGCACCCCGCTCAAGACCCTGACCGGACACACCAGTACTGCCTTGAGCGTGGTGTGGCATCCCGATGGACAGTCCCTGGCCTCGAGCGACGTCGAGGGAGTCATCCTGCTGTGGAGCGCCGATGGCACCCGCCTAAAAACGCTGCGCGGCCACCGAGCATCGGTCTGGGACGTGGGCTTTAGCCCCGATGGGGAGCTGCTCGCCTCCGGGGGAAATGATTCCCTCGCGAAAATCTGGAGCCGCGAGGGACGGCTGCTGCACACGCTGGAGGGGCATCAGGCCGCCGTTTGGAAGGTTGTCTTTAGCCCGGACGGTCAGCTGTTGGCCACGGGCAGCGGCGACAAAACGGCCAAGCTGTGGACCCGAGACGGGCAGCTAGTCGCGACGCTAGCGGGCCATCAAGCCGCGATCTGGGGAATTGCCTTTAGCCCCGATGGGCAGATGATTGCCACGGCCAGCGTTGATGCCACGATCCGGCTTTGGCGGCGCGATGGCCAGCTGATCACCACCCTAGAAGGCCATCAGTCGGGGGTGCGCAGCGTGGCGTTTCATCCGACGGCCCCGATCTTGGCGTCGGCGGGCGATGACCAAACCCTGATGCTGTGGGATCTCAATCAGATTTTGTCTCTAGATCCGTTGCAGTATGCCTGTGGCTGGGTGGGCGATTTTTTGCGGACCAATCCCACTGTGGAGCCGGGCGATCGCACGCTGTGTCGAGATCTGCCGCGATCGCCCAGGACGCCGTGAGACCAAGCCTCTAGGGCTGGGTGAACAGGGTTGGGTCGAGGTAGTTGATCCGCGCCAGGGGACTGAGGGCGGTCATTACCTGCTGGCCGTAGGTGCGGTGAATGACGCGGCTGTCGAGGAGGGCCACGACGCCCTGGCGCTCGCGCACCGGGGCGATCGCCCGCTGGAGCGCTGCTAGGGCCTCGGGCAGCAGATACAGCCGAAACCAGTCCTGGCGCTGCTGCTTGTAGTAGGTGACTCGGCCCGCCACCAAGGGATGCTCCAGGGAGGGCAAGGGCAAAGCGGCGATCGCCAGCAGCGACGGCGCTGGCAAGACGCTCTGGTGCTGACGCCAAAACTCCCACCCCGTCACCAAAATTCCTTTTTCGTCTAGGCAGGTGCGCTCCACCTGCACCCGCGACCCAAACTCGGCGGCCAGCAGCGACCCCAGCTGAGCCTTGAGGGGCACATCGCCCACCAGGACCACCGCCGGACCGGGCGCCGCGGCGCTAGCGCTCAGGAGCGATCGCAGCTCGCGCACCACCGCCCCCTGGTACTCCGGCGTGTTGGGCATCGGCACAGACTCCGGCAAATACAGCTGGATCAGCTCCGTCTGGCGATCGGGCGCAAACTTGATGCACGTCAGCTCGCCCAGGCCCAGGCGCTGGCGATAGATGGGCGCTTCGGCTTCCAGGTCCAGCGCCCCGCCAATCACCACCACCGGCTGGCGCTCCCAGACCCCCCGCAGGGTCGGCGCCAGCTCCACCGGGCTGGCCTGGATCGTAAACTGCCCCGCGCGTCGGTCTACCGTTGCCCACAGCAGCGAATTCGCCGCCGCGAAAGCCTGCCAAAAGCGCTGCCAAACCTCGGGCAGCCCGCCCGGCACCGCTGGCAGCCCGGTGCGCAGGTACTCCAGCGCCGACTGCTCGGGGGCCTCGACCAGGTGGCAGCCGTAGGGATTGCTCGGGTGCTGAAATAGCGATCGCGTCAAAAAGACCCGCGTATCGCGAATCAGCTCCGTCTGCTCCGGACAGGCCAGCATCAAATCATTCCAGGCCAAGGGCTGGACCTGCACCGTCAAATGGCTGTGGGCCCAGGATTCTAGGTCATCGGCCCCGTCGAGAATCGTCGGAATCCCGTCTGGAATCGTCGGCTGCGCGGCGAGGCGATCGCTCAGCCACGCCTCCGGCGACATCAGCAGCAGTCCCTGAAAATCGTCCCCTGGCCAGCGATCGCCCCGCCGGATCGTCTTGGGGCTCGAGATCCACTGCTGCAGCCGCGGGATCTCCACCATCAGCAGCCGCTGCTGCACCCCTTCTGGCGCCACAATGACCACCGACTCCGGCCAGCACAGCACCGGCATCAGATAGCTCAGGCGATAGCGACCGTAGCCCCCCGATGGCGGCTCCGCCTGTAGCAGCGCACTCCGTCCAAGCCGCAGTGCCCGCGCCACCAGCCGAGCCATCGTCAAGTGATGGGGCCAAAACGGCTCTCCCTGTTCCCGCAGGAAAGCCCGCAATTGCTGATGAACTTCTACCTCAATCACAGATCGGCAATATGGCAAGGAGTGCAAAAACTTTGTTGATAGAACAGACCCCACAAGGGCAAAGTTCCCTGCGCCGCGGTCTGCGATCGCCCCCGATCGCTCAACCCACGATCTGGGACCCGCTTCAGCCAGGCAGCAGCCTCGCTGCCAACTTTTCACCGAAGCGTGACTCTAGCCTAACCCAAACCCCCCGGAAAGGCCGGACGAGCTCTCCTGGCCTTCCAGCGCGATCGCCCTGCGCCTCAGCGCTGATGCGTACTTGTCCCGTGCTCCTGGTAATAGAACCCCTGCAAAAATTCCCGCACCGTATTAGCAGAAGGCATTTGGCCCATCGGCGTCGATCGCGCCGTCACCAGCACCTCCTCCACCACCCCCTGGGGCGAAATCAAGCGACGGCCAAAATCCGGGTGCCGATGCACCAACAGCTGCTGATCGCTGGAATTGGTAATCGACACCCGCGTCGGCACCCGGAAAAACTCCAGCTCCGACACCCGCGCCGGCATCTCCACCCCCTCAAAGGCGGCCACCATCTCCCCCAGCAGATACTCCATCATCTGCAAGTGAGCCCGCTCCTTGGGCCGGTTGGCCACCGTCTCCTGCATCATCGTCAGCATCATCTCGATATTGCGATGGGTGGCTCCCCCATCCTTGAAAGGCATGATGAAGGCATAGGCCAGCAGCAGCAAATGCTCATCGCTCTTGGCCCGAAACTTGAGCACCGTGCGGCGCCGGCACACCTCCACGCTGGGAGGCTGCCCCAGCTGGGGATAGCGCTCGGTCAGGCGCTGGTAGGCCTCCGATAGCGCGAAGTTCTCGGCATAGCCCAGCGCCGCATCTACCTCCAGCTCGATGGTGGGCGGCACCGCATTAAAAAATTGGCGGGCCGATTCGATATTGAGGTGGTGAATGTGGCTGCTGTCGCCCTTATCGCTCAAATCGACCCACTCGCAGGTCATGCCGTCGGTCTTCAGGCCAAAGCGGGACACCCCGTAGAGCTTGGCCCCTGTGAGAATAGCGCCGCTCAGATCCGCCCCGATCCAGTCCGCATCGATCAGCGTGGCTTGGGTCAGGTCCGCGTGAACAAAGCTGGTGTTGAGCAGATTGGCGTGGCTGAGGTTCGCCCCAATGAGATTGGCCCCGCTGAGTTTGGCGTCGCTGAGGTCTGCCCAGCGCAGGTCAGCGCCGCTGAGGTCCACCCAGCGCAGGTTGGCGCCGCTGAGGTTGGCGCCGCTGAGGTTGGCACGGCCCAGGTTGGCGTGGCGCAGCTCGGCGCCCCGCAGGTTGGCAGCCCGCAGGCTGGCCCGGTTGAGGTTGGCGCCGTGGAGCATCGCCTGCTCGAGGTGGGCTGCGGCTAGGGAGGCCCCTTGAACGTTGGCGCCGCTGAGGTTGGCGCCGTTGAGGTTGGCGAGGCGCAGCTGGGCTTCGCGCAGGTCAGCCTCGGTGAGATCGGCTTCTAGCAGGTTGGCCTCGGAGAGGTTGGCCCGGATGAGCTCGGCCCGAATTAGCTGAGCGCGCACCAGCTGCGCCTCGCTGAGGTCTGCTCGAATCAGGTTGGCGACGTTGAGGACGGCTTCGTTGAGGCAGGCGCCGCTGAGGTTGGCGCTGCTCAGGCGGGCGACGTTGAGCTTGGCCCGCTGGAGGTTGGCCCGATTGAGGTTGGCGCCGCTGAGGTTGGCAATGCTGAGGTTGATGTCTCTCAGGTCGGCGCCGCTGAGATTGACCTGGCTCAAATTGGCCTCGCGAAGCTCTAGGGCGGTAAAGTTTCGTTCTCCCGCCGCGTACCGATCCAAGAGTTCCGTGATGTTCATTGGGATGCCCTGAACGCACTGAGTCTATTCACCAACCGCACCTTCGGCGATCGCCTCCAGTGCAAGCTTTTTGCGCACTGCTGAGCGCGATCGCTTTCCCAAAGGCCCCGTTTCCAGGCTGATGCCAGCCTTTCCCCCAGCCGTTGCCCATCGTGCTCTTGCCATTCCTACGACGCTCTCACACCCAGCGTCAATTGAGTGCTTGACAGCTTCGATGGAAGCCGTATTTTCACGGATTTCCCAGGCAGCCTTGGGCGAGAGAAGGATCACCGCTGAGCAAAGAAAGTTCAGACAGCAGACCGCTGGGGGACAGGGCAGCTCGGGCGCGATCGCCGACTGCGAAATAAAAAGGCTTTTGCTAAAAAAACATACTTGGTTTTAGTTATGCCCATTTTTGAGCAGTTTCACTCGCGTCCCTCGGAGGAAGTGGCGGACTCCAGGCGAGTGCTTTGACTGCGATCGCGCGCGGCCGCAACTTCACAAGTCGTGGAAGTGCCGCACAAAGTCGGCTGTCACGCTGAGGGGCGGCAGCAAAAAGGGAGCGGCTTTTTGGGGTGGGGGCGTCGGCAGGGGGGAGGCGGTCGGGTTCGGGGAGGCCTCGACCTCGCTCATAAAGCGCTTGCCAAAGGCCGGATGGTGGTAGACCGTGAGGCGCTGGTTGCTGGAGTTGATCAGCATGGTTTGGGTGGGCGTCTGGAAGAAGGCACCCCGCTGGGCGAGGCGCGGCAGGTTGTCGAGGATGGTCACGCCGTCGATTTGGGCGGCGAGCTGGTGCAGAACTTCGCTGAAGGTTTCGGGGGGAGTTTTGGTGTTGCTTTCTGCACTGCCGTCCTGGAGCGATCGCACCATTTCCAGAAGATTTGTCTGGGTGACCGCCGCGTCCTCAAAGGGCAAAATCGCGCTGTAGGCGGTCGCAAACAGCTGCACGTTGCTGGCGACTTGAAACAAGATCACCGTTCGCCGGGGGCCCACCTGGATGCTGGGCGGATGGGCCATCACGGGCGATCGCCGGGCGATTTGCCGATAGATCACCGCCAGGGATACCGCCGCATCGGGATCGAGGGGCGCATCCACCGTGATTTGCACCGTCGGCAGCGTTTCGTTAAAAAACTGTCGGCAGTCTTCCTGAGAGAGGTATTGAATCTGGCTGTTGTCCCCCTGGGGGCTCAGATCGACCCACTCACAGGTCAAATCTTCGACTTTGAGCCCATAGCGAGACACCCCATGGAGCTTGGCCCCCGTCAGGGTCGCCCCGGTCAGCTCCGCCCCGATCCAGTCCGTCCCGATCAGGTTCGCCCGGGACAAATCAGCGTGGATCAAGCTGGCGTGGGTCAAGTTCACATTGCGCAGGTCGGCCCCCACAATGGCGGCGCCGCTGAGCTTGGCCTCCGTCAGGTCCGCCCCCCGCAGGCGCGCCCCGGTGAGATTGGCCCAGCGCAGGTTGGCCCCGTGGAGATCGGCGCCGATCAGCAGGATTTCGCTCAGGTTGGCCAGCCGCAGCTCCGCATTTCGGAAGTTGGCGCGGGTGGCATTGGCGCGGTTGAGGTCTGCCCCGCGCAGGTTGGCCTGGTCGAAGACCGCATCGGCCAGGGTCGCCCGGTGAAAGTTGACTTCGCTCAGGTTGGCGCGGCTGAAGTTGGCCTGATGGAGCTGGGCTTCCTGGAGCTGGGCGCCCCCCAGATCGGCGCTGTCGAGGGTGGCCTGCTTGAGGTCGGCTCGCATGAGCTCGGCGCGGATCAGGGCGGCTTGGTTGAGGTTAGCTCCGGTGAGGTCGGCCCGCACGAGGTTGGCGACATTCAGGATGCAGCTGCTGAGGTTGGCGCCGCTGAGGTTGGCGCCGCTGAGCTTGGCGACGTTGAGGCGTGCTCCTCGCAGGTCCGCGCCGCTGAGATTCGCGCCGCTGAGATTGGCTACGCTGAGGTCGGCACCGCTGAGGTCGATATGGCTGAGGTTGGCGCGGCTGAGGTTGGCTTCCCGCAGGTCCATGCCCCCAAAATTCCGCTCACCAGCCCCGTATCGCTTCAGAAGTTCTTCAGCTTTCATACACCGTTTCTACGTCCCAGCGGTTGTTGGCGAATTATCGCAAGTTTTGGCCAGGGTTTTTGCCCAGCCCGGCAGGAAAAACGGGATTTGCGCCCTAGTGCTCACTAAGGGCGATCGCCCTTGGCGGACCCCTTTGGCCTAGCCGTCATCGATTCTCTCTACTGTGACAGTAGCCTAGGCAAAGCAGTCCGTGGGCTAGGATCAGGAATCGCTGCGATCGCGAGGCGTCGGTATGAAAGTTGGAATTGTCGGCCTAGGGCTCATTGGGGGATCGCTGGGGCTAGACCTGCGGGCTTTGGGCCACTGGGTGGTGGGATCGAGTCGGCGGCCCGAGACGGGCGATCGCGCTCTAGAGCTGGGCGTGGTGGATGAAGCGAGTCCGGACTTGGCCATTATGGCCCAAGCGGAGGTGGTGTTTTTGTGTACGCCCATTGAGGCGATCGCCCCTGCCGTAGCGGCGCTGCGTCCTCATTTGCGTCCTGAAACTATTTTGACGGATGTTGGCTCAGTGAAGGCGCCCATTGTGGAAGCGATCGCGCCTCTGTGGCCCAATTTTATTGGCGGTCACCCCATGGCGGGTACCGAATTTAGCGGCGTCGAGGCGGCCCAGCGGCGTCTGTTTGAGGGCCGGCCCTACGTGCTGACGCCCACCGCTACGACCCCTCCGACCGCCTGCGAAACCGTGGCGGCGATCGCCCGCTCTCTCCAGGCGGAGGTCTACGAGTGCGCCCCCGATATTCACGATCGGGCCGTGGCCTGGATTTCGCACCTGCCGGTCATGGTCAGCGGCAGCCTGATCGCCGCCTGCGAAGGCGAGCGCGATCCTCTGGTTCACAAAATGGCCCAGTGCTTTGCTAGCTCGGGCTTTCGGGACACGAGCCGAGTCGGCGGCGGCAACCCTGAGCTGGGGCTAATGATGGCACGCTATAACCAAGCGGCCTTGGTGCGATCGCTCCGGGCCTACCGCGATCGCCTCGACCAGGTGATTCATCTGATCGAGGACGAACAGTGGGACGCCCTGCACGAGCAGCTCCAGGCCCAGCAGCAGGCCCGGCCCGCCTACCTGAAGTGACGTCCGGGCTGCTTGCCGGGGCCTAGAACCAGTACTTGGGATAGACCCGATCTCGCGCCAGGTTATTGAACAGGACCGCGCAGCTCACCAGGATGATCGCTCCCGGCAGCACCGGCATCCACAGGAAGCTCCAGGACGCCTTGGACATCAGCACCACCAGGGGCGTCGCCCCGGCAGGCGGATGGAGCGTGCTGGTGATCTGCATGATGCCGATGGAGGTCGCCACGGCCAGCGCCATCACCCACCACTCAGCCCCGAAGGTGTGCAGCAGGGTCAAGCTGATCAAGGTGGCCAAACAGTGGCCCCCGATCACGTTGCGGGGCTGAGCCAGGGGACTGTCCGGTGCCCCAAAAATCAGGACGCAGGTCGCACCAAAGGGCGCGATCAGCAGGGGGGCACCGACCCAGGCCGAGGGGTAGCTGGTGGCGGTGATGCCGATGAAGGCCCCCAGCCAGGACCAGAAAATATAGCGAAAACGCAGCTTTGGGGGACGCCCCCGGCCGCCGCGCATTTTGGTGAGATAGAAGCGAGTGCGGCGAGTCAGAGGATGACGCTGGGCAGATTTGGCGAAACTGCGCTCCAGCACTTCTCGCACAAGCGGGTACTTCCGGAGCGATCGCGACCTTGAGCCAGTTTGATGGGGTTTCACAGGCAAGGGGGTAGGCAGGACAGCAGTCACGGCAGCCGGTGCGAAGCGTTTCCTCGGGCGATCGCCGAAGCACTCCAACCCGCTGCAACAGCGCGCAACTTCACAAGTCGTCACGCAAAACTGTTACATAGGATACAAAATTACAAATGCTTAAGCAATAGTACCCAGCAAATTAAATCTGCTTGTGCTCCCCGCGATCGCCTGTTCAGGGGCGATCGCGCGCCCCATTTCCCCCTAAGCGTTTTTCTCGTAAGTCTCGTAGGCCGCCACGATGCGCTGCACCAGCGGGTGGCGCACCACGTCCGCCTGGGTCAGATGACAAAAGGCAATGCCGTCAACATTTTGTAAAATGCGCTGAGCCACTGCTAACCCGGAGGCCTGATTGCTCGGCAGGTCCGTCTGGGTGACGTCCCCCGTCACCACCATGCGCGACCGGAAGCCCAAACGCGTCAGCACCATTTTCATCTGGGCGGGCGTTGTGTTTTGGGCCTCATCCAGGATGACAAAGGCGTTGTTGAGGGTGCGGCCGCGCATGTAGGCCAGGGGCGCGACCTCGATCACCCCGCGCTCCATCAGGCTCGGGATCTTTTCGGGGTCGATCAGCTCGTACAGCGCATCGTAGAGCGGCCGCAAATAGGGATTGATTTTTTGCTGGAGGTCACCGGGCAAGAATCCCAAACGCTCCCCCGCTTCGACGGCGGGACGGGTCAAAATCAGCCGCTCGAACTGGTTGGAAAGCAGCGCCTGGACTGCCAGCATCGCTGCCAAAAAGGTCTTGCCGGTGCCCGCCGGACCAATGCAGAAGGTGAGGTCGTGGGACCGAATGGCCTGGATATACTGGCGCTGACGAAAGGTCTTGGCCCGAATCTCTTCGCCCCGCCGGGTGCGCACCAGCACGTCTTCGCGCAGGGCCTGGAGCTCTTCGGTGCGATCGGTGTTGAGGGCGTGCTGGGCCGTCAAGATGTCCACGGTGCTGACAGCCTTGCCCCTTGTCCACAGGTCGCCCAGGGCACGAACGAGATCGCTACAGCGCTCGATTTGCTTTTCGGTCCCGGAGATCAGGAGGTCTTGGCCTCGCAAAACCACAGTGGCTCCGGTTTGGCGGGCCAGCACTTTGAGATTTTCTTCTTGATAACCGGCGAGGGCGAGGGCGCTTTCAACGCTGGGAAGCTGAATCGTGGATGACGCTACCATGCCCACTCGCCACGACGTAGGACAATCTCGCTGCTCGGGCAACCAACCGTTGGACTCAAGACGCTGTGCTGCATTCGGTGAATTGACTCGCTAAGCAATACTGTTCTTGATCCTAGCCCCAAAGCGAAACTCATGGCAGGCGAGGAGAAGGGACTGGCGATCGCGGCCATCTGTGGCGACAATCTTGGGGAAAGACTGGCAACGGGAGGACCCATCGATGGCCTACGAACACGAAAAAAATGTGGCGATCGCCGCCCTCAAGGCCGCCGCGCGCCTCTGCGAACAGGTTCGCCACGATCGCGGCCCCGACGCCATGACCAAGGCCGATCACAGCCCGGTGACGGTGGCGGACTTTGGGGCGCAGGCGGTGATCTGTCGGGCGATCGCCGCCACCTTCCGCAACGACCCGGTGGTGGGCGAAGAAGACGCGGCCCTGCTCCAGAAGCCCGCCATGGCGGAGCGTCTGGCCCAGGTGACCCGCTATGTCGAGATGGTCGATCCGACGGCCACGCCAGAGCAGGTGGCCGCCTGGATCAACCGCGGCGACGGCCAGCCCAGCGATCGCTTTTGGACCCTCGACCCCATCGACGGCACCAAGGGCTATGTCCGGGGTGACCAGTACGCCATTGCCCTGGCCCTGATCGAGGGGGGACAGGTGGTCTTGGGCCTGATGGCCTGTCCGGCTCTCCCGGTGGACCCCCAGCAGCCCGAGGGCGATCGCGGCGTGCTGTTTTTGGCGACGCGGGGCGAAGGCGCTCAAGCCATGGCCCTGGCCAACGAACACCCCCACCCCATCCACGTCAATGCCAGCGGCCAGCCCCTGCGCCTGATCGAAAGTGTCGAAGTGGACCATGGCGACCACAGCCGCCAAGCCGCGATCGCCCAAAGCCTGGGCATGGTCGAGGAACCCATTCGGATGGACAGTCAGGCCAAGTACGGCGCCGTGGCCCGAGGAGACGCCGATCTGTATCTGCGCCTGCCCCAGCCCGCTTCGAGCGATCGCCGGGAAAACATCTGGGATCATGCCGCCGGCGCCATTGTGATCGAAGAGGCCGGGGGCCGCGTGAGCGATCTCTTTGGCCAGCCCCTCGAATTTTCCCACGGCAGCAAGCTCAGCCAAAACCAAGGCATTGTCGCCAGCAATGGCCACATTCACGATCGCGTTTTGGCTGCCATTCGCGATCGCTAACCCACCAAAAAAAGCCTGAAGCATTTTCAGCTTCAGCTAGGTCAGCAGGAGCCTCACGCCAGAATCTCTGATTTGGCGTGAGAGGAATGCGCGGCTGTGGAGCGAAGCGGAGCAGCCAACTTAATCGGGCAGTGAACGAATGAACTCCCGGATCACATCCGTCTGGGATCTGCCAACCGTTTTGCAATATCGGTCCAACCTCTCTTTTTCATGTTTGGGTAGTCGAATATTCACAGATTCTTTACTGGCCATGCCTTCATTGTGTTGCATAGTGCGGTACAATCATAGTATGAAATACACCTACCAATACAAAGCACTTCCCACCACAGACCAAAAACTAGAGCTAAATCTCTGGCTGCGGATTTGTCAGTATTGGTACAACCGCCAACTGGGCGATAGGTTTGATTGGTGGGAGATGAACCGCTCACCCGTCAACGCTTGTCCGCTGGTTGCATCGCTGCCTAAATTGCGCGACAGACCGAACTATTACAACCAGAAAAAGTATCTGCCAGGACTCAAAAAGGAGACTGTAACGGTTGAATGGTCGGGTGAAGCGCTGGACTTTTCACGCGTTCCAGCAAACACCCTGCAAGAAGTTTGCAAGCGAGTTGATAAAGCCTTTGAAAGGTTTGTCGCAGGTGACAGCAACGGCAATCGAAGCGGCAAACCCCGATTCAAACCCCAGTCCCGCTATCGCTCAATGGTGATTGAAGGAGCTGGCCTTGAGCTGCATTCCTGCTCGGTTGGCGGCAGGTATTTGTATATCAAAGTGCCGAAAATCGGACTGATTAAGATTCGGTCCCATCGTCATTTGCCTGATGGCGCGCTTCTCAAGCAGCTTCAATTCATCAAGAAAAACGATGGTTGGTTTGTGAATCTGCGGCTCGAAGATCCAGCCGTCCCAGCGATAACCCCTGATTCGATTCTGCCAACCTGGGAGAATTCGTTAGGGATAGATGCGGTGCTGCATGAGCAGGATTACCTTGCCACCTCGGAAGGGGTGAAACTGCCATCGCTCAAAGCGCTACGGAAAAGCCAGCACAAGCTGACCCGCATCTCGCAGAAAAAGAATGCTCGGAAGCGCGGCTCCAAGGCCCGCCGCAAACTAGCAAAACGAGAGGGACGGCAGCACCAAAAGATTGCCAGATGCCGTAAGGACTTCCAATACAAAACCGCTCACAAATTGGTGAGAACGGGCAAGAAAGTTTTCTTTCATGAAGACCTGAATCTTAAGGGTCTATCAAGGCGCAATGCACCCAAACAAGATGAGACGGGTGCCTTCATTCCAAATGGCCAGTCTGCCAAGTCTGGACTCAACTTGAGTTGGGCAGATGCCGCCTTCGCTCAATTCTTCCAAATCCTCGGACACATAGCTGAAAAAGCTGGGGCTGTAGTGATTGCGAAGAATCCCGCTTACACCTCTCAATTGCTCTCGTACCGGGATGAGGTGATCTTCACTGATACGACCATTCGCAACTATTGGGATGAGTCTGAAAAGCTTTTGGTTGATAGGGACGTCAACGCCGCTATCAACGTCAAAAGAGTGGGGCTGGACGTGTTCCCCACGATAAAACGCCGTAAAGGTAACATCGCGATAGTTGGTTCTATCACCGATGTTACCTCCAAGGAAGTTCTACGCATTCTTCGGAATGCCTGAGAAGCCTACACCATGCCGGTAGGTTGGTGTAGGAGCGTCACGCCCCAAGCATTCCACACAAACGTTCTCAAAATTGAGCAACCCTACAGACGAGGCATCCCGGCAGCGCCTGGGGCTAGCCCCTAGGAAACAGTCTCTGCTTCCACATCGACCGCTTCATCGGGAGAAGACACCCCAGAATTCGCCACAGTGCGAGTCGCCTGACGAGTCTTGAAGCCCTCGATCATCATCTGGGACACCTCTGAGACCAGCAGCATCATGATGGCGACATCATCTAGCTGACCGACCCCTGGAATAAAATCCGGCAAAAAGTCGAAGGGCATGAAGAGGTAAAACAAACTGCCCAGGACAATCCACCAGCGGTACTTGGGGTTGCGTAGCGTTTCCCGGTACCAGTTGTAAAACGACTGAGGCGAAAATTTCATAGGGGTGTGTCCTCCACATTGCTTTTGATCTTGACAAATCCATTGCAGTTCTTCAGGTGTGGATAACCCCTCCGAACAATGCGAGTCCTCTACCCATTCCCGCGAAATCTCGGGCCTAAATCTGGCACCTCCTCCCCGCAGCTGACGTCAACAGCCTCGCCCAAGGGCAATTGGTCAGCGCCCCTTCTTAAGTGTTCACTCTAGAATTTAAGATGCTCTGGGAGAGTGAACTATGCGCGGCCCCCGAGACTGGCTGAGCGATTTTCTCGTTGGGGCGGGGCAGGTTCGCTGCGCCGTCGGTCCGCCAAGACCTGTGAGGACTTTAGGGAGGCAAAGAGAGGACTGTGAATATCTCAGATCTGTTTATCAAAGGTGGCGTGGCCATGTGGCCGCTGCTGCTGCTGTCGGTTTTGGCTTTGGGTGCCATCATTGAGCGACTTTATTTTTGGTTTGGTGTGCTGACCAAAGAGAAAAGCTTGGTGGAGCGGATTTTGGCGGCGGCCGAGGAGGACTGGACGGCGGCGACGGAGCTAGCGCGCCAGTCCCTTGAGCAGCCGATTGGCCGGTTTCTCTACGCGCCTCTGCGCCTGAAAGATGCCGATCCGGAGGTGTTTCGGCTGGCGCTGGAGTCGACGGCGGATGATGAGCTGGCGTCGATGCGCCGGGGCGATAAGATCCTGGAGGCGGTGATTGCCTTGGCGCCGCTGCTGGGCCTGCTGGGGACGGTGGTGGGCCTGATCCGCTCGCTGCGAGAAATTCGCCTCGGCGATATTGGGACGGCCTCTGCGGCGGGCGTGACGCTGGGCATTGGTGAGGCGCTCATCAGTACCGCTGCTGGTTTGATTGTGGCGATCGTCAGTTTGGCGTTTTATCGACTGTTTCAGGGCTTTCTGTTTTCCCAGGCAAAGATTTTCCGGAAGGCGGGTAGTGAGCTAGAACTGCTTTATCGTCAGCACTGGCCTCAGCGCCAGCGCCTGATGGCCCAGGGCGATCGCCCCTTGAGTCCCGATCGTCCGGCTGAAGTTTCAGAATAGGAGGGAGTGCGATCGCTCCCCCTTTCCATCGCCTCTGCACCGCCCTCTTCATTTCTTAGGACGCCATGAAGCTCAAGTTTGACGCTCCCACCGAGGACACACGGATCGAGATCATTCCGCTGATCGACGTGATTTTCTGCATTCTGACGTTCTTTATCTTGGCGGCGCTCCAGCTCACTCGTCAGCAGGCCATCAGCCTCAATTTGCCCCAGGCCCGCACGAGTACTCCCCAGGCCCAGGAGGCGCGGCTGCTCGTGGCCGTGGATGCCTTTGGCCAAACCTACATTGACGATCAGCGGGTGTCTCTGACCCAGCTCTATCAGGCGCTGCAGCGCTACCAGCAGATCAACCCCTCGGGTCAAATGGTGCTCTACGCGGCTCGGGAAACCAGCTACAACGACGTGGTGCGGGTGCTGGACTTGCTGCGATCGGTCGGGGGCGATCGCGTGGCCCTGGCGACGCTGCAGCCCAGCGGCAACCAGGCCCCGGCCAATCCGGGCTTCCCGCTGCCCAATGGCTCTCTGGCGCCCAACGGCTCCAACGGCCTGCCCGGCGGCCTCAACAATGGCGGTGCTGGCACCTATCAATTTCCCACTCAGCCGGGGCCTGGAGCTCCCGGCGGCGCTAGCGATAATCCGCTGCTGGATCTGCCGCCCGCTGGGGGCGCGCAGCAGCTACCGGCGGAGCAGGCTCCGGCGGGCAGCTCCGGCAACTAGAGGTCTCCGGAGCCCCGCACGGGCGATCGCCTAGTTGTTGTCGCCGTCCTCGTCGCCGTCGCCGTCGCCGTCTTCGTCGCCATCGTCGCCGTCGGACTCGTCTTCGGCCTCGTTGACGCGCTGCTCAGACTGCTGAATATTTTCGTCGGCGCCTCGGACCTTGTCACCGAGGTTTTCTTCCATCTGCTCGGCTTCTTGCTCGCTCTCGGTCTCTCCGGGCTCGACGGGAGACTCGCAGGCGGCGAGGCTGGTGGTGAGGGTGAGCATGGCTAATAGGCCAGCCAATTTTTTCCAGATAGTCATGGTGTGTCTCCTAACAATGGTGATGTATCTAGCCTAGGGGGCGATCGCTTCTAAGGGCAGGCGCCCAGGCCGGAACCGCCTAGCTCTATTGTCACCAACCCGCCCCGTTAGCCGCCTCATTCCCACACTCGGCGCGAGAACGGCTTCGCTACAGCCCCAAAACGGCAAAACGGAAGGCGTGCATGCTGCTGGCCTTCCGCGATTTTTGGCTCCAAAACGACGCATCTTGAAGCGGGCTATCTGGCGTATTTAAAAGTCTTTGCTGAAATTACTGAGCGCCACGGCGACGCAGCGCGGTCAACATTTGCTTCTTGACGGCGATCGCCCATGTATCAAAGTCAAATTCGCTCTGAGCGTTGTTTTCCGGGCGATCGCCCCGCTGTTTTTGTGTATTTCGATTCATGATGCTGACTCCACTGAGGAAAGGCTCGAAAAATATATCACCTTTCCGATTTGTAGCACTTCCCTCTCGTGAAGGGGATCAAGCGCTGTGTTTTTCGCATTTGCATTATGCAAAAACTGCATAATTTAGCGGTATCGTACTTGACACTTCACGGATAGCTAGCGTACTGATCGCAGCCCAAAGCTACCCACCACGGCTGGTGCGATCGCGTTGCGGTTTGCGGCAGTCTCAGGGCAGTAGGTCAGGATTTGCCCATATGGACATCGCGCCAGTCTGGGAGACCGTCGCGCCCAAGCCGCTGAGGGGGTCTCTTGCGGGGATCCCTAGCGGCTGCGCGTCTAAAGGGCGATCGCCTGGAGCAATGGCGGTTGTTAAGCTGGCACCTCAATGCGCTGCTGACCCGCCAGCCCAAAGGCCGCGTGAATCACCTGGAGGGCCTTGACGCCGTCTTCCTCAGACACGACGCAGCTTACCTTGATCTCCGAGGTGGCGATCATCTGGATGTTGATTTTCTCTTGGGCGAGGGCCGCGAACATCTGCGCCGCCACGCCGGGCTGGCCGACCATGCCAGAGCCGACGATGCTGACCTTGGCGATCGCCGTGTCCACGACCACCTCGCCCCAGCCCAGCTCGACGGCGGCCGCCGCCAAGATTTCTCGGGCGTGCTCGGCGTCGAGCTGGGACACGGTGAAGGCGATGTCGCGGGCCGTCAGGCCATTCATCAGGCGGCAGCGCTGGGACTGGATGATCATGTCCACGCTGATGTTGTGCTGGGCCAAAAGCTCGAAGAGGCGGGCCGCCATGCCCGGGCGATCGGGAATTTGACGAATGGCGAGGCGGGCCTGGTTGCGATCGAGGGCCACGCCGCGCACCGGGGGCGCATCGCTCTGGGCCGCCGCCTGCGCAGTGTCGATGCGAGCGGGGGACGAGTTGACCTCGAAGGCTTCGCACAGCACCGCCAAAGCGCGATCGCAGTCTGCCGCCTCCACGACGCAGCTCACCTTCACCTCAGAAGTCGAGATCATCTGAATATTGATGCCCGCCTCAGCCAGGGTTTTGAACATCTGAGCCGCCACCCCGGGCCGCCCGATCATGCCTGCCCCGGCGATGGTCACCTTGGCGATGCCGCCATCCACCATCACTTCAGCGTCTTCTGCCGCGCTGCCGGTGCCCGCTGCCAGCGCCGGAATCATCGCCGAAGACACCGCTTCGGCCCGCTTCAGAGACGCCTGGCTCACTGTGAAGGCGATGTCGTTGGTGTTGCCCTCGTGGATGGACTGGATGATCAGGTCCACGTCTAGATCCTGGCCCGAGATCTCGCCAAACAGGCGCGCCGCCACGCCGGGCCGGTCGGGCACCCGCAGCATCGCCACCTTGGCCTGGTCCACATCAAACTCCACCGCGTCCACGGGCCGCGCGATTTCGAGATCTTCGAGGGGGCGCGGCTGGGGCACGGGAGACACCACCCGAGTACCAGGATCGTCGGTCCAGCTCGATCGCACCACCAGCGGCATGCCGTAGTTGCGGGCGATCTCGACGGCGCGCGGGTGCAGGACCTTGGCGCCGAGGCTGGCCAGCTCGAGCATTTCGTCGGAGGTGATCTCCGCCATGAGCTGCGCCTCGGGCACCAGGCGCGGGTCCGTGGTCAAGATGCCAGGAACATCGGTATAAATTTCGCAGCAGTCGGCGCGCAGGGCCGCCGCTAGGGCCACCGCTGAGGTATCCGAGCCACCCCGGCCCAGGGTGGTGATTTCGAGATCTTCGATGCTAGAAATTCCCTGAAAGCCTGCAACCACCACGACTTTGCCCGCCTGGAGATGGCGTTCTAGCCGATCGGTTTTGATGTGCAGGATCCGGGCCCGGGTGTGGGCGGCTTCGGTGACGATGCCGACTTGGGCGCCGGTCATGGAGATCGCGGGCTGTCCCAGTTCTTGGAGGGCCATGCTCATCAGAGCGATGGTCACCTGCTCCCCTGTCGACAGGAGCATGTCCATTTCGCGGCGGTTGGGATTGGCAGAAATCTCGTGGGCGAGCTTCACCAAACCGTCGGTGGTTTTGCCCATGGCCGAAACGACGACCACCACTGAGTTCCCGGCATCCACGGTGCGCTTCACGCGCTGAGCGACCGCCTGGATGCGCTCCGCTGAACCGACTGAGGTTCCCCCGTATTTTTGGACGATTAGTGCCATAATCCCTTATCCCACAAGTCTTCTGACGTTTGCCTCACTCCCAAGGGCAGTGGACAAAATAGCGATTCTCACAACAGTACATCACTACAGACCCTTCTCGATGGGCGCTGGTTTGGAGAAGGTCCTGCCAGTTTTGCTACCACACCTGGGATGTACCGATCGTATCCGGGGCGACGATTTTGTCATCCGGGAAGATCGCTCTAGCAGGCGATCGCCCCCACAGCAAAGTGCTGGGACAATTTGCCCCAGCACTCGGAAATTTTCGTTGTGGGTCCCTGGACGCGCCTAGGCTGAGGTAGAAGCCTGGGAGTCGGAGGACGTTTCTGAGGCTTTTTGGGCCTGCTCCCGCTCCTCGCGCTTTTTGCGATCGGCTTTGAGGATGTCTTCCATGACGATGCGGGCCTGGGTGAGTTTTTCCAGGTTGCTGCGGTAGAGCTCGAGGTCTTTTTGCAGCTTGTCCGCGGGCAGATGCAGCGCTGCCACGACTTTCTCGAAGGTGGCGGTGCGCTGGGCCTCGTCTTTGACCAAGTCGGGGTTGGCTTGCTCGACCAGGGTAAACAGACCGATGGCAAACAAGCGGCTGTACTTGAACTGGGAGTGGTTGGCGATCGCTTGCAGAGACTCTCCGAGGCCCTGATCGTCGCCCCGAGGCGTTTCTAGGCTCAGCCAGCTAATCAGCTCCTCAGCCGACAGATTCTTGGTAAATTCGGCGAGGCGCTCAGCGTCGTGGCGATAGTGGCCGGGGTCGCCCTCGTTGGCTCGACACAGGGACTCAAAAATAGACGTTTTGTCCTGTTCTGGACGGTAGCCCTGCATGAAGCGCTCATAGGAAGTCACCACGCCCAGAGCGTAGAAGGGGTCGTAGCGGAAATCAACGTTGACCGAGAGCAGATGCATTTCCACCATCAACTCTTCTACCACTCGCCGATAAATGGAGTTGATCGGGCGAGTGTGCATGCTGTAGAAAGCACGTTTGGTATCAGAGACAGTTCGGACGTTGTTCACGAGAACCTTAGAAGGATGAGGGTATTTTCATTCTCACCTTTGACGGGACGTTTGCCAAGGCAGGAGGACGAGGGGCGATCGCACAAAAGCGTGCCTTTGCGTCTGATCCCTTGGGCGATCGCCCCAAAAAGAGGCAAGCGTTTGAAGCGACCTCTGAGATGCTAAGAGGAGTGACCTGCGTAAACCGCTATGAATCTCTCTCCTGATGTGGTGGCCCTAGGCCATCTGCTGGCCGGTGCCTTCGAAAATGGCGATCAGGCCCGCGAAGAACCGGCCTGGTATGTGCCCCTGCGCCTGTGGCAGCGCCCGATTCCCCTGTTTCGCGAAGATAGCTGGACGCTGTACCTGGAGCAGTCCAATCTCCTCAAGCTCGATCAGCCCTACCGGCCTCGGGTGCTGCGCATCACAGAGCACCCGAGTCAGCCGGATGCTCTGCTGGGCCGGTACTACCAGCTGCGGGATGCGGCGGCGGTGCGGGGTGGCGGTCAGGACCCGGAGCGCTTGCGATCGCTCTGTGCCGATGATTTGGTGGATCTGCCGGGCTGCGGCCTGACGATCGCGATCGCCCGATCGCCCCAGGGGCCTTACTTCCAGGCCAGTCTCCCCCCAGAGGGCCGCTGCTGCTTCACTGTCGAAGGGTCCCTGCGCCAGGTGTCCCTGGGCTTTGAGGTCGGGACGACGGCAGAGGGCAGCGTCGAATTTCTCAGCTACGACAAGGGCATTGATCCGGAGACGGGGCGGGCCATCTGGGGCGCGCTCATGGGGCCTTTTCGCTTTTGCAAGGTCGAAAGCTACAGCGAGCCCTAGGGCCGCGCCTGTGCTCTCGCGGGCTCACTCGAGGCGCAGGAGCTGGGGCAGCCGCGAATAGAGCCCCTTGGGATCATTGAGATCCTGGAGCAGGCTGAGGTCTTCTTGCAGGCGGTCCCACTGCTGGGTCAGCACATCGGGGGGCGTGGGCTCTGTTGCCTGGGCGCCCAGGAGCCGCTGCAAGATTTTTTCTTCGAGGGTGCGGGCTTTGGGGTATTCCTCGACTCGCCAGTCTTCCCCGAGCTTGGCGGCGATCGCCGCCGCGGCGATCGCATCGTCCAGGCCGCCGAGCTCGTCCACCAGGCCCAGCTTCTGGGCCGACTGCCCGGACCAGACCCGACCCTGGGCGATGTCCGCCACTTTGGCCTGGGGCAGCTTGCGAGCGTCGGCAACGGCCTTGAGGAAGTGGCTGTAGGTGCTGTCGACGATTTTTTGGCGCAGACTCAGCTCCTGGGCATTCAGCGGGCGAGAAATGGTGTTGAGGTTGGCCAGAGGGCCGGTCTGGACCGTGTCCCAGGTAATGCCGTTTTGGTTGGCGAGCCTTTGGACATTGAGCAGCAGCCCAAACACCCCAATAGAGCCGGTGATAGTCGTGGGCTCGGCGAAAATCTGGCTGGCGTTGATGGCCATCAGGTAGCCGCCGGAGGCGGCGATGTTGCCCATGGAGACGATGATGGGCTTGGTTTTTTGGGTGAGGGCGACTTCGCGGCGCATGACTTCGGTGGCCGAAACGCCGCCGCCGGGGCTGTTGATGCGCAGGACGATGGCTTTGACGTCCTTGTCCTGGCGCAGCTGGCGCAGCTGCCGCGCGATGCGATCGCCGCCGATCTGGCCGGGGCTGCCCTGGCCACTAACAATGGTTCCTTCGGCATAGACTACGGCGATTTCACCGCGGCCTTTGCGGCTGTTGGCCACCTCCAAGCTGGCGTAGGTGGGCAAATGCACCTGATTGAAAGACTGATCGGCCTCGGTGACGCCGGTGCGCTTCTTGAGGTCGGCGATCACCTCGTCGAAGTAGGCCAGGCGGTCTACCAGCTTGCGATCGCGGGCCTCAGGCGCCATCAGGAGTCCCTGGCTAGAGGCGATCGCCTCTAGCTGGTTGGGCGGGATCTCGCGGGCCTTGGACGTCGTCGCCACAAATTCGCCCCACACATCCCGCAGCAGCTGGGTGGTTTGTTGGCGGTTCTCGGGGCTGTTGTTTTGGCGCAGGAAGGGCTCGACCGCTGACTTATACTTGCCGACGCGGGTCACCTGCACCCCCACGCCGTACTTTTGCAGCGCGCCCGTGTAAAAGGTCGTCTCGGCGCTCAGGCCGTTGAGCTCCATCAGGCCCTGGGGATTGAGCAAAATCTCGTCGGCCACCGAGCTCAGGTAGTACTCCCGCTCATCCCAGTCCATGTCGTAGGCAATGATGGGCTTGCCGCTCTGGCGAAAGCGCTCTAGGGCTTGGCGCACCTCCTGCAAGCTGGCGTAGCCGCTGAGGGCCGGGGTGGAGCTGCCGTGAAGATAGATACCGGCGATCCGCTTGTCCTTGGCCGCTGCGTCAATGCTGTTGACCACTTCGCGCAGGGTGATGACGCCCGCTTCGCTGTCCCCCGAGAGGATGGTGCCCAGGGCCTCGGAGGTGCTGGCGTTGGGCCGCGAGTCGGCGATGGTCAGGGCAAAATCAAACACCAGCATCGATTTGTCTTTGATCTGGGGCTCGGTCTCGCCGGAGGAGGCCGCAGACAAGATCAGCACAAATAGACCAACAACGCCCAGGGTGGCAAACATCCCAAGGCCAATCACAGTTCCCAGGGCGCTGGCAAAGGTCTGCTTTAGAAAGTTACGCATGGTGGGGAGAGGCAGATGGAGGCATCGTGGAGATGGCTTTTCCATGCTAGTCGCTGGAGCCATCTTTGGCAGGTTGAGCGATCGCCCCCAAGGCCCATTTCTAGGGCGCTACAGCCTCCAAAACCTGCGATCGCCGCAGGTCCGCTACGGTGGCGCTGCCGGTACAAAACATCACCGTCGTCAGCTCGGCAACCAGTAGATCTGCGAGCTCAAACAGGGCCGCCTCGGAGTCGCAGGCCGCCTGCAAAAAGGGCCACGCCAATCCTGCGACATCAGCGCCCAAGGCCAGCGCCTTTGCGGCGTCCAGGCCATTGCGCAGGCCGCCAGAGGCGATCAGCGGCACCTCAGGGAGCGATCGCCGCACCTGGACCAGGCAGTCTGCCGTCGGCAACCCCCAGTCGGCAAAGGTGGTCCCCAGGCGGCGCTGCAAGGCATTGGGCGATCGTTCGCCTTCTACCTTGGCCCAGGACGTGCCGCCGGCCCCCGCCACATCGATAGCGCTCACCCCCGCCGCCAGCAGCTTCTGGGCCATGGCCGCCGAGATGCCGTTGCCGACTTCTTTGGCGATCACGGGCACCGGCAGATGGGCGCAGAGGAGCGCGATCTGGTCGAGGAGCCCGCGAAAATTGGTGTCGCCGCCCGCCTGGACGCACTCCTGGAGCGGATTGAGGTGCAAAATCAGGGCGTCTGCTTCGAGGAGATCCACCAGGCGCTGGCATTCGGCGAGGCCGTAGCGGTAGTTGAGCTGGACGGCGCCCAGGTTGGCAAACAGGGGAATGTCCGGGGCGATCGCCCGTACCGCAAAAGTCGGCGCGACTTCCGGCTTTTCGATGGCCACCCGCTGGGAGCCGACCCCCATGGCCAGGCCATAGTGCTGGGCCACCGCTGCGAGGCGCTGATTGATTTGCTGGGCCTGCTCGGTGCCGCCCGTCATAGAGGAAATCAACAAAGGGACCCGGAGGGTTTTGCCCAAAAATGGGGTCCGCAGATCAAGGTCTTCGCGATCGATCTCAGGCAAGCAACAGTGGGTAAACCGATAGCGCTCTAGCCCGGTGGTCACCTGGCGGCACTGCACATCTTCGTCAAGACAAATCCGGATGTGATCGGCTTTGCGCGTTTGGGTTTCGGTCTCCGCAGAGACGGGCAGATTGAGGGCAGACACCTTGACTAACGGGTTCTCTCACAACGCAACAACGGCAACCGGCATCGCCTGGCGCTCCAAAACGATTCAGACACCACTCAGGGCTCTGTTTTGGCAGCTGATCGGGCGATCGCACCATTGCCATCCGCTATCTTCCCACGCTTGCCCGGAGCTTCCCCGTAACGATTTCCTACGGAGGGGCCGTGGGCTAAGGCTCAAGTCAGGGGCTATTGGGTTTCAGCAGCTCAACGGCGTCCCGGCCATCGATGTCCTGTAGAAACACCTTCACTTTTTCTTCGGCGGAGGTGGGCAGCTTTTTGCCGGTGAAATCGGGATGAATGGGCAGCTCTCGGTGACCGCGATCGACCAGCACCGCTAGCAAAATCCCCTCTGGACGGCCATAGTCACTGATGGCGTTTAGGGCAGCGCGAATGGTGCGGCCTCGGTAAATCACATCGTCCACCAGCACGACCTTTTTGCCCGCCAGATCGAAGGGAATGTTGGTCTTGGCGGGGGTGCGAGTGGCGATCTGGGCCAGATCGTCCCGGTAGAAAGTGATGTCAATGGCTCCCACCGGCACTTTCACGTCTTCCAGGAGCTGGATCTGATTGGCCAAAAGGTGGGCCAGGGGCACGCCTCGGGTGTGGACGCCCAGGAGGGCCAGTTGGGACAGGTCGCGGACCCGCTCCACGATCTGGGAGGCGAGGCGGTTGAGGGTCCGGCGCACTTCTTCGGCAGACAGGATTTCGATGACTTCCGGCGGCATAGGCGCAGGCGATAGAAAAGGTCTAGGAGTTGCAGCCATTGTCCCCCAATTCTCGGCGGGAGGGGACTAGAGGGGAAGGGTGGGCCAGAGCAGCGCGGCGATCGCCCCTGCCAGCCACAGCAGCACGCAGCGGCGCGTCAGCCCCAGGGCCTGCTGAATCACGGCGGGCGTAATGGGGGCGATCGCCTCTCCCAGTCGGGGTTTTTCTTTGGCCACACCTTGGTAATAGTTCAGACCGCCCACCTGCACATCCAGGGCCGCCGCGTAGGCGCATTCGCTCCAGCCCGCGTTGGGGCTCGGGTCCTGGGGCGCATCCCGGCGGCACAGCCCCAGGACATGGCCGGGGCGGCCCGACAGTAGGGCGATCGTCCCCACGGTGACGCGGCAGGGTAGCCAGGTGAGCAGGTCATCCAATTTGGCGCTGCACCAGCCCAGATCGGTGTAGGGCGATCGCCGGTAGCCGACCGTCGAGTCGAGGGTGCTGGCCGCCTTGAAGGCGATCGCCAGGGGCGCGCTACCGACCCCCGGCAAAAACGCGCCCACAAGGGCGTAGAACAGCGGCGCGGTGACGCCGTCGGTGGCGTTTTCGGTCACGGTCTCCAGCAGCGCCCGCAGAATCTCCGGCTCAGAGAGGTTGTCGGTGTCGCGGCCCACGTACATCGCCAAGCGCGATCGCGCCGCCGCCCGATCGCCTGCTGTCAGGGGCGTCAGCACCTCGATCGCCGCCGCCCGCAGACTGCGCCCCGCAAAGCAGGACGCCAGCATCACGCTGTGCACCCCCAGACCCAGCAGCGGGTGCAGCCGCGTCGCCCCGGCAATCAGGCCCCAGGCCACCAGAGCGCTGCCCCCCACCAGGGTCACCGTGAGGCCGACCCCGGCCCAGCGATAGATCCAGCCCTCAAAGGGTTTTTGGCCCCAGGCCCACACCGCGCGGGTGTAGCGATCGATCGCCCAGCCCATCACCCGCACCGGATGGGGCCACCCCCACGGATCGCCAATGGCGTAGTCCAGCAGCGCCGCGATCGCCAAAATCACGGCCGGATGCTCTGCCCCCACAGTCAGACCCACACTCTCCATCACTCCCATCAGTTGCGCTTCTCAAGCATTATCGTCGCGCAGGCGCACCCCAAATTTCCCCGCGATCGCCCGCTTTTGGCCCTCCAATCATCAACAAACCTGCCCGACTTTGGTCCCCGCCACCGTGGTCGAGCCAGTCCTTTCTCAGCCCTTCCACCGCCCATCTTTTGGCCTTGCCCCCATCACTTCGATCGCCCCAAAACGCGATCGCGCCCCGCCAAAAACGCGCCGTCAAATCTCCCTCAGTCCCCCATTCTTTCGGCCAGACTGCTCCCCCTTCAAAGGCCATTCTCCAGCCCCGAAGATCCCCCTTCGATCTGACATCGCCCTGTATCAACTGCTGCGATGGCAACAAAAATCAACCCACTAACAGCCCCCCCAGATCGCGATCCCCTACACCACAAAGCTGGTCGTTTCTCCCTGAGAAGCCTGCCAACTGCGAGCATCATAATAGAGATCTTCGAGGGAAATATTGTAGAGAGCCTCCCGCAATTTCTGAGAGAGTCGTTTCCACAGCGTGAAGGTCACCCAGTCTCCTGCCAATTCTGCATCGGGCGTCAGTCGAGAGAGAGGATCGACGGTCTCTCCCACCGCATCCAAAATTTGGCCCAAGGAGATCTCAACGGGCGATCGCGCCAGCTGATAGCCCCCATGAACCCCTCGAATTGACTGCACCAAACCGGCTCGCCGCAACTCAATTAATAGCTTTTCAAGGTAAGGAGCCGGCAGATCTTGACGCTGAGCGATCGCTTTTACCGAAGCCGGTCCATAGCCCGGTTGAAGACTCAAATCCAACAGCGCCTTCACACTGTAGTGCCCACGGGTTGTTAGCTTCATAGAGATTGATTTCTAGCCTTGATCAAGGTCCCTGAGAGACTGACAGACCCGCCCATCTCTCCCCAATCGTGCCATCAAAGAATGAATCAGGAATGCCTTCTCCCCAGAGCCCAACCAGCAGACCCATATTTCTGAGGAAGTGGGGATATAGGAATTTGCACAAACATCCCAAAAACTAATTTAATTTCAGCAGGAATACAGTAGTTATCAGGAAGAATATAATTCTATTTAGTGTAGTATGGGTTCACAGGCTGATATTAGGAAAAGTTCTAACACTTTGTAACCGGCAGCTTGCTGCATCATTGTTGTTAATCATCCCAGACGCAAGTTGATGAGTAAAAAGAAAAAGATCGAGCCGCTTGTCGGTGAACCACTCCTCAAGAAGGTGAAGGAGTTAGAAAATCTCAGTAAAGAAGACAAGGCCAAAGCGTGTGGTTACTACACCGTTACCAAAAACGGCGTAGAGCGCGTCAATATGATGAAATTTCTGAATGCCCTGATTGATGCAGAAGGCATTCAGCTAGATGGCAAACAAAACGGCAGCGGCCGCGGCGGGCGAAGCGCAAGCTATCGCATTAGCGTCCAGTCCAACGGCAATTTGCTCATCGGCGCAGCCTACACCAAGCAAATGGATCTCAAGCCCGGAGACGAGTTTGAAATCTCCCTCGGTCGCAAGCACATTCATTTGCGCCAAATTGACCGAGAAACCGCAGAAGTCTAGCGATCTCGACTGCTGGGTTTTGACTGCAGCGTGAACTTCAGCGTTTGAGATGATTCACTCTTCGTCTTTGGCAGTCTTGATATCCCCATCGCGTGCCCGCTGAATCTCCGTTGGGTTCTTGGCGCTTCTCTTCACTGCTCACGCGATCGTCCTCTACCAGCCGCCTTCTGTCCCTACTTGATCTGGGGCGGGGGCGGCTAAACTTTTGGAGCCCGAGGGACCCCTCTGGGCCATACGCCACTTTTCAATCCCTGCCAAAAGTTACAGTAAGGTAGTGATACAGGGTGATAGAGCTGACAATTTCTAAGGGCGATCGCAGTAAAGTAGAGAAAATTCCTAAATAAAATTAACTCTCGCCATACCCTAACCGATGTTCTGCTGCTCGGCGCGTTCCTGAGCTTTTTCTCCCGACAAAACTACGCTTCTTAGGCGATAAAATCGCGACGGCTGGGTTCTCCAAACTATCCAGCCAACCGCCTCACTAGACTCCTGTGCGATCGCTCAGACTCATGCTCCGTACAGCCAGCGGCAGCCGCCAAACATTCTAGGGTTTGCGCCACTGTAGATTCTGATAGAACAGTTATCTTTATAAAGACTAATGCAGTGCCAGGGGCTACTCCGTAGCTTCACGGAGGCGCTCTCCCCCTATCCCCTCGCTTTTAGCACTGGACAACCATATAGATGCGTCCCCCAACCACGCAGATGGTCCAAGGCAACGGTACCCAAAAAATGACAGACTCCAGGCCAGATCCCAGCGTCGGCAGACTGCTCGATAAGCGGTATCAGTTGGTGGAACTGATTGGGCAAGGAGCGATGGGCCGCGTCTACCGCGCACAGCACGTGCTGCTAGGCGGCTCCGTCGCCGTCAAATTCTTGTCCCATACCCTGCTCAGCCAGCGAATGCGGACCCGCTTCTTTGACGAAGCCAAAACCTGTGCCCAGCTCGGCCAAAAAAGCATTCATATTGTCCGTGTGACCGACTACGGCGTTGACGAAGACGAGATTCCGTTTTACGTCATGGAGTTTCTCCAGGGAGATAGCCTCAGCGACATCATCAATGAGGCACCGCTCGCTGTACCTCGCTTCCTCGGGCTGGCGCGCCAGATTTGCCTCGGCTTGCAGTGCGCCCACGAAGGCATCCTCATCGACAAAAAGCTCTGTCCGATCATTCACCGGGACATCAAGCCCAGCAACATTCTCGTCACCCAAGACTCCTCCTTCGGAGAGCTCGCCAAAATCCTCGACTTTGGCATTGCAAAGCTGCTGCAAGAGGACAGCCAGCAGACGAACTGCTTCATGGGAACCCTGGCCTACGCCTCCCCCGAGCAGATGGAAGGTCGCGAACTGGACAATCGCTCAGACATTTATAGTCTCGGCGTCATGATGTTCCAGATGCTGACCACCAAAATGCCGCTCCAGGCCGACGTTCACACCTTTGGTGGCTGGTACAAAGCCCACCATACCCAGCGGCCGCGCACCTTCGAGTCCATCTCTCCCAGCCTGAAGCTGCCCAAGATGCTTGAGCACTTGGTCATGGCGTGTCTGGAAAAGCAGCCGGAAAACCGGCCCCAGACCGTCGAAGAAATTTTGCGGGCCATCGAGCCTCTAGAGCAGCGTTTTGGCATGGGGCGTCAGCTGGGTCAGCGGATTGGCGCTGCGCTCTCCAAGATCCCGGTGACGCCTACCTCCTCGGAGCCCAAGCCTTCCCAGGAAACCATGCGACAGCCGGTGTCGCCGCCCTCGATTCCGCCCCTGCCGGCCTCTGCCCAGGTTACTTCTACAGAGATGATCTGTCGTGCCCAAGCTTGGCCTGCCAACAAGCCCATTGCCCAGATTGTCTTCCCTCAGCTGCTCAAGACCGAGACGGAGACGGTGGTGACGCTGTGGGCGATGCTGCCCAAGCAGGAAATCGACAATCTGGTGCTGAGCAAGCTCTACAACCGGCTCTACCACAACTATCTGTGTACGATGTCGCCCCATCCGATGCTGCTGTGGATTACGGGCCTGTTTAACCACTTCATCCATGAGGAGCAAGGACCCCGCTGGTTTCGGTCGTTTCTGGATCTCAAGTCTCCCCAAGGGCGCGAGGTGGTGCATCACCTGGCGGAGACGGGCAACTACCGCATCTTGCTGTTTGCGCTCGAGGATCCCTCTCGCTGCGGCAACGTGATCTCGATGACGGTGAACCCCCATCAATGTACGCTGCTCAAGCAGTGGCTGGTCACGAGCCAAAGCTGGACGCCTACGGCCCAGTCCTCGATGAGTAAGGATCTGCTGCGGGTGGAGTTTGATCGGATCAAGCCCAAGCTGCAACAGGAGCTCCAGGCCCAAAAGACGATGCCGCCGATCGCCTAGGGCGAGATACGGGCAGCGTGCGCCACAATGGAAGCTGGCCTTGAGTTCTGGGAGCAAGAGGATGGTGGCGACACAGCAGCAGATAGGGGCGCGAGCCTGGGCTAAGGCGATCGCCCGTCCCGCCCAAGAGTTTGATCTTCAGCCCTTGCGGGTGCTCTCGGGCCAGATTCCGGCAGGGCTGCGGGGGTCTCTCTATCGCAACGGTCCAGCCCGCCTAGAGCGGGGGGGCTTGCGGGTCGGTCACTGGTTTGACGGGGACGGAGCGGTCCTAGGCGTGCACTTTCGCGAGGAGGGTGCAGCGGCGGTGTACCGCTATGTGCAGTCAGCGGGCTACCAAGATGAGGCGGCCGCAGACCAGTTTCTCTACGGCAACTACGGCATGATGGCGCCGGGGCCGATCTGGGAGCGCTGGACGCAGCAAATCAAGAATGCGGCGAATACGTCGGTGCTGGCGCTGCCCGAGAAGCTGCTGGCGCTGTGGGAGGGCGGCAAGCCCCACGCCCTGGACCTGGAGACCCTGGAAACCCAGGGCATTGATGACCTGGCGGAACTAACCGGTAGCTTGACCTATTCGGCCCACCCCAAAGTCGACGCCCAGAGCGGCGAGATCTACAACTTCGGGGTGGCGGCGGGGGCAAACTCGACGCTGAATCTGTATCGGAGCGATCGCACAGGGAAAATCTTGCAAAAAGGCGAAGTGCAGCTGCGGGGCGTGCCGCTGATCCATGACTTTGCCCTAGCGGGGCGCTACCTGGTGTTTTGCATTCCGCCGGTGCGCATGAATCCTTTGCCGGCGCTGTTTGGCCTCAGCAGCTTTAGTGATGCCCTGCGCTGGCAGCCCAAATACGGAACCCAGATCGTGGTGGTCGATCGCGACACCCTGGAGGTCGTAAGCTGGGCGGATACAGATCCGTGGTATCAGTGGCACTTTGGCCATGGCTTCGAGGCCAGTGACGGCTCGGTGGTGCTGGACTTGGTGCGCTACGAGGACTTCCAGACCAATCGGTATCTCCAGGAAGTGGCCTCGGGCCTCACCCAAACCGCTGCGCCCAGCCGCCTCGAGCAGGTGCGCCTCGATCCCCAAACGGGCAAGGTGCTCTCCACCACGACCTTGGTCGATCGTACCTGTGAGTTTCCGGTGGTTCCGCTGGCCCGTAGCGGTCAGCCGGATGCGCCGACCTACTTGTCCATCCACCGGGAGGGCGCTGAGGTGGGCCGAGAGATGTTTGGGGCGATCGCCCGCTTTGATCCCGCAACTGAACACCTCGACGTGGCAGACTGCGGCGACGATCGCTATCCCATGGAGCCCATCTACGCCCCCGATGCCGCCGACCCCAGCCGGGGCTGGGTGCTGACGGTTGTCTTTGATGGCGCTACGGAAACCAGCGAAGTGTGGATCTATGAAGGCGATCGCCTGTCCGCTGGCCCGGTGGCCCGTCTGGCCCTGCCCAGCGTTGTCCCCATGGGCTTTCACGGCACTTGGCGATCGCGCCCCTAGCGTCCCGGCCCAGCAGATCCCAACGCCCCTGAATCAGCGACTTATAATGTTGATTCACCTTGCACTCTTTTACCTTGCGTCTCGGCTTGTCGCCCACCATGAACAACCCTTCTCGCCGCTATCACATCACCACCTTCGGCTGCCAGATGAACAAAGCCGACTCCGAGCGCATGGCCGGCATTTTGGAGGAGATGGGGTTTGAATTTTCTGAAGACCCCAACGATGCAAGCGTCATTCTTTACAACACCTGCACCATTCGCGACAACGCCGAGCAAAAGGTGTACTCCTACCTCGGGCGTCAGGCCCGCCGCAAGCACGACGACCCGAACTTGACGCTGATCGTGGCGGGGTGCGTCGCTCAACAAGAAGGCGAAGCGCTCCTGCGGCGGGTGCCCGAGCTGGACCTGGTGATGGGGCCTCAGCACGCCAACCGCCTGAAAGACTTGCTAGAGCAGGTCTTTGACGGCAATCAGGTGGTCGCTACCGAGCCGATCCAGATTGTCGAAGACATCACCAAGCCCCGGCGCGACAGCACCGTCACCGCCTGGGTCAACGTGATCTACGGCTGCAACGAGCGCTGCACCTACTGCGTCGTGCCCGGCGTCCGCGGCCTGGAGCAGTCTCGCACCCCCGAAGCCATCCGGGCCGAAATGGAGGCGCTGAGCCGTCAGGGCTACAAAGAGGTGACGCTCCTAGGCCAAAACATCGATGCCTACGGCCGCGACCTGCCGGGAGCCACGCCGGAAGGGCGACACCAGCACACCCTCACGGATTTGCTGTACTTCGTGCATGATGTGCCGGGCATCGAGCGCATCCGCTTTGCGACCAGCCATCCGCGCTACTTCACCGAGCGCCTGATCCGGGCCTGCGCAGAGCTGCCCAAGGTGTGTGAGCACTTCCACATTCCCTTCCAGTCCGGCGACAATGACGTGCTCAAGGCGATGGCGCGGGGCTACACGGTGGAGAAATACCGCCGGATCATCCAGATGATTCGGGAGTACATGCCCGACGCGTCCATCAGCGCTGACGCCATTGTGGGCTTCCCGGGAGAAACCGAAGAGCAGTTTGAAAATACTCTCAAGCTGGTGGATGACATTGGCTTTGATTTGCTGAACACGGCGGCCTACTCGCCCCGCCCGGGCACCCCTGCCGCCACCTGGGAGGGTCAGCTCAGCGAAGAGGTCAAAGCCGATCGCCTCCAGCGCCTCAATCACCTAGTGTCGGTCAAGGCCGCCGAGCGATCGCTGCGCTACCAGGACCGCATCGAAGAAGTCTTGGTCGAAGACCAAAATCCCAAGGATCCCAGCCAGGTCATGGGCCGCACCCGTGGCAACCGGCTGACCTTCTTCGCGGGCGACATCCAGGAGCTGCGCGGCCAGGTGGTGAAGGTCAAGATTACCGAGGTGCGCGCCTTTAGCCTGACGGGCGAAAGCTTGCTCGTCACTGCCTAGGCGATCGCCGCGAAAGAACGAAAAAAGGGCGTCCAATCGGACGCCCTTTGTGGGATTACAAGGTGAAGATGGTGCGTTCAGGGGCGATCGCCCCTAAACGTCGCGAGTCTCTAGGCTGCAATTACGGCTTGCCGCTGCCAGGAGTCCGGCCGGTTTCGTCGTTGCTGCCGCCCCGAGGTGCGGAGTTGCCGGGATCGCATCCCTCAGCACCGTTCCCGATGCCCTGGTTGCAGTTGGGCTTTTTCTTGCCGCCCTCCATTTCCATGTCGTCATCCGTCTCCATTTCCATTTCCATGTCGTCATCCGCTTCCATCTCCATATCGGTGGAGGTGTTGGTCATGGAGCCAGACACAGAGTTCACGATGTAGGAAGACGAGATGGCTTCCACGCGGTTGATGCTGACCAGGGACTGGTACAGGTAGGCCGCTGTTTCGGAGCGGGTCGCCACGCGAGTCAGCTCCAGGCGGTTGGTGTTGGGATAGTTCACCATGAGGCCCCGCTCCGTCAGCGCCGCAATCAGAACGCGGTACTCGCTGGGGATGCTGGCTGCGTCGCTGTAGACGCTCAGAATGCTATCGACAGAGCGGCTGGTGGTGACGCTGGTGTAGCCCAGGCCGCGAGCCAGGGAAACCAGAATATCCAGGCGGGTCAGGCGAGCTGTCGGGTTGAAGCTGCCGCCGCTGGCGTTGAGGAAGCCCATGGAGTAAGCACGACGGATCGCGCTGTAGGCCCAGTAGCTGCTGGACACGTCGCTAAAGCTCACCGCTTCGCGCACCATGGTACGCTCGAAGGCCTTGTTGATCATGGCCGCAAACTGAGCGCGGGTAACCGCTTCGGCGGGACGGTAGCTGCCATCGGGGAAGCCACGAATGATTTCGAGGGCTGCCAGACGCGTAATGAAGCCTCGGGCCCAGTAGTTGCTGCTGACGTCCGAGAAGCTGATGCGCGATGCCATCGCTTCTAGCTGGCTAGCCGAGATGGTGGCGCTAGAGCTGCTGCTGCTGCTGGTCGTGCTGCCGCTGCTCATGCTGCCGCTGGTGCTGCTAGAAGATCCAGAGACAGTGGTGCTGCTGGAGCTGCTAGAACCTGCGACTGCGGTGGAGCTGCCAGAGGTGCTGGAGCTGGTGGAGGTGCGAGTTTCGGTGGTGCGGACGATGCGGGTGCGCACCGTCTGAGAAACGGCCTCATCGTAGGCAACATTGCTGCCGGTGGCGTTGGTGCGATAGACCCACACTTGCTCGCTGTTGGTGGCGACGACGATCCAGCCAGGAACAATTGCCTGGGTGCAGCCGACTCCTGCGGCTTCGAGACCGAGGCAGCCATTCGGCCAGTTCTGCTGCTGGGCTTCTAGAATCCGGAGGCTGGAAACTTCGATGTTCTCGGTTTCGGCGATCGACTCAATGACGGCAGTGGCGACAGCGTCCGGCAGAGATGCGTCAGCATCCATGTCGTCATCGCTGTTCATGTCGTCCATGTCATCCATGTCGTTCATGCTGTCGTCGCTATCATCACCGGAGTGATCGTCAGCGAGGAGCATTTCGACGGGCTTTTCGGTGGCGACGGTTTCGCTGGCTGCCGTGGACGCGGGATTTGCAGCATTTGCAACCCCTGGCAGAGAAGCGGCGATCGCAAGCAAACTGGTTAAGAGGGTCGTCTTCCACAAAAGCGCGAGAAGATTTTGATGCATGCGGGAACCTCGGGTGCAGATAAGCGGCTCAATGGACGTTGTTTTGGGGTAAAAGTTTCAGCGCTTTGGCTAAAAAGAAACTCAGATCCCCTAGGAAAGCAGTCCTGTGGCGATCGCCGCTGTTTGTTAGAAGCTCCAAAAACACGGGCTTCCAGAGCGCTAGGGGACTTTTTGGGCAGGCGGCGATCGCCTTTTCTTCCTTACAGTCCGTGGTCGTCATCCCCGGAAAACACGGACACTCCCCCAGATTAATCGCAGAATTCCGCAGAACTTGCAATGAAAATCCTGGCGTATCTTTACAACGATCCGCTTTTGGACGCTCCGGCGGACCCGACCGAGTGGGGCTGGGACGTGGATCGGGTTTACCAAGACATGGGCGTGGCGGGGGGCCGGACGGCTCGGCGCGACGAGCGGCCCCAGCTACAGCAGCTTTTGGAGGACTGTCAGGGAGAGCCTGGAGTTTATCTGCTGGTGCGCCGCCTGGAGGATCTGGGGGAGTCGGTGGAGTCGGTGGGCGATCGCCTGCGGCAGCTAAGTCAGCTGGGGATCCAGGTCATCGCCCTCGATGACGATCCCCAGGTCCACACCCTCCAGCAGTGGCAAGATCTCCAAGCGCTCCAGCGCAGCCGCCAGATCCGGCGCGGCCACGCCCGCAACCGCGTCAAGGCGCTGCCGCCCCCCGGCAAGGCCCCCTTCGGCTATCGGCGGGGCAAGGACCGCTACGTGATCGATCGCGCGGCGGCCCCCTTGGTCAAAGAGTTTTTTGACCACTTTTTGCTCTATGGCTCTCTGCGGGGAGCGGTGCGCTACCTCGAAAAGAAGTACGGCAAGAAAATTTCGGCCTCGACGGGCCAGCGCTGGCTGACCCACCCGGTTTACCGGGGCGACTTGGCCTACGCCAATGGGGACATCGTGCCGGAGACCCACGCGCCGATCCTGGCGCGGGAGGAGGCTGCCCAGGTGGATCGGCTGCTGCGCCGCAACCGCCGCCTGGCCCCCCGCACCGCCAGTGCCCCGCGATCGCTGGCAGGATTGGTGCGCTGCCAGAGTTGCGAGTCTCCCATGACCGTCACCCGCGTCACCGCGCGCCGCCAGCCCGGCGAGTATCTGTATCTGCGGCCCCAGGCCTGCCCGCACCGCCCCAAGTGCCGCGCCCTGCCCTACGGTGAGGTTCTCGACCAGACGATTCGGGCCATTTGCCAAACGCTGCCCCCGGCCACCGCCGCCGCCAATGTGCCGGGCCTCGACGCCGCCAAGGCGCAGATCGAAGGAGCGATCGCCCGCCAGCAGACGGTTTTGCAGCAGATCCCGGATCTGCTGGCCCAGGGCATTTTCGATGCGTCCACTGCCGAGCTGCGCGCCTACACCCTGCGCACCGAAGTTGCCGCCTTGCAGGCCCAGCTAGCGCAGCTGCCGCCGGTCAACCTGCGGGCGATCGCCCAGACCGTCTCGATTCCCCAGTTCTGGCTCGACCTCTCCGAGGCAGAGCGCCGCTTCTTTTTTCGGGAGTTCCTGCGCCACATCGACATCGTGCGGCCCGCCGCAGCCCCGTGGCACATCGAGCTACAGTTTATTTTCTAGTCACCCTCTGAGCCCTTGTAAATCTCGGCCTCAAAGAATTTGCAGGCCAAAGAAGGCCACAAAAACCAGCAAGCCCACCACCGTGCCGTAGGCACAGGAAAGAAAAAGACGCGCCGGACTGTGGATTGCGATCGCCAGCAAAATCCCCAAAGAAAAAGAGCACAGCAGCTCCACAACAGGCAGCACCGCATCTGCAAATAAATCCGCCGAAATCAGCACCAGCAGGGTCCACAGCCCGCTACACACGAAGAGATTAAACGGGGGAACGGTCGCAGGGAGCCGAAACAGCCGGGTGAAAAACGTCACGTAGACAATCACCAAAAAAGGCACCAGACTGGCCGCCAGGCTCTGGAAGCCGTCGCCAAGGCCCACCACAAAACTGCGGGTAATCAGGCCGATCAAAAAGCTCAAAAAGACCGCAAAGCCCATCGCCGCCGCCCCAAAGTTGAGGATGCGAACGCCCCTCTGTCGACGGCTCTGGACGGCCCGCACTTCGGATTCTGGCTCTTGAGGCTCTTCGGGCGACACCATGGTTGCTCCCCTGCGCAGTGGCTGTCTCTGGTTTAGCGCGATCGGGGGCGCTGCGCGACTGTCTAGGGGCAGAAGGCGCGATCGCCTGCCCGCAAGCCTTTGCGCCCTTGGCGCGACTCGGGGCCTGGGGCGATCGCCCCAATGTATTCCCCAAGCTGCTCAAAGCGCCACCATCTGTGGCAATCTGAAAAGCAGGGAACACAGTCGTGCCCGCAGTGTCCGCGATCGCCCCAGCGCCATCAACCGCCTGGGATGCCCCTCGCCGCTGTGCATCTGACGTCCTCGCGAGCCCATTGAGCGAATTTCCTATGCAGACTCTGCCGAACCCCTCTGCCACCCCGACCCCAGCCGACGCCCTCACCGACACCACCATCCATCGCCGCAAGACGCGCCCCGTCCCCGTCGGCAGCGTCACCATCGGTGGAGGCCATCCAGTGGCTGTGCAGTCCATGATCAACGAGGACACCCTCGACGTCGACGGCTCCGTCGCCGCCATTCGGCGGCTCCACGAAGCCGGCTGCGAGATCGTCCGGGTCACCGTTCCCAGCATGGCCCACGCCAAAGCCCTGGCCGTCATCAAGCAAAAGCTTGCTGACACCTATCAGCCCGTGCCCCTGGTGGCCGACGTGCACCACAACGGCATGAAAATTGCCCTCGAAGTGGCCAAGCACGTCGACAAAGTGCGCATCAATCCCGGCCTCTACGTCTTCGAAAACCGCAAATCTGGCAGCGGCGCCTACACCCAGGCAGAGTTTGAAGAAATCGGCCAAAAAATCCGCGAAACCCTAGAGCCCCTGGTCGTCTCGCTGCGAGACCAGGGCAAATCCATGCGCATCGGCGTCAACCACGGCTCCCTGGCCGAGCGGATGCTCTTCACCTACGGCGACACCCCCGAAGGCATGGTCGAGTCGGCGCTGGAGTTCATTCGGATCTGTGAGTCCCTTGACTACCGCAACCTCGTCATCTCCATGAAAGCGTCGCGGGTGCCCGTGATGCTGGCCGCCTACCGCCTGATGGCCAAGCGCATGGACGAGCTCGGCATGGACTATCCTCTGCACCTGGGCGTCACCGAAGCCGGAGATGGCGAATACGGCCGCATCAAGTCCACCGCTGGCATCGCAACCCTGCTGGCCGAGGGCATCGGCGACACCATCCGGGTCTCCCTCACCGAAGCGCCCGAAAAAGAAATTCCCGTGTGCTACAGCATCTTGCAGGCCCTCGGCCTCCGCAAGACCATGGTGGAGTACGTGGCCTGCCCGTCCTGCGGCCGCACCCTCTTCAATCTAGAGGAAGTGCTCCACAAGGTCCGCGCCGCAACCAATCACCTCACCGGTCTCGACATTGCGGTGATGGGCTGCATCGTCAATGGCCCTGGCGAGATGGCCGATGCAGACTACGGCTACGTCGGCAAAACGCCGGGATACATTGCGCTGTACCGCGGCCGTGATGAAATCAAGCGCGTCCCCGAAGATCAAGGGGTGCAGGAGCTGATCAATCTGATCAAGGCCGATGGCCGCTGGGTTGACCCCTAGGTCCTAGCGATCTAGAGCCCCCAGAAAGGGCGTTATTCCGGAAGGCGATCGCCCTCCTTGGTAGAAAGGCGCTAGAGCGGTCCTCGCTCTAGCGCCTGTGTTAGATTGGGCGTAACTGTCTTCCTGCGGTTCACTGGCATCATGGCAATTACCAAAACTCGGCTCGTTATCGGGACAACGGCAGTCATGGTTGCGGCTGTCACGATTACCGGGGCTGGGCTTCACCTCTCGCGAGGGCAAGCATTTTTTCGCGAGAGCCCCAAGGAATTGGTGGATGAAGTATGGCAAATTATTGACCGCAGCTATGTCGATGCCACGTTCAACCAGGTGGACTGGCGATCGGTGCGCACAGACTATCTCAATCGCTCCTACACCAGCAAAGAGGACGCCTACAAGGCTGTCCGGGAGATGCTAGAAAAGCTCGAGGATCCCTACACGCGCTTCATGGATCCGACCGAGTTCAAGAATATGCAGATCGACACCTCCGGTGAGCTGACGGGGGTGGGCATTCAGCTGGCGCAGGATGAGGAAACCAAAAATCTGGTGGTGATCTCGCCCATCGAGGATACGCCGGCCTTTGAGGCGGGGATCCAGTCGAAGGACGTCATTGTCAAAATTGACGGCAAGAGCACGGAAGGGATGGACGTGAATCAGGCGGTGAATCTGATTCGCGGGCCGGTGGGATCGACGGTGACGCTGACGATCCGCCGGGAGGGCCAGCAGGAGACGGACTATCCGCTCAAGCGGGCGCGGATCGAGATTCATCCGGTGCGCTACACCTACCGGAAGGAGCCCTTTGGCGGTCTGGGCTATATTCGCCTGACCCAGTTCAGCTCCAATGCGGCGTCGGAGATGCGGGAGGCGATTCGCGACCTCGAGAAGCAGAACGTGTCGGGCTATGTCCTGGATCTGCGATCGAATCCAGGGGGGCTGCTCTACTCCAGCGTGGAGATCGCGCGGATGTGGCTGAGCGAGGGAGGCATTGTGTCGACGGTGAGCCGGACGGGCGAAACGGACCGCGAGCGAGCCAATCGACCGGCCCTGACGGACCGGCCGCTGGTGGTGCTGGTAGACGGTGGCTCGGCCAGTGCGAGCGAGATTTTGTCAGGCGCCCTGCAAGATAATGAGCGGGCGGTGCTGGTGGGGACGAAGACCTTTGGTAAGGGGCTGGTGCAGTCGGTGCGGCCCCTGGGAGACGGCTCGGGGCTGGCGGTGACGATCGCGAAGTACCTGACCCCGAAGGGCCGCGACATTAACAAGGCGGGTATTGTGCCGGATATCGTGGTGGAGATGTCCGAGGAGAAGCGCGAGGAGCTGTCGGAAAACCGCGATCGCATTGGAACGGCGCAAGATCCGCAGTATGTAAAAGCCCTAGAGGTTTTGGGCCAGCGGCTAACGGCGACAGAAGAGCCGAAAACCGAGTCGATGACGGCGCGCTAGGCGGGTTTGCACTTGCCTGCGCGAATCAGGCCGACGCGACGGGCGATCGCCTCATCCGGGGTCTCAAAGGGACCCCACTGTTCGCGATCGCTGGTGGGGCTCTGGGTCTCTGACAGGCGATCGCCGGGCACGATTTCGCACTGGCCGCTGGGCTGCTGGACGATGTACCAACCGGGATTCTCAGTCATGACTGGGGCTCCAAAGAAACGTTGACGGGTTGAGTGGGCTAAAGCCACGGAGAGTTTTGGGCTGGGGGCGAGGCGATCGCAGCCTTGGCGAGGGGCCAGGGATCGATGGGTCAGTGATAGAGTGAAAGACCTTGTTTTGACTCCCTTGGTTTGATGCTCAGCCCGGTTATTTTGCGTCCGCCGGTGGTGATGGACGCGATCGCCACTGTCACCGCCTCCCAGTTTGTCACCCCGACGATCAAGACCATTCGGCTCCGCCTCCATGTCCCGGAGTTTCGCTTCTTGCCGGGGCAGGCGGTCTGGCCTCGCTTTACCCGAGAGGGCCGCACCTTCTCCAAAATTTACTCTATGGCTTCCAGTCCGGACCTCTGTCCGGATTTGGATTTGTGCGTGTCGCGGGTTGGCTGGAGCTCGGCCTATCTCCAAGATTTGCCCGTGGGCCAAGACATTTCGCTGCGCGGCCCCTACGGCCTCCTGACCCTCGATCGCCTGCCCGATCGCCCGGTGCTCTACGTGGCCGAAGGGTCGGGCATCGCGCCGCTCAAAAGCCATCTGGACTGGCTCTCTGGTCAGGGCCATCGTCTGCCGGTGGCCCTGGTGCAGGCCAACCCGGAGACCCCAGACTGCCTGCCCTACGCAGACCATTGGCAGGCTCTGGGCGATCGCTGGCCGGCCTTTCGCTACTATCCGGTCACCCAGGGAACCCTGGAGAATGTGCTGGCCCAGGTGCCCTGGGACTGGCCTGGCGGGACTGTGTACCTGTGCGGGGTGGGCGATCGCGTGGAAGCCTTGCAGATGGCCCTGCTGGGCCTGGGCGTGGCCGCCGATCGCCTGCGCAGCGAGAAATTTTTCGCTTTTTGAGGGCAGTCGCCCCAGGGTTTGGCCGCTAGAGAAAGCGGTATCTTGAGAACAGTAGACGCGGAGAGCCAGATGACCGTTGAGCCCAAGGATGTCGCCAAAGCTCCCTGGTGGGAGCGCCTGTGGCGATCGCAGCGCGAAAATGTTCAAATTCTAGCCATCGCCTTGACCCTGGCTTTGGTTATTCGCTTCTTTATCGCAGAGCCGCGCTTCATTCCCTCCGACTCCATGCGGCCGACCCTACTGATCGGCGATCGCCTCGTCGTCGAAAAAGTCTCCTACCGCCTACACCCGCCCCAGGCCGGCGATATTATCGTTTTCGAGCCGCCGGCCCTGCTGCAAGCCGCTGGCTACGAAGCCGACCAAGCCTTTATCAAGCGCGTGATCGGTCAGGCGGGCCAGCGCATCGAAGTCCGCGACGGCACCGTCTACCGCAACGGGCAGCCCCTGCAAGAGCCCTACATTGCCGAGCCGCCCCTCTATGCGCTGCCGCCGGTGATCGTGCCCGAGCACACCCTCTTTGTCATGGGCGACAACCGCAACAACAGCAATGATTCCCACGTGTGGGGCTTCTTGCCCGAGACCAACGTGATCGGCCGCGCGTGGCTGCGCTTTTGGCCCCTCGATCGCCTCGGTCCTGTCTAGGCCCTAGCGAAAGCAGAGATAGTGCATGAGCTGCGCCGTCTGCGGGCTCGGTAGATCGAGCCGCTGCTGAAAATCTGCCAGATTTCGAAAAGGACCTCGGGCGGTGCGCTGCCGCACGATGGTGTCCGCCAGAAACCCATCGATGCCCGGAACCCGGCGCAGCTGCTGCGCTGAGGCGTAGTTGGGGTTCAGGAGGGGCTGGGTCTCCAGGCCCTCGGCGTCGTAGTAGCAAAAGCGCAGGACGGGCTCTAGGGGCCTTAGCTGGGAGGCGGGGACCGACAGCGCTGCCGCTAGATCCTCGATGCAGTAGAAGGAGATGCCGGACTGGGACAGCTCGACCAGGAGACGAGCCTGCCGGATCGAAAGCCCCGGCAGCTTGAGCCAGTCGTCCACCGTGGCCTGATTGACGTCGAGGCGCAGGCCCAGCTCAGCAGCGATCGCCACCTCTGCCAGGGACTGCATCCGGTAGTACGGATCGTTGAGCAGTCGCCATCGCAGCGATCGTGTCGGCAGGGCCGCGCCCCCCTCCGTCAGTGCATTCAGCCAGTTGAACATCGTCATTCAAAATTCTCAGTCTGAGGCGCTGCCATCTGCCCTAGCGCGCCCCTAGGCGATGCGATCGAGCAATTGACGGCGCTTTTGTTCAAACTCATATTCCGAGATTAGCCCATCTTCTCGGAGCTGATCGAGCTGACGCATGGCATCGGCGATCGCCCGCACATCCGGCGGCGGCGCCTTCGGGCGCACCATCGGCACCGACCAGTCGCTCTTCTCCACCGCTGGCACCGACCAATCATCCCCAATGGTCGCCGGGTCTGTGTTGAAGTTTAGGTCAAACTCCGCCTCGTTTTGGGCCAGATACCAAATCGCCTCCACCAGGCTTGCCACCCGCGAGATCGGCGTATTCCAGGCCAGCGCCAGATAGGCAATCCCCCACAGCGGCTGCCCCAAATAAAACTTGTGCAGCCCCGGCACCAGCACCCCGATCAGCGCCAGCACCGTAGCAACCTTGCGATTTTTTGGTCGACCTAGCATCGTTTATCCAGCCTCGCCGTCTCTAGATCCCTGCGATCGCCCCACCCGACGCAGCCCAAGCGTAGCGCTGTCTGCCGATGGGGAAATCTCACAAGAGAGCTCAGGCGCGATCGCCCCATGATGGCCCTCTGTATCAATAGTACGGACAAAAAAATGGCGCTGTCTGTCTGACAACACCATTTTTGATTTCATTGCCCAAAGCCTGAATTGCAGCTTTAACAACCCAGGCTCGAGCGTGAATCAACCTATAGCAAGAAACGTTCAGGGCCAGCCTCAAAAACGCCTAGGCGTTGCGAGCCTTCCGGCGACGAGAAACGGCGATCGCGCCACCCACCAGACCCAGACCCAGCACCGTCGCAGGCTCCGGCACAGACGCATTGACCCGGAAGTCATTGAAGTCCATGTCGTTGTCGTTGCCGCGATCGTCAAAGGCGATCGCAATGCCCTGAGACAGGCTAGAGCCCGTGAACTTCGCTTGCTGCGTACCGCCAAAAGCCGTATTCAGAGCATTGGTCGAGTACACAGTACCGTCGCTGCCGGTGCTTCTAAGGCCAAAGGTGTAGGTCTTGCCCGCCAGAAACTCGAAGGACGCTTTGCAGTTGGGCACAGTCGTCGGGCAGGTGCCTTCCCAGTCATTGGTCGAGCCGTCATCCGATCGCTGAGTCTCGCTAAAGAGCGCGCTGAAGCTGCCCAGCACGCCATCGATCACTTCATACACGCCAAAGGTGGACTTAAACTTACCCTGGGAGCCCAGGAAGTCAAAATCCATCAAAGTATTTTTGTCGAACTGAATACCGCTATTGTCAAACAGCGTAGCCGCTTCGGCAGGAGCAGAGGCCATGGTCAGCAGGCTGCCTGCCACCATGCCCAAACAAACTGAAGTGCGCTTAAGGTTCATACGGGTTCTCCCTATTGGTGCAAATTGCACAGTCATCCAAGCCTGAGTGCAACCTGATTTGATTCCACATCGCCGGACCGCTGATTTTCGCACAAGACTCGCTGCTCACCCTGAGTGTGTCTATAGGCGAATAGACGGTGCACCCGGAACGGTCTTGCGAGGTGATCCAAACGAACGCCTCCATCGAAAAACGAATGAAGGTGAAAAAACAAAACCAGGGTGGTTTTCCTAGTAGATACTACTCAGGATCAAATTGAGCTGACCATAAATTCTCCGGGTCTTTACCCAATCTTTAAAGCCCCCCTCAGATAAACCAGCTTTTGGTTTAAATCTCACTTAAATAAAGAAAATAAAACACCTGAAAACACCCCTTCCGATAGAAAAGGTCATCTCAGTATTTATCGTGAAAAAGCAGATCTTTTCAGGGTTTCTTGCCTAAATCGTTCACAAAAAGTGCGCGATTCTAGAAAAGTTTTTGCGTATAAATACGGCTTTAATCAATAAAAATACGGAATCTTTAGATTTTATAGGGCTTCAATTAAGTTGATCTCCAAATAAATACGTAACTCTCCGGAGCATTTTTCTAAAGAAAGTTGGAAAAATGCTCCGGAGAGGTGAGCGAATGGCGAAAGGCTCTGGTTGGGCTGAGTCTCTCCAGGCTGGCAGGGCCTGGGCCAAAACAAAAAACTCTCTAGAACCAAACCCTAGAGAGTTTTTTGTTTTGGCTGGCTATGCTCTGGGAGAAGAGCGTTGCCTACCGAGAGAGGCCGTCGCGGGCGGTTTGGGCGACCTGCTCGATTTCGTCTTGGGCGAGGGTCTCGAGGGTGGCGCGGGCGGCGTCCCCGCCGAGGGCACCGAGGGCCTGGGCGACTCGGTAGCGGACTTGCCAGTCGGGGTCGGTTGCCCGGGGGATGATCAGGGGAACGGTGTCGGGGTCTCCTAGCTCGCCCAGGGCGCTGATGGCGGCGGTTTGGGTGAGTTCGTTGCCGTTTTGGAGGGCGTCTTCGAGGATGGGCAGGGCTCGGCGATCGCCCAGTTCTCCGAGGGCCGCCACGATGCTAAAGCGCAGCAGCCATTCGGGGGTTTCGTGGTAGACCTCCGTCAGGATGGGCAGGGCGTCGGAGATGTGGAGCGCGCCAATGGCGTCAGCGGCGGCGGACTGGACATCGACTTCGCTGTCGTGGAGCAGGCGATCGCGCAGCAGCTCGTAGGCGACTTCGATATTGGCTTGGCCGGTGCTGGCGATTTGGCTCACCGCAGCGTAGCGCACCCGGGCGCTGCTGTCGGCTGCGGCTTCCTGCAAGAGGGGAAAGGCGATGGCGGGCTCGAGGTTGCGGATTTGGTTGACGGCGCGCAGGCGATCGCCAAAGTCCTCAGAGCGCAGAAGCTGCTGAACCGATTCGGGGGTAATAGTCATGGATCAAAAACAAAATTTCAAACAAGAATTCAAAGGCGATTATTCTGCATCTGCCATGGCTCGCACGACATCTCCCCGGGTCAGGATGCCGACAATGCGATGCTGATCGTCAATGACCGGCAAACGGTGGACGCTGCGCTCGTGGAGAATGCGGGCCGCCTCGCCCAGGGTTTTGTCCGGGCTGATGGTGACGGGGTCGCGGCTCATGACCTCACCGACGCTCTGGCCGAGGGCTTTGTGCAGGTCGCGATCGTAGCGGGCCGGATTTTCCAGGTAGATCACGCTGTCGAGCAGCATGATGTAGGCCGGGGGCGTCACGCCGGATTCGCGCCACATGAGGTCGGTCTCAGAAATGACGCCGACCAATTTCCCGCTTTGATCCACGACGGGGAGGCCGCTGATTCGCTTGTCGGCCAGGATTTGGATGGCGTCTTTGAGAGGGGCGTCAGGCTGCACCGTGATCGGGTCACGGGTCATCACGTCGGCAACAGTTCGGGCCATGGATGCAAGGATGTGTGGGTGTTCTGGCATCAATTGTAGGAAATTGTGGTCAGCATCCCGCCACAATTGCAGAGGTTGTTACAAACCGGGCGATCGCCCCTCTCAGGGGCACAGCAGATCCACCGTCTCGCAGAAGCCCTTGAGGATGCGGGCGCAGTGGGCGATCGCCCCTAGGTGGGCGATTTCGTAGCCGTGGGTGTTGTCCGTCGGGAAGCCGAGGCAGGCTGCCCGGGCCACGTGGCCAAACTTCATCGCAATAGAGCCGTCGCTGCCAAAGCCGCTAATCGTGGCAATTTGCAGCGGCAGGGCCATCTGCTCAGCGGCTTGCCGGATTTGGCGCGTCAAGTCCTCGTCGTAGATGCCGTAGCCGTCCTGGGCCAGCACCACCGGGACTGAGCCGCCCTCGATGGTGTATTCCGGCGCGAGGGGAATGATTTCTAGGGCAATGAGGGCGTCTAGGCGCTGCCGCTGACTGAAAAATAGGGCTCCCAGAGCGCCGACTTCTTCCTTGGCGGAGGCGACGAGATAGAGGTCCACAGCGGGCGTTTCGAGAATCTCGGCTAGGGCCAGCAAAATGGCGATCGACGCTTTGTTGTCGAGGGTGTAGCTGGCGATGTAGTCCTGGAGCCGAAAGGGCCGCTTGCGGTGCTTGCCGATGACGGCGCGCGTTCCGGGCCGAATCCCGGCGGCGGCCAGATCTTCGGGCGATCGCTTGGTTTCTACCCAGGCGTCTTCCCAGCGGACGGGCTTGTCTTCTTGCTGGGCCTTTTGGGGGGACTCGTGGGAAATATGGCGCGACCCGAAGGACAAAATGCCGCTGACCGTTTCGCGATCGCCCAGCAAATCTACGACGCCTTCACCGTACACCCATGGAAACGCGCCCCCCAGCCTGCGCACCGCGATTCGGCCATTGGGCTCGACGGCCTTGACCATCATGCCGATCTCGTCTTTGTGGGCCGTGATGGCGATCGCCCGTCCGCGATCGCGCCCCGGAATGCGCGCCACAAAGTTTCCCGCGCTGTCCTGCCACGCCTCCAGGCCCAGCTGCCCAAACCGGTTCTCGAGCCAGCGATCGACCTCGGTCTCGACCCCGCTGGGAGAGTGGCAAAGCACCAGTTCTTCGATGATCGCAAACAGGCGATTGTAGGCCAAACAGTCAAAGTTCGCAGCGGTCATGCAGGGTGTCAAAAAGCGAAAGGAGCAAGAAAAATTAGGGTGCGGGCGAAGCTGCCGGGCTGCTGGGTGCGGGACTGCTGGGGGCTGGGCTGCTGGGGGCTGCCGATGCCTCGGCCTCGGCGGCGGACTGGGCCGTTTGCAGCGCCTCTTGGGCCGAGAGGCCGTCCCCCTGGGTGCCAAAATACCCCAGCACCGCCGCCGCTTCGGCCCGCGTCACCAGCTTTTTGGGCTGAAACAGCGTCGTATAGCCAAAGGCGCGCCGGACATTGGACTGGTCGCCGCTTTGGTAGTCTGCAATCAAGGCGCGCTGAACCCGCGGGTCGATTTTGGCTGCGTCCTGGAAGCCCCAGGTTTGTTTCAAGGTTTCTAGGTTGGGCGCGGGCAGGCCCTGGCGCGAATCTAGCGGCACCTTCCACAGCAGCAGGGTTTCCCGCGACAGGGGCACCTCGGGCCGGAAGGTCGTCGCCCCAGCATCCCCGGCTAGGGGGCTGGGAATGATGCCCGCCTCGGCTAGTCCCTGAATGGCGCCAAAGTCTGGGTCCTGGGGCCGGATGTCTTGGAATGCGGGGGTCGAGGTTCCGACGGCAGGGCGAATCTGGCGGGCGGGCTGGTTGGCGTAGAGGGCGTTGTTGGCCCGGAACAGCCAGCGGGCAAACTCCCGCCGGGTCAGGGTTGCGTTGGGCTTGAAAGTGCTGGCGGGGGCGACGTTTTTGCCAGCGGGCGGCGCGAAAACGCCCAGCTCTGCCAAAGCGGCGATCGCCCCCCGAAAGGGTTCTGGAGCCTGATCGAGATCCGTAAAGCGCTGGCCGCTCGAGCCACCCCCCAAAATCTCTCCGAGAGAAGCACCAGATCCAGCCTGGGGCGTCTCGGTGGCGCTGGGGCTGGCCGGGGGGCTCGCGGGAGCGCTGCCGTTGCCGCGGCTATAGCGAATTGAAAACTGGGTGGGACTGGCCGCAGGGGCGCTGGGGCTGGGGGAAGCAGGGGCGCCCGGAGAGGCTGGGGGGCTTGCGGTCGGGCTGCTGGGACTGGGAGAGGCCGTTGTCGGTGCTGCCGCTTCTAGCACTAGCTGCATGGTCAAGCTGCCTTGGCGAGCCTCTAGTCCGCTGCTGCCCGTCGAGGGCGCGATCGCCCAGTTATTTTCGGCCAGCACCTCTTGATAGAACTGCTGCACGCGATCGCCGCTGTCGGACGTTTCCCAGCGCGTCACCGTCTCTGCGTTTTCTCCGACCGCCCGCTCCACCGCCACCAGTCTGGCGTTGGGATAGCGGGGCAGCTCTGCCGGGAAGTCCTCCGGCAGCTGAGCCGTGACGCTGGGCGACGGGCGCGGCGTTTCGCCGCCGTTGGTGAGCTGGGGATCCGCTTGCAGCGATCGCTCCAACGCATCACTCCCCGGCGAATTGGCGCATGCCGTCAGCCCCACCAACAGTCCCAGCGCCAAAGCAATCGAAAGCCCAGAACGACGAAGCAGCACCACAGATCAAGACCCACACGACGAAAAATCAGAATCAATGTCTACGCTAGCGCAGAACGGCCACCCCGCCGAGGGCTCCCGAGCCGCCCTGAAACCCAGCGGTAATTTTGGACACCCGCTCTGCCGAGGCCTCTACCTTTCTACCGATAGGCAAGGCCCCAGGATTCGTGAATAATCACCAATAAATCAGCCGACGAAAAATCGCCCTAATTGATCAAAAACGCCTGTTTGTCCCCTCAGCGGTTCGTCCACCCAATCTTTTCACAGGTATCCTATGGACCCCTCCTCCATCTCCGAGGCCAAAGTCCCCGACTCGGGCCAAACCGAAGTTCTCGACGTCCGAACGGGCGCAGCTCTGCCCACCAGCCAGACCCCCGACACCGAGGGCGTTGACGAGTTTGAGTTTCTCTTTACTCGCTCTATCGAATTTCGCCAAGAAACCCTCTACTTCATCGTCGTCGATCGCTTCAATGATGGTGATCCAGACAACAGTGCAGGCCCCAACGGAGACCTCTACGACCCCGATCGCCAGGACTGGGGCAAGTACTGGGGCGGCGACATCCAGGGCATCATCGACAAACTCGACTACCTCAAGGGCATGGGCGTCACGGCCATTTGGCTCACCCCCCTCTTCGAGCAAGTCGAAAAACTCTTTTATGAAAAGCAGGCCGCCATCCACGGCTATTGGACCAAAGACTTTAAGCGTATAAACCCCCGATATATTGCCTCCGACGACAATCCCTCTCTATTCCAAACGCAAGAGACCGTTTTCGATCGCCTGATCGCCGAGCTTCACAAGCGCGGCATGAAGCTGATCTTGGACATCGTCTGCAACCACAGCAGCCCCGACACTGGCGGCATCAAAGGCCGCCTTTTCGATGACGGAGTCCTCATCGCGGACTTCAACAACGACGCCAACCACTGGTACCACCACTACGGCGAAGTCACCGACTGGGACGACGAGTGGCAGGTGCAAAACTGCGAATTGGCCGGTCTAGCCAGCTTCAACGAAAACAACTCTGACTATCGCAACTACATCAAGTCGGCCATCAAGCTGTGGCTGGATCGGGGCGTCGATGCCCTGCGCGTTGACACCGTCAAGCACATGCCGATCTGGTTTTGGCAGGAGTTCAACGCGGATATCCAGGCCCACAAGCCCGATGTCTTCATCTTCGGCGAATGGATCTACAGCAGCCCCAGCGACGATCGCTCGGTGGAGTTCGCCAACAAGTCCGGCATGACCATCCTCGATTTTGGGCTGTGTATGGCCATCCGCCATGCCCTAGGGCTCTACCACGAGGGCGGCTTTCACCTGATCCAAGAGATCTTTGATCAAGACCACCGCTACCGCGCGGCGACGGAACTGGTGACCTTTATCGACAACCACGATATGCACCGCTTCCAGACCCTCAATCCGGATCTGGATGTCTTGCGGCTGGCGACGGTGCTGATCATGACGGCGCGGGGAATTCCGTGCATCTATTACGGCACGGAGCAGGGTCTCCACGACGACACCAACGGTGACCAAAATCCCTACGGCAATAACGACCCCTACAATCGCCCGATGATGGAGCAGTGGGACACCAATGCAGTGCTCTATCGGGATGTGCGCCTGCTGTCGGGGCTGCGCCGCCTTAACCCGGCGGTGTCCATGGGCAGCCTGTGGCAAAAATATCTCACGCCGGATATCTACTGCTATGTGCGGCGCTACCGAGATTCTCGCTGCTTTGTGGCGATGAATCGGGGGGAAGGCGCGACCCTGGAGACGGTGGAGACGGATCTGCCTGATGGTGAGCACACCTGTGTGCTGACGCGCCGGAAGCTGGAGGTAGTCGAAGGCCGCCTGAACAATCTAGAGCTGGCGCCCAAGGAAGTTTTGGTCCTGAGTCACGTGGGCGAGCGCGTCAAAGGGAAGGTGATCGTGCGGGTGCAGCTCGACGGCCTGGCGACGCAGCTGGGAGAGACGATCGTGGTGACGGGGGACTGTCCGGAGCTAGGCAACTGGGACATCGCAAAGGCGTACCCGCTGGAGTACATCAACTCCAATTTGTGGTTTGGCGAGATTCCCTTTGAGGAGAGCGCTGGTAAGCCGATTTTGTTTAAGTATGCGATGTGGCGCGAGGGGCGATCGCCGGTCCGCGAGAACCTGGTGGCTCGCCGCTGGATCGTAGCGGAGGAGGGGATTATTCAGTGGCGAGATACCTGGAGCGCCTAGGCCTGGGCATCTAGAAGCCTAGAAGCCTAGAACACGAAAAGCGAGCCGGAAACGGCTCGCTTTTTGGCACCAGGCAAAAGGTGAAGGGCTGGGCAGGGAGAATTATCGGGCGGTGGTGTAGAGGGTTTGGAGCTGGGTGCGATAGTTTTGGGTGCTGAGGGGGGCAACGCGCTGGCGAGCGCGATCGCCCATTTGCTGGCGCAGGCTGGGGTTTTCGATTAGCTGCTGGAGGCGATCGCTCAGCTGGGTGACATCTCCAGGCTGAATCAAAATCCCGGTGTCGTTGGACGTAATAATTTCGCCAATGCCGCCAACGGGCGTCGTGACCACAGGCAAGGCCCAGCTCATGGCTTCCAGGATGGCCATGGGCAGCCCTTCGTTGTAGGACGGCAGGACAAATACATGGGCGTGAGCCAGGAGCTGGTCGCGCTGGGCGCGGTTGATCCAGCCGGGGAAGGTGACCTGCTCACCGATGCCGAGGCGCTGGGCGAGCTGGCGGGCCTCGGCGACGGCTCCGTCTCCAGCCAGGGTCAGGGAGGTGCGATCGCGCACTTCTTCGGGCATGCGGGCAAAGGCTTCGAGCAAGTCAAAGGCGCCCTTGCGCTCTCCGATGCGTCCCAAAAACACCAGCCGCACGCGATCGCCCTTGGTTCGGTTGGGCACCGTCTCCGGCAGCTGGACCGGATTGAGCATCACCACCACCCGCGAAGCCGAAAGGCCGCAGCGCTTGACGTAGTAGTCGCGCCAGCTCTCGGACAGCACGATGAAGTAAGCACACTGCCGGAAAACCAGGCTCAGCACCCGCTGGGCCAGCCGAGGCAAATTGTCATAAAACAGATGGAACTCACAGCCGTGGGCGTGAGTGATGACCGGCTTTTGGAACAGGACCGCCAGCAAGATCAAAAGAGCCGTTCGCCAAGCGCTGCCCCGCTCCGATAGATGGATGTGAACCACATCAACTTTCTGGGCCAAGAGCAGACCGGCAAATTGCAGCAGCGCTCGGAAATAGACCTTGATGCGATGGAGCGCTGACCCCTCGTCGTGTTCGCTGATATGGCGCACGCTGACCCCGTCGTAGCACTGCTCCATGATCAGGTTTTCAACCGACGCCATGCCGCCCTGCTGCTCCAGGCTAGGGCCAAGCATCACGACGCGCTTGGGGGAGCGAGTGGTGGGCGCGATCGCCCGTCGGAGGGCATTGCAGGGGGCTTGCTGGGTGGAAACTCGCATCAGAGATGTCTTCCTTTTGCCGGGATGAATTTGCCTGGAAGCCTAGAACTAAATCGCCAGTGTACGAACCGCAGATGCCTCAAGAACAAACACCGTGAGCGGGTGGTGGGCGTGGGAGAAGGCGGGGCCTGGGAGAACCTGAGAGGTTAGCTGCCTTCCCGTGGCGATCGCTCTGCTCGTATCAATCGCTACGCAGGATTCCTGGGAGATGCCCTATCAAGCACCATACTGATCCTGAGGAGCCTTGCTCATCAGCGAGATTGCCGATTTTCTCTGCTCTTTAGCCCCAAACACGTGAATTTACGGAAAACACCTCAGGCTCCAGCCAGGAAGCGCGATTTCACCCCGAGAGAGGGCCAAACTGCAAAACCTTGGCCGTTGGCTACTGCCAGTGTATCGGTAGCAAGTAAGACTTGTTTAACGAAAGTTCATACGGATCCAGCAGGACTGAGACCATCCAGGAAATTGGGTTAAAACACGCACAATGCTGCCAATGATTCTCTTGGGGCGTCCTGAAAACGGCAGCCTCACCCGCCGCCATTGCAGCGATCGCCCCTCGCGCCGCGCTACTCACTCAAAGCGCACGTACTGATCGAGATCGCGAATCGTGGGGTCGGGGAACTCCTCGATCAGCTGCCAGAGCACCGTGTAGCTGCCGTCCACCCGACGGCTGATCGGGCGAACGGCCACCAAAACATCGCTGCTGTCGGTGTCGAGACGCAGCTCTAGGTAGCGGCGATCGCGCACCGGCAGCGGTCGACCTTCTACGATCGCCTCCGGCAGCTCGAACTGGAGCGATCGCACCAGATAGGTGTGGCCCACCACCAGCGGAATTTGACCATTTTGAAAGGTCTCGAGCGCCCTCTCGTCGCCCTTGTTGCGCAAGAAGCGCCGCTGATCGCGCTGGAGATCGGCCAAGGTTTCCGGCGGCTGGTAGCCCATGAACAGGGAGCGCAGCTCCGGTGAAAGCGCCTGGCGATCGACTTTGAGCTGGGAATCGAGGGCGTCGAGGGGCGTCTGGCCCAGGTCCGCCATGAAGCCGTAGTGCAGCCCCACCGGCGCAAACTGGAGGCGATCGCCCGCCACTTGCAGCGCCAGCAGCGGCGATCCCTCGGCGCGCTGCGGCACCAGCGGACTAAAGGGGTAGCGCTCTTCGACCGTGGGCATCAGCCGGTTGCGCAGCTGATTGGGGTCGGGCTGATAGACCGCAGCGGGCAGCAGCCGCGCGATGCCGGTGTTGGGCTGGGCCAAAAAAGCTTGGTAATAGTCCGCCTCGGGCTCGTACAAATCGTAGGTCAGCTCATCTAGAGACGTCATCATTTCCTGACGATTGGCGAAGCGGGGACTGCCCGGAAATGCCGCCTGAATTTGCTCATTCAGGGCGCGAATGCTGCGGACTTGGGTCAGCAGGCCGTCCGGTGGCGCGATCGCCGGCTGCATGGGCGGCGAGTAGTTCACCAGCGGCTTCATCGGCTGCTCGACCACCGGTGTCATCGCCATCGGCGCCGCTGGCACTCTCCCCTGGACAGGGTCAGCGGCGTCCCGCAGGTTGCCATGGCGCATCTGAGGGATGCCGGCCCGATTGACGGTCACCTCGCCACTCACCAGGGGCAGCGGCTCCACCTCGGCCACGCTCCCGAGGGCCATCACGCGCCGGTCGAGGTCAGGCCGCAGGGCCTTGAGGCGGTCTGCTGCGGCGTACAGTCCGCAGTAGGCCTGAACCTGGGGGCCGCTGGGCAGGCTGGCGCTAGCGCCAGTGGCCGGAAGACTGGGGGCTAGGTCACCGCACAGCAGATCCGGCAGGGGGTAAGCGCTGCGCAAAAAGCGATCGACAGCGCCCAAATGAAGCGTGATTTGCCCTTCGGCTGCGCGGACGCGATTGGGGTCAGGCGAGAGCAGCGCCTCTTCGATCCGGTCGATCAGGAAGCTTTGTTCTTGGACCAGGCGATAGGCCTGGGGCCAAAATTCAGTCTGGAGAACGCGATCGCCCGTTTCTTGGGCAACGACCGTCGGTACGGGATCTGCCGCGATCGCCTGTCCTCCCAAGCTTCCCAGACACACGGGGACCAGCAGAGCAGCTACGTAACGCATCATCATTGGCAACCTAGTGCGAAGAACATTCACCGCGAGCCTTGGCGGCTCTCAGCGCAATGGCTTCCAGAGCAAAGGCCTCCTAGGCCACGCCCTTGAACCCCACAGATCCAGGTTGCCCACTTTGCTCTATAAAAATTTCGTAAAGGGGCAAATCAAACCGCGATCGCTTGCCAAACTCTTCTGCGCGATCGCGGCAGCGGTCGTTTTTGCCCGATAAACTCACGCTGACCGCTGGACGTGGCTTTGGGCTCAGCTCACCATATTGCGAGGAACCCCCTCTAGAGCTTCCTCTTCGGTCTCAAAAATCTCGAACACCGAGTCCATCATCGTCACTTCAAACACCAGCTTCGCCTCTGGATGGACATTACAGATGCGAAAACTGCCCTTGACCTTGTCTGCATCCCGCATGCCCGCGACCAGCGACGTCAGTCCCGAGCTATCAATAAAATTGACCTGTCCCAGGTTCACCACAATGTGGGGGCTCAGCTTCGAGATACATTCCTGGAGCTTGAGGCGAAACTGCCACGCTGTCGTAATGTCAATCCGACCAACAGGGGTCAAAACAATGACCGTTTGACCATCGCGCGTTGTGTAGGTTTTTTGTTCCATGTGAATTACTGACCCTCTGCTCATAACTCTTGATGGTGCCGCCGCTCAAGGCTTGCTGTTGACTTCGCTGTTAACCTTGCAGCGCAAGCCATGGGCGCGATCTCGTGAGCCAACCCAATCTCTCTGGAAGGTTTAATGAATTTGCTACCTATCTTCTAACATTCAACGGAAGTCGTAGCGTGTTTTGAGACGAGTCCCCCAAGACCCCAGCACCGCTAGGAGCGCGCTGAGGCGCAAATAATTGACCCGGAAATAAAAAAATTAGCGTAATCAATCGAAGCTTACAGCAATTTCTGCGACCCGACATCCCGCGCTTTGGGTTGGGGCTTGGCCGCTCCCCCGGCCGCGAGAACGAGATCGGTTTGCCGGTGGGCGATCGCATCGACACAAGAAACCCACTGTTCATCTTTGGAAGACCGGTGAGTCAGTGAACAGTGGGTCACGGTCTGAAAAAGCCCGTGCAAAATCAGGCTAGACGTGGCTCGGCGACCAGTTGGCCCAGTCCTGGGGCTTGAGGAACGTCTCATACAGTTCGGCTTCGGGGGAGTTGGGTTCAGGCTGGTAGCAGTATTCCCAACGAACCAGGGGCGGTAACGACATCAAGATTGATTCGGTGCGCCCGTTGGTTTGGAGGCCGAAAATGGTGCCCCGGTCATAAACCAGGTTGAATTCGACGTAGCGGCCGCGGCGATAGAGCTGGAAGTTGCGCTCGCGATCGCCGTACTCCATGCCTTGACGCCGCTCGATGATCGGCGTGTAGGCCGGCAAGAAGGCGTCGCCGCACTCTTGGACGAAGGCGAAGATGTCTTCCCAGCTGCGCGTACCGATGCCGCCGACCTGATCGCTGTACTGGGCAGCGGGGCCCGTGGGGCTCGGACCGTTGTAGAGCTTGCCGCTGGCATCTTGGTAATCAAAGAAGATGCCGCCAACGCCCCGGGTTTCGCCGCGGTGCTTGAGGTAAAAGTATTCGTCGCACCACCGCTTGAAGACGGGGTAGTACTCGGCGTGGTGAGCGTCGCAGGCTGCCTTGAAGGTGCGGTGGAAGTGGGCCGCGTCTTCGGCGAAGGGGTAGTAGGGGGTGAGGTCTGCGCCGCCGCCGAACCACCACACGGGGCCAGCCTCAAAGTAGCGATAGTTGAGGTGGACGGTGGGGATGTAGGGGTTGCGGGGGTGCAGCACCATGGAGGTGCCGGTGGCGTAGAAGCCGTGCCCCTGGGCTTCGGGGCGCTGAGACAGGATGGAGGGAGGCAGGGTGTTGCCCCAGACTTCGGAGAAGTTGACGCCGCCTTGCTCGAGGATGCGCCCGTTTTGGAGGACGCGCGATCGCCCGCCACCCCCGTCTTCCCGCTCCCAGGAGTCTTCGCGGAAGGTGGCGCCGCCTTCGAGGGCTTCGAGGCCTTGGCAAATCTTGTCCTGGAGCGATCGCATAAACTGGCTGACCCGCTCCCGAGAGTCGGAGGGAGGCAGCGTGTTAGTGGTGGATACCTGGGGGGTCGAGGACGTTGTCATATTCCCGTTGCAATCAACTCAAAAACGCTTTTGAAAGGCGAAATCAAAAAATGAACAGCACCCGCTGCGCCAGTTAGTCAAATGGTTTGACAAAATCCAGAGACCCAAATCTTCGAGAAGGAAGGGGGCACTGGGGCTGGAGAGGGGGTTCCGGAGATGCTGCGGTTCAAATGCTTTGAGGATCGCAGTCTGTTCGGAGTGCTGAGCTGTTTAGCGTGCGATCGCTACCACGTTGGTGTTTCTATCTTGAGCCCCGCCCGTTCGCGGTTCACGCTGGCGTGATGGAGCGAGGCTGAGCCGCAGATGATGACCTGAGCCATGGCCAATCTTATCAAAAAGTCGTTCGGGAAAAACGCGCTCTTGGTGCATAGGCAAGCGCGCTTTGAGGCGAAGTGCAGGGCTGCCTCGGAAAACAAAAAATGCATAAAGAAATGTAACGCGATCTCCGTCGCTAAAATAGAAAACTTAAGCCCAAAAATTGGGCTTTTTTCGGGCGCGTAAAAATCCGTCGCCAGGACCTTAAGGTCTCGATCAATTTGAAATAAACCCTCGGTCAAAAGACCGATATTGATAGGGTTAGGCAAAACTTTTGACAGTCGGGCGATCGCCTAGGGCAGACGCAATCGGTTTTGGTTGCTTGCTGCCAATTTAGAGAGAAAATGCTGTGTCCCAGCGAGCTGATTTGCGTCGATAGGGAGGGTGACCTTGAGCGAATTTTCTTCGGAGTTTGTCCAATCCGGCGATCGCGGAATGCGAGGGTCTCTGGCCAAAACCTATCACATCATCAGTACGGCCTCGGTCGAAGACCTGTGGCAAAAAATCGTTGACCTGGCGGATGTGTCCTGGCATCCGCTGCTGGTAAAAACAAACGTGCCCCGGGGCCTAGTCGTCAAGCCCGGCCTGATTTACCAAGCCGTCACGCGCTTTTTGCTGCCGGTGCGCATCTTTGTTGAGGGGGTGCGGCCCATGGAAATGATGAGCATCCGCATCCTGGCGATCCTGGGCATCGAAGAGCGGGTGATCTACCGGATCGAATCTACCCTCGACGGGACGCGCGTTTCCTACTCGGTGGCCCTCAAGGGCTGGCTCGCTCCTCTGGTGTGGTCGGTGCTGCGCCACTACGCAGCGCGCGTGGCCGCGCAGCTGGCCCAGGCCGCCGAGCAAGAGAAGCAGGACGGGCCGAAACCCCATCCCCGCGAGGAGTTTCCGTTTTAGGGACGGCGGGGCTGCGCCCAGAACCTGCGATCGCCCCCGTCCACGGCAGGAAGCTCGGCGGTAAGATCGAGCAGGATTCTCCAAACTGAACCCCACGCGCGCCCAGTCAAAGACAGCCGCTACTCCCGGCCCGCGTTCACTTGCCCGCTGCACAATCAATCATCAACTCATGTCTGAAAGCCTAACCCCGTCCGCCGTTCTAGAGGTTTTGCGTCCTGTGCAGGACCCCGAGCTGCGCAAAAGCTTGGTCGAGCTCAACATGATCCGCAATGTCCAGACCAACAACGGACAGGTGCGCTTTACCCTCGTCCTGACCACGCCCTCCTGCCCCCTGCGGGAGTTCATCGTCGAGGACTGCAAAAAAGCCGTGCAGCAGCTTCCCGGCGTCGTGGATGTGGCGGTAGAAGTGACAGCCGAAACGCCCCAGCAAAAAGCCTTGCCCGATCGCCAAGGCATCGACGGCATCAAAAACATCATCGCTGTCTCCAGCGGCAAAGGGGGCGTCGGTAAAAGCACCGTCGCCGTCAACCTGGCCGTTGCTCTGGCCAAAGCGGGCTCCAAAGTCGGCCTGATCGACGCCGACATCTACGGCCCCAACGCGCCCACCATGCTGGGCCTGACAGAGGCCCAGGTGAGCGTGCAAAAAAGCGATCAGGGCGACATCCTGCAACCGGTGTTCAATCACGGCGTCAAGCTCGTGTCCATGGGCTTCTTGATCGATCCCGATCAGCCCGTTATTTGGCGAGGCCCCATGCTCAACGGCATCATTCGCCAGTTTCTCTACCAGGTGGCCTGGGGCGAGCTGGACTATCTGATCGTGGACCTGCCCCCAGGAACTGGGGATGCTCAGTTGACCCTGGCTCAGGCCGTGCCCATGGCCGGTGCCGTGATCGTGACCACGCCCCAGACCGTCGCCCTGATCGACTCTCGGCGAGGCCTGAAGATGTTCCAGCAGATGGGCGTGCCGGTCCTGGGCATCGTAGAAAACATGAGCTACTTTATCCCGCCCGATATGCCGGAGAAGCAGTACGACATCTTCGGGTCGGGGGGTGGCCAAAAGACCTCCGAAGAACTGGGGATTCCCCTGCTGGGCTGTGTGCCCCTAGAGATGTCGCTGCGCCAAGGGGGCGATCGCGGGGTGCCCATCGTGCTGGCCGACCCAGAATCTGCCTCCGCCAAAGCCCTGACCCAGATCGCCCAGCAAGTCGCCGCAAAAGTTTCGGTCGCCGCTCTGACCTGACCGTAAAGCCTGACAAGAAGGCTGGAAACACGCAGGGTTTCTCGGCCTTCGGGGTGATCAGCCGTCCTTCTCTCTCTAGGAGCCTATGTTACAAAAGTCGTTTTGGCGAATCCGCTGGCAGTCACTCATCCAGCCCTGGCAAGAAATGGACTGGCTGCTCTTGGCGCTGCCGGTTGGATTGACCATCTTGGGGGGCGTCACGATTCGCAGCGTTGAGATGAACATGGGCCTCACCGACTGGTGGCAGCACTGGCTGGTGGGTGGTATTGGCCTAGTGCTGGCCCTGGGCATCGCGCGATCGCGCTACGAAAACCTGCTGCAGTGGCAGTGGATCATCTACGGTGCCACCATTGTCTCGCTGCTGGCCGTCAAATTCTTGGGGGTGACAGCGCTGGGTGCCCAGCGCTGGATCACCATCGGGGGATTCAACGTGCAGCCCTCAGAGTTTGCCAAGATTGGCGTCATCATTACCCTGGCGGCCCTGCTGCACAACCAATCCGCAACGCTCCCGTCCATTGGCCGGACCCTGCTGATTACGGGGGTGCCTTGGGCCTTGGTCTTTGTGCAGCCGGACTTGGGAACCTCGCTAGTCTTTGGCGCGGTTACCATTGGCATGCTCTACTGGGCCAATACCAACCCTGGCTGGCTGCTGTTGATGATCTCGCCGATCATCTCGGCCATTTTGTTTAGCGTCCTGCTGCCGGGATGGTTTGTCTGGGTTGCCCTGATGACCATTATTGGTTGGCGAACCTTGCCCTGGGCTCGGCTGGGGGCCTTCGGTGCTCTGGTGGTCAACTTGCTCTCAGGGATCCTGGGTAAGGTGCTGTGGAATATCCTCCACGATTACCAAAAAGACCGAATCATCCTCTTTTTGGATCCGGATAAGGACCCGCTGGGGGGTGGCTATCACCTGATTCAGTCGCGCATTGCCATCGGGGCTGGGGAGCTATGGGGCCGCGGCCTGGGCCACGGGACTCAAACCCAGCTGGACTTTATCCCGGAGCAGCACACGGACTTCATTTTCTCGGCGATCGGCGAAGAGCTGGGCTTTGTGGGTGCGGTGGTGGTCCTGCTGGTGTTTTGGCTGATCTGCTTCCGGCTGGTGATCATTGCCCAAAATGCCAAGGACAATTTTGGATCGCTGCTGGCGATCGGCGTTTTGTCGATGCTGGTCTTCCAGGTGGTCGTTAATATTGGCATGACCATTGGTTTGGCGCCGGTCACCGGCATTCCGCTGCCGTGGCTGAGCTACGGCCGATCGGCCATGCTGAAGAACTTTATCGCCTTGGGCATTGTGGAGTCGGTGGCCAACCACCGCCAGCGCCTGAAGTTCTAACTGCTCCAGGGTGGCGGAGCCCTGAAGGAAAATCAAATCCCCCTTGGACAAAAAATCCCCGAGAAAGACTTTTCTCGGGGATTTTGGTGAGTTTGAGTGGTTGGAGTTTGATTAGTTGCTCAGCGACGGGGCGCGATCGCTCGCGACGGCCAGATTCACGACAGCAGGGGTAGTGGGGACCGCAGCAGAGGGGCCAGGAGCGGCAGGGCCGCCGGAGGTCGTGGCCGCAGCGCCCGCAGGTGCTTCGCCGACGCCCCGAGCCACTTCAACACCGTTTTCTTGCAGGATGACTTGTGGGGTTTTGCCAGCCATTTCGATGCGCTTGACCAAGACAGTGCCGCCCGCAATGCGCTGCCCAGGGGCGACGTAGCGGCTCGAAGCCTCGTTGGGGGCCTGAATGATGGCGCGGGGACTGGTGCTGCTGAAGTCGATGACGCCGAGGACGGCAACGCTATCGGCGATCGCCGTTGAGGGGCGCGGCGGCAAGGCCGCGATCGCTGGAGGCTTGGCGGTGGTGCCACCGCCGGGACTTGCAGAGCCTGCTGTGTCGGTGGAGCCAGAACCAGGCTTTGTGGCCGATCCAGCGGTACCGGGTCGGCCTGCTTGGCCGCCGCTGGTGCGCCCCTGCGTGCCCCCGGCGCTGGCGGTGCGTCCTCCCGTGGCAGTGCTTCCCCCCGTGGCGGTGCGCTGACCTGCAATGTTGGGAATGCGGGCAGGTACACCCGCTGGAGCAGCCAAACGCCGTCCTGGCTGGCTGCCCCCGGTGCTTTGGGACTGGGCCGGTGTGCCCGCAGCGCCCCCGCCAGCGGCGGTCGGTTCACGCTCGATCACCGGCGTCACGGAAATGGTACGGAAGGGATCCGCGCGCCCTGCGCTCGCCTGCAGCTGGCGAACGCGCTCTCCCGAGTTGGTTGGCTGAATCAGAGCAGTGCTGCCCGCGGCCGGGGGCACGGTGGGATTGGCAAAAGACGGGGTGGCCGGTGGGGCGGCCGGGGAAGCTGGAGCGCTAGGAGACGGCTGAGGTGCGATCGCTTCCTCCTCCGGTTCTCCCGAGCCGCAAGCGGCCAGCAACAGCATCGTGCCCACAAACAGAGAGAGTCGTCGCAGCATAGTGGTGTTGCCCCAGTGGATGCAAAAAAGCCCGATTTTAATTTAGACAGAAAAATTATTCGACACAATGCGTCAAAGGGATCATTCAGACGCCTCAGGGTCTGGTGCCAAAAACGCAAGTGAACTGGCCTGTAGCGGGGGCCAAAACTGTGAAGTGAATGGGATGCAGCCTGAGAGGGGAAGGGCGATCGCCCTTGATCTGCGCCGCGTGAGGACGCTGTTTCCCGAGCCAAACAGGCCCGAGCCCCAAGAAATCAAGAAACCTTAACTTCATCATATCTTGCCCCCGTTTGGTCCTGCCAAAGTCCGCAGAGCGACTGGCCAAGGGCGATCGCCTCAAGGGGCTCAAGGCTGATGCGAAGAGGGCTCTTCGTCTTCGGTGCCTTTGGTGGTGTGCTTGTGGGTCAAAAAATTTTTCATGGCTACTTGGCGATTGGCCATGAAGCGGCTCCAGAAGCCCGGCAAAATGCCGTCCATGGTTTTGGCAATGGACCACACTTCAATGGCCATCAGCTTGTAGAAGGCCCGATCGGACTCTTGGAGGGCGGTGATCCACCGATCGAATTCTTGGTTCAGCCGCTGCTCGTTGAGGTTTTGGACCTCTTCCTCGGCCCACGGTGGGCGAGAGGTGGACTGCTCAGTCGCGGGATTTTCAGGAGGAGAAGACATGAACGCTCCGGGCGGGTGATGGAGAGGGGCGGGCGATCGCCCAAACGAGGCGCTAGTGACAAATGCGCCGACACGCCATCTCTCTGGTTCTAGGATGCCCTGCTCATCGCCAGATTGTGCTGTCCGGGAGAGGGGTTTTTGCTGCGCACCCTGGCTGAATCGTTCTTAACCAGGCGATCGCCCCCTTGCCCTGCCCCTTACCCTGTCGCCGAATTGACGCCGATGGGCAAATTTCTTCGATAATAGTGCTGCCATCCGTTATCGTCGGGGTGTGCAGCATTGCAGCGTCAAGAGACTTTCATGAAACGCCGTTCGTTCTTCACCGTGCTGGCTAGCGTCGCCGCTGCCCTCCTCTTGATTGGAGCTGGGGGGCTGGCCTGGATTTTGGCCCAGAGTCCCTTGGCGCTGTTGCAGGGTGGGGCGATCGCCAGTCCCCAGGCCGCGATGTTTGTGCCGCCCCAGGCGCCGCTGGTGGCCTCGCTGTTGACCAACCCGACCAAGCTCGAAGCGTTTCGCCAGGTGCTGGCGCAGCCGGGCGATCGCCGGCAATCGCGCCAGGAGGTGCAGCGAGTGATCCAGAGCCTGCTGGCGGGGACTGGCCTGAGCTATCAGCAGGATGTGCGGCCGTGGCTCGGTGACGAGGCGACGTGGGCGGTGACCACGGCGGATCAAGACCGCGATCCCAGTAATGGCTTGCAGCCTGGGTATCTGCTGGCCCTCAGCACGCGCGATCCGGTCCGCAGCCGAGAATTTTTGCAGGCTTTTTGGCAAAAGCAGGCCTCTGCGGGCAAACTGCCGACCTTTGAGGCCTATAAGGGCACGCAGCTGATCTATGGCGACACAGACAATGCAGCGGTAACCCAGGCGACGGCGCTGGTGGGCGATCGCTTTGTGCTGTTTGCCAATGGGCCAGCCGTCCTCAAGGATGCCATCAGTAATGTCCAGGCTCCGGAGCTGAACCTGCTGCACAGCGAGGCCTACCAGACGGCCCTGGACACGCTGACGCCCAAGCGCATTGGCCTGATCTACTCGAATGTGCCGGCCTTGACGCAGTGGCTCAACCCGCAGCCCGCTTCTGCGACGACCCTGCCCTACACCCAGGGGGCGATCGCCCTGGCCCTCGAGCGCCAAGGCATCGTGGCCGATACGGCGCTGCTGACCGCCACCGAAACCTCCCAGTCCGGGCGGCCTCAGATCACGGCGGTGCCCCGCGCCCTGAAATACATCCCGGTCGGTAGCCCCTTGGTCGCAACGGGACGAGATATGCACGCGCTTTGGCGCAGCCTGGAGCAGGGCCTAGAGCGCGGTGGGGCGATCGCCACCCAGCTTCGGCAGCCCCTAGACCAGCTGCAGCAGCAGTGGGGACTGGATCTGGCGACCGATGTGTTCCCCTGGGTCCAGGGCGAGTATGCCCTGGCCCTCCTGCCGACGACGCCTGAGGCTGCGCCAGACTGGGTCTTTGTGGCAGAGCGCACCAGTCCTCTGGCTGTGAGCGAGGGTCTGGCTCGCCTAGACACCATCGCCCAGGCCCAGGGCTACAGCGTCGGCCCCCTCACCCTCGGCAAGCAAAGCGTCTCCGCCTGGACCGAGCTAGCGGACGAATCGTCGGCCCAAAGCGCTGAGACGACTGAACCCCAGCTCCAGGCCCAGGTGCGGGGTGTCCACACCACCCTGGGCAACTACGAAATCTTTGCGACCTCCGCTGCTGCTCTGGAGCGATCGCTCCAGGCCTCCCAGGGCAAAGCCCTCGCCGATCAGCCCCAGTTCCAGCGGGCGATCGCTCCCTTGCCCACCCCCAACGGCGGCTATCTCTACCTCGACTGGCCCCAGGGACAGACCTGGATCGAGGATCAATGGCCCCTCCTGCGCGTGGCTGAACTAGCCGCAGGACCGCTGTTTGAGCACTTGCATGCCCTCACCGTCAGCACCTACGGCAGCGAAGCTGGGCTGCACCACAGCGCGATCGCCCTTCAGCTCGATCGCCCCTAGGGCACTGTCTCTCCGGAAAACCGCGCGATCGCCTCTGGCTGCGTCTTTGAAGCTCGGCACTTGCACCGATGTAGGGGGTAGTCCCGGTCACGCACACTGATCGAACCCTTCCCCGCCAACGCTTCGTCGGGCAATCCAGGATCTGGGCTGTCCGACTCGTGATGTGATTGATGCAGCAGGCTGGAGATCTCAACGGGCGATCGACCCTCCAATCCTCTCGCCATCAGCGTTCTGACCTAATCTCTCGCCGAGCAGCAAGAATTTCTGGCGTCCCCAGAAAATCTTTAGATTTCTGTGCTCACAATCTATCCTGGGAGGCTAGTGATTTCTAAAGTTTTTAAGGCCCTGGGAAACCTTTGCGGATATTTCAGCCTCGATCTATTCCGAGAATTCCAGATTGAGAGCGATTTTTCTCCTAATCCTCTCAATTTTGGAGTTCTGCCATCCCTTGCTCAGGCCATGCGCCTAGAGCCCCAACTGTGCCAATAGATACGTGCTAACTATCAGCCCAAAGGTTAAGGTTAGGTTAATTCATCTTCCATTCACTAACTGGAGCGTGACGATGGAGTCTTTACAACAAGCGAGTAAGCGCAATTTTCTGTATCCCCATGCCCGTTATCACGGAGCCTTCAAACCGGAATACATGGCCTTTGATGCCAATTTGCAGGAATTCAACCAGCGTGTTGGCTATATCTGCGCCTTGGAAAATGGCGGCAAGCTGTCTCCCCAGGAAGCCTACGACCAAATCAAGCAGCTCTGGAAGCAGCTCAAGCGCAGCAAAAAAGCCTTGGGAATCAGCGGCACAACCGATCGCTCCCCCGAAGGATAATCCTCGACTGGCCGGGCCCTGGGTGCTCGGCTAGTTCCTGAACGCGATACCGCTTCTTTTTCAGCTCTAGACTCAAACTTCACGCGAAACGCTTTTCATAAAACGCAACGGTTCACAAAATTTTCTTTTCTCTTAAAAGAGTTGAAATCCTTGGTTTTAATAGCTCTGGCAGATCATCAATTTTTGCAACCTAAAACCTCGTGGATTTCACGCTAGAACCTGGAAGAGGGATCGCTAGGATTGAAAGCGAAGTCCTAGAAATCTTCGCCTCGTTGGATTTCTGGCTCTTCTAATCGTTCTCGCGGATTTTCCAAGGGGAAGCCCCTATGACTCGAATTCTTGTGGGTATTTTGGTGTTTGTGATCAATACCCTCTACCGCGATCGCCCCTACCCTCGCTTCTACGTTCTGGAGACCGTTGCCCGCGTTCCGTACTTTGCCTACATGTCGGTGCTGCACCTCTACGAAAGCCTGGGCCTGTGGCGCAAGGCTGACTGGCTCAAAGTGCACTTTGCCGAATCCTGGAATGAGCTCCACCACCTGCTGATCATGGAATCCCTGGGCGGAAATGATCGCTGGGTTGACCGCTTTGTCGCTCGCCATGCGGCCCTCGCCTACTACTGGCTGGTGGTGCTGCTGTACCTGTTCTCGCCGCGATCGGCCTATCACTTCATGGAGCTGGTCGAGCAGCACGCCTATCACACCTACGATGTCTTCTTGCAAGAGAATGAAGCTGCCCTAAAAGCTGAGCCTGCGCCAGCGGTGGCAGTCAACTATTACCGAGAAGGCGACCTGTACATGTTTGATGAGTTCCAGACGGGCTCGAAACCAGAGACTCGCCGCCCCGAGATTCGCCATCTCTATGATGTGTTCGTGAATATCCGGGATGACGAGATGGAGCACGTCAAGACCATGGTGGCTTGTCAGCGGCCTGACGCCCAGAAGACCTTCCGGAGCCCCCACGCGGTGCCGGAGGTCGAGGGAACGGAGTCCCCGATCCTGCCGCCCAAGCCTGCGACCTCGATGTAGTCAAACGAGATCAATCAACTTGCCTGCCTTACTAAACCTCTCATGAGGTTGCCCCTCCCGGCTTGATTGGGAGGGGTTTCTTTGTTGTTTCGCTGGGGCGACAGCGTAGGATCAGAGGCGTTGTGGGTGGTGAAGGAGAGAGGGGAGATGGCCATGCAGAGGCCGACGATCCTGGCGCTCGATTTTGACGGGGTGATTTGTGACGGGCTAGTGGAGTATTTTCAGACGGCGTGGCTGGCCTATCAGCGCATTTGGCCGGGGGGACCAGCGACGCCGCCGCCGGATTTGGCGCTGAAGTTCTATCGGCTGCGGCCGGTGGTGGAGACGGGCTGGGAGATGCCGGTGCTGCTGCACGCGCTGATGCAGGGAATGGGTGAGGCGGAGATTTTGGCGGATTGGTGGGCGATCGCCCACCAGCTGGTGACCCAAGAAGCCCGCAGCCCCGCCGATCTGGCGGTGGCCGTAGACAGCGTGCGCGATGCCTGGATCGCGCGGGACCTGGAGGGCTGGCTGGCCCAGCATCGCTTTTATCCGGGGGTGGGCGATCGCCTGCGCGCTCTGGAGGCGGCGGTCACGCCCTACATCATCACCACCAAGGAAGGCCGCTTTGTTCAGCGACTCCTGGCGGCGGAGGGCATTCACTGGCCGGAGGAGCGGATCTTCGGCAAGGAGGTCAAGCAGCCCAAGCACCAGACCCTGCGGGAGCTGGTGGTGGCCCAGGAGGCCGAGACCTGTGTCTGGTTCATCGAAGATCGGCTGAAAACCCTCGATTCGGTGCGTCAGCAGCCGGACCTGGGCATGGTGCGGCTCTTTTTGGCGGACTGGGGCTACAACACCGAGGGCGATCGCCGGCGCGCCCAACAAACCGACGCCATCACCCTGCTGCCGCTCTCGGCCTTCACCCAGGACTTCGCCCACTGGCCGGACCGCTAAAATTAAGACGATGCGCTCCGTAGACTGACCTTGATCGTTGCCCCTGAAACCTCCCTAGAACATCGGCCTGTGTTCGTCCTGATCGACGGGCACTCCTTGGCGTTTCGGTCCTACTTTGCGTATTCGAAGGGGCGCGATGGGGGGCTGCGCACCTCCACAGGCATTCCCACCAGCGTTTGCTTTGGCTTCCTCAAGGCCATGCTGGAGATGATCGGGCGCGAAAATCCCCAGTACGTGGCGATCGCCTTTGACTTGGGGCTGCCCACGTTTCGTCACGAGGCCGACGAAACCTACAAGGATGGCCGCCCCGACACTCCCGAAGACTTCATTCCTGATATCCAAAATCTCCAGAAGCTACTGGCGGCCTGCAACCTGCCAGTGCTGACCGCGCCGGGCTACGAAGCGGACGACGTAATCGGCACCCTGGCCCGCCGCGCCAGCACCGCCGGCTACCGCGTCAAGATCCTCAGCGGTGACCAAGACCTATTCCAGCTGGTTGACCCCGACCAAGGCGTCACGGTGCTGCATCTGGGCAGCGCCTATGCCCGACGCGGGGACGACACCTCCCGCGAATTCGGCCCCCAGGAGGTCCAGGCCAAGCTCGGCATCCTGCCCAGCCAGGTCGTGGACTACAAGGCCCTGTGCGGCGACACCTCCGACAACATTCCCGGGGTGCGGGGCATCGGTCCCAAAACCGCTGTGCAGCTCCTGACCACCTACGGCTCCCTGGAGGCGATCTATAACTCTCTGGAGGAGATCAAGGGCGCAACGCGCAAAAAACTCGAGGAAGGGCGCGAGGCGGCCCTGCATTCCCAGTATTTGGCTCAGATTGCCCTAAATGTGCCCCTGGACGTCGCGCTAGAGGACTGCAAGCTTCGGGGCTTTAACCAAACGGCGCTGATGCCTCTCTTGGAGGAGCTGGAGCTAAAATCCTTTGTGCGCCAGGTGTCCAAAATCCAGGTAGCCTTGGGCGGAGAGGCGATCGCCCCCGAGGCGACCCCCACCCCGACGTCCGCTCCCGCAGCCCCGCTGCCAGAATACAGCGACGACAGCGTTGACTTCTTCTCGGCAGAAGAAACGGAAGCCGCCCAAGCCATGCCCAGCGTCGTGATCGAGCCCCAGATCGTCGATACGCCGGAGAAGCTCGCGGCCCTAGTCGCCGAGCTGCGCCGCCACACGGACCCCGCTGCCCCCGTGGCCTGGGACACTGAAACCACGGCCCTAGACCCCCTGAAGGCTGAGCTGGTCGGGATCGGCTGCTGCTGGGGCAGCGGCAAATCGGACGTCGCCTACATTCCCCTGCGCCACAAGGTGGGCACCACCCTGCCGACCGCCACGGTCCTCGACGCCCTGCGGCCGATTCTCGAGGATCCCGCCTACCCCAAGGCCCTGCAAAACACCAAGTTCGATCGCCTGGTCCTGCGCCATCAGGGCGTTCGGCTCCAGGGAGTCGTCTTTGACACCATGCTGGCCAGCTATGTGCTCAACCCAGACGATCGCCACAACCTGGGCGATCTTAGTGTGCGCCACCTGAGCATTCAGCCCCTGAGCTATAGCGACCTTGTCCCCAAGGGCAAATCCATCGAGGACCTCGACATTGCCGTGGTGGCGGACTACTGCGGGATGGACGCCTACGGCGTTTATTGCCTGGTGCCGATCTTGGCGCAGGCTTTGGCCCAGGAGCCGCGACTGTTGGCTTTGTTCCAGTCGGTGGAGGTTCCCCTGGAGCCTGTGCTGGCCGAGATGGAATTTTGCGGTATCCGGATCGACCCGGCCTATTTGCAGAACTTTTCGGCTCAGCTTGAGCAAGATCTCCAGGCCATCGAAGCGCGGGCCTATGCGTCGGCGGGCGAAACCTTTAACCTGGGGTCGCCCAAGCAGCTCAGCGAACTTCTCTTTGACAAGCTGGGCCTCAGCGTCAAGAAATCTCGCAAGACCAAGACCGGCTACTCCACCGACGCGGCGGTGCTGGAGAAGCTCCAGGGCGATCACCCGGTGGTGGACGCGATCGTGGAATATCGCTCCTTGGCCAAGCTGAAGTCGACCTATGTGGACGCGCTGCCGCTGCTGGCCGATGAGCATCAGCGCATTCACACGGACTTTAATCAGGCGATCACGGCGACGGGGCGGCTGTCTTCGTCCAATCCAAATCTGCAAAATATTCCGATTCGCACGGCCTTTAGCCGCCAGATCCGCAAGGCCTTTTTGCCGCAGGAGGGGTGGCAATTGGCGGCGGCGGACTACTCCCAGATCGAGCTGCGAATTTTGGCGCACCTGAGCGAGGAGCCGGTGCTCCTGGAGACCTACCGCAACAATGAAGATGTCCACGCCCTGACGGCTCGCCTGCTGCTCGAAAAAGAGGCCATCACGCCGGAGGAGCGTCGCTTGGGCAAGGTGATCAACTTCGGCGTGATCTACGGCATGGGGGCGCAGCGCTTTGCCCGGGAAACGGGGGTGTCGTCGAAGGATGCCAAGGTGTTTATCGAGCGCTTCAACGAACGCTATCCGCGCGTGTTTGCCTATTTGCGGCGGATGGAGCAGGAGGCGATCGCCCGGGGCTATGTCGAGACGATTTTGGGACGGCGGCGCTACTTCCAGTTCGAGAGCTCGGAGCTGAAGGCGCTGCGCGATCGCGATCCGGACACCATCGACCTCGAAAGCCTCAAGCTGGGGCGCAACGACGCGGGGCTTCTGCGGGCCGCTGCCAATGCCCCGATTCAGGGGTCGAGCGCCGACATTATCAAGCGGGCCATGGTGAAGCTGGCTGAGGTGATGCAGCCTTACCAGGCTCGCCTGCTGCTCCAGGTGCACGATGAACTGGTCTTTGAGGTGCCGCCGGAGGAGTGGGACGCCCTGGCGCCCCAGATTCGCCAGACCATGGAGAGCGCCGTGGAGCTGAAGGTGCCCCTGGTGGCGGAGGTGCACGCGGGCCAAAACTGGATGGAAACTAAGTAGCTAGGGGAAAGGTCGCGAGGGGGAGTGAAAGGGCGATCGCCGCTTGCCCGAGTGGGGGCTAGACAGACCGCGATCGCCCCTTAAGCCCTAGTAGGGAATGAAGCAGTTATTTTCGCCGCTCATATCTCCGAGGCAGTTGCCGTTCTGGTCGAGAATGACGGTGTACTTCACGGTGGGAAACTGCTTGAGGGTGGCGTTGAGGGCGCTGAGGGTCCGGGCGTCATCCCCCACACCGGCAGAAGCGACAGTGCGGCAGAAGCGCAACTGAGCAACGCTATTGCGAATTCTGAGACTAAAGTCAGCGCCGCAGTTGGAGTTGCCTTGGAGCGTGACGGCCTTGCGCAGGCCTTGGCGCTGCTCTTGGCTGTTGGGACCGGCGATTAGCTGCTGGACGGCGTAGCTGGCCACGCTGGTAGAGCTGGTGTAGCGGGTCACCCCTTCCACGTAGCTCAGGTCGGAGCTGAAGCTGCGGGGCTCTTTGGGGAAGTAGACGCGCACGGCTCGGGTATTTTGGGCGAGGGTGGTCGGGGCGGGGGCGGCTTGGGTGGCAGGGGCCAGGAGGCTCAGGCTGCTAACGGTCAACAGGCCCAGGAGCGCGGCGAAGCTGAGGGAACGAGACATGCGGGGAACTCCAGAATTCAGGGTGAAGTGATAGGTGCCTTCTTGATGGCCCCCAGGACAAAATGTGCAACTTAGGGCTGTGGGAGAGGACTAAAAACCTGAATCAGTGTCAAATCTCATCCTTCCGCAAGATGACGACTGAAGAGGTGCTTTTTCACCCGGTCGGGTGAGTGATATTGCGCAACTGGGAGCGGCCACGCCTAAAGTTTCTCTCTAAAATAGGAAACTATTGACGGGCAACGCAGCCCGAGTCCTGCTAGGTGGGGCGGGCCGCTGGGTTTTGCTTGTGGCAAGGGTGCCCTATCAAGCTGCGATCGCCCCTGGGTGCTGCTTCCTCACGCGATTCGCCGCGAGCCGCTTCAGGCGAGATCGACCAAAAAACATGGGGTTGGCGCTGCCGTGGCAGGGGCAACCGTTCGAGTCTAAGACCGATTGAGTTTGCGAAGTCTGCATGGCAATCCTACACGGTAGCTGGCAACCCTCTGACCAAGGCGGTTACTTTTTTCTCTGGGGAGAAACGTGGCGCAGCTTGAGCGCTCCGGCGATCGCTCCTGAATCCGGGATTTTGGTGCATCCTCTGGCGATGACCCACGGCGAACTGGCGGCGTGGCTGCGTGGGGGGGCTCGCGATGGCGTGAGCTTGCCGCCGGAGCTCTGGAAGGGCGATCGCCTGACTTCGGCGGTCCAAGAAATTCAGGTGGTGGCCTTGCCCACAGACTGGTCTGACGGGGCCCCGGTGACGGCGCTGCCCCGGCTGTCGGGCGCTGCCCCAGGGCCAGACAGCCCAGCCCTTGGTGACGGGCGATCGCTCCTGCTGCACCCGTGGCAGGTGCCCGGGATTCGCCTGAGCGCCGCGCAGACCTGGGCCTTTTTGCAGTCGCTGCCCCTCGGCCTGGTCAATGGCCATATGTCCTTGCTGGGCGACGACTTGCGCTACTGGTCCCATGGCGCCCGCTGGTGCCTGGACATTTTGGCCCGCTCCAAGTTTGTGCCGCGCCTCTTGCCGACAGAGAGCGCCTATCAGGCCCGCTGGCAGCCCCTGCTAGACAGCGCGGTCGATCAGGCCCGCCTGGAGCACTTTGTGCGCCACATGCCCCCAGCGAGCCGCTGCTATGGCCCAGACGGCGCTGAAAAGGGCGCTCCGGCGGTGTTTTTGGCCGAGCCACGACCCCTGCTCCAGCATTTTTTGGCAGCGCTGCTCGATGCCCAGGTGCGTTCCTTGGCCCCGGCTCAGACCGATCGCGGGGTGCCGGAAACGGTGGTCCCGATGGGGGCTTGGCTAGCGGCCTTGGGGCAGCCGACAGTCCAGGTGGAGGCGTCTGCGGAGGCGATCGCCCCCCTCGAGAGCGCCCTGGCCACCTGGATGGCCCCGATTCAGCACCATCTGGCGGGCCACCAAGCGTTTCAGGCCTGCTTTCAGCTGCACGCGCCCACAGAAGCGAGCGATCGCTGGCTGCTGACCTACGGCCTCCAGGCGGTGAATGACCCAGACTTTCGGGTCGAGGCGGAGGAGATCTGGAACCACCCCGTGGAGACCCTGATCGAGCGGGGACGGGCGATCGCCCAGCCCCAGGAAACCCTGCTGCGGGGGCTGGGGCTGGCGTCGCGCCTGTTTGTGCCCCTAGAGGCCAGCCTCGATCAGCCCCACCCCAGCCACTGTGTCCTCTCGCCCCTCGAAGCCTACGACTTCATCAAAACCGCCAGCTTCCGGCTCCAGGACAGCGGATTTGGCGTGGTGCTGCCCCCCAGCCTGACCAACCGCAATGGCTTTGCCAACCGCCTCGGCCTCAAGATCCAGGCCCAAACCCCAGACCCCCAGGCCAATGGCCGCCTCGGGCTCCAGAGCCTGCTCAATCTGGCCTGGGAGCTGTCCATCGGCGGCCAAACCCTCTCCAAGCGAGAGTTCGATCGCCTCGTCGCCCTCAAAACGCCCCTGGTCGAAATCAACGGCGAGTGGGTGGAGCTGCGAGACAGTGACATTCGCGCCGCTCAAGAATTCTTTGCCAACCGCAAGGACAAAGCCACCCTGTCCCTAGAAGACGCGCTGCGCATCAGCACCGGCGACTCCCAAACCATTGGCCGCCTGCCCGTGGTCAGCTTCGAGGCGACGGGGGCGCTCCAGGAACTGGTCACCACCCTAACCGGCCGCCGCTCCCTCGAAACGGCGACCACGCCAGCGGGCTTCCAGGGGCAGCTGCGGCCCTACCAGGCTCGCGGGGTGGGCTGGCTGGCCTTTTTGGAGCGCTGGAATCTGGGGGCCTGCCTGGCCGATGACATGGGTCTGGGCAAAACCATTGAGCTGATTGCCTTTTTGCTGCACCTTCAGGAGCGCGGCGATCTCCAGGGGCCGACCCTGCTGGTGTGTCCCACGTCGGTTTTGGGGAACTGGGAGCGCGAGGTGCAGCGGTTTGGTCCGAGCCTCAAGGCCTGGGTCCACCACGGCGACAAACGCCTGAAGGCCAAAGCCTTCGCCAAGGAAGCAGCCCGTCACCAGCTGGTCATCACCAGCTATGCCCTGATTCCCCGCGATCTCAAAACCTTGCAGGAGGTCCGCTGGCGCGGGGTGGTCCTGGATGAGGCCCAAAACATCAAAAACGCTGATTCCAAGCAGTCCCAGGCGGTGCGGCAGCTAGAGGCCCAGTTTCGCATCGCCCTGACGGGGACGCCGGTGGAGAACCGCCTGGCGGAGCTGTGGTCAATTCTGGACTTTTTGAATCCCAACTATTTGGGGCCGCGCAAATTCTTTCAGCGGCGCTTTGCGGTGCCCATCGAGCGCTACGGCGACACGGATTCGCTGCGGACGCTGCGATCGCTCGTTCAGCCCTTCATCCTGCGCCGCCTGAAGACCGATCGCGAAATCATCCAGGACCTGCCCGACAAGCAGGAAATGACGGTCTTTTGCGGATTGTCGGCGGAGCAGGCCAGTCTGTACCAGCACACGGTAGACCAGTCGCTGCTGGAAATCGACGCGGCGGAAGGGATTCAGCGGCGCGGCATCATTCTGGCGCTGCTGACCAAGCTCAAGCAGATCTGCAATCACCCGGCCCACTTCCTCAAGCACCCCCAGCTCAGCTCGACCCAGCGATCGGGCAAGCTCCAGCGCCTCGAAGAAATGCTGGAGGAAGTCTTCTCGGAGGGCGATCGCGCGCTGATTTTCACCCAGTTTGCGGAGTGGGGCAAGCTGCTCCAGCCCTACCTCGAGACGCGCTTGGGCCAAGAAGCGCTCTTTCTCTACGGCGGCGTCCGCAAAAAGCAGCGCGAGGAAATGGTCGATCGCTTCCAAAACGACCCCCAAGCGCCTCGGGTGATGATTTTGTCCCTCAAGGCGGGCGGCGTCGGCCTCAACCTCACCCGCGCCAACCATGTGTTTCACTTCGATCGCTGGTGGAACCCCGCCGTCGAAAACCAGGCCACCGATCGCGTGTTCCGGATTGGCCAGACGCGCAATGTCCAGGTCCACAAGTTTGTCTGCTCCGGCACCCTCGAGGCCAAAATCCACGACATGATCGAGGGCAAAAAGGCCCTAGCCGAGCAGGTGGTGGGCTCCGGGGAAGACTGGCTGACGGAGCTCAATACCGATCAGCTCCGGGACCTGCTGCTGCTCGATCGCAGCGCTGTGATTGATGAGGAACTGTGATGGCAAGCTACAATCCCCAGGCCAATCGGGAATGGTGGGCTCAGCGCTGGTTTGATGTGCTGGAGTCCTTTGGGCGGACCCTGCGATCGGCCCGCGCCCACACCTACGCCCGCGAAGGCAACGTCCTCAGCATCGAGTTTCGCGGACCCAAGGTGCTAGCCCAGGTCCAGGGGACGGCCCCAGATCCCTACCAGGTCTCGATTTCCCTCGATCCCTTTGACGATGAGCAGTGGTCCTACGTGATCGAGACCATGTCTCAGAAGGCAATGTTTTCGGCCAAGCTGCTGGCGGGAGAAATGCCGCGCAACATCGAGGCGGTGTTCACGGCCAACGGCCTGAGCCTGTTTCCCCTGACCAAGTTTGATATCCACAGCCGCTGCAACTGCCCCGACAAAGCCAATCCCTGCAAGCACATCGGCGCAGTGTACTACCTGCTGGGCGATCGCTTTGGGGATGATCCTTTTGTGCTGTTTCAGCTGCGGGGCCGCACCAAGGAAGAGGTGATCGCGGGGCTGCGCCATCTGCGGGGTGCCCAGCGCGAAGCGCCGGTGGCTGAGGCTGAGAAGGCAATGCCCGAAGGGCTGGCGGCCCCAGATCTGGAGCGTTTCTGGAGCTACGATGCCCAGCTCGAGCCGTCCCTGGTGGTGATCGCGCCGCCCCTGGGGGCCGACACGGTGCTCCAGGCTCTGGGGCCGATTCCCCTGGCGGCGGAGGGACCAGCGGCGATCGCCCCCCAGGTTGCGCTGGACTATCTCGAGGCGATCTACCAAGCCGCCAGCCAGCAGGCCGTCATGGCAGCGATGCAGGTGGGGAACGACACAGCGGACTAGCGGCGGCCTAGGGCTGCTTTGCCTCCGGCTCTGGGGCCGGGCGATCGCCGATCAGAGCCTGACTGCCGCTGACGGCAAAATAAATAAACCACGCCACAACGCCCAGCAGCTTGAACCCGTCTTCAAACAGGAAAATACCCTCATTGGTCAGCCAAGAGGCGGGCAAAGGCAGAATTTCTTTGTCAAAAATGGGGGCAATGCCCAGCAGCAGAAACGCCAGTCCCAAGTAGCCAAAGGGCGTTTTCTTGAGGGTTTTGCGGAAGCGAAACAGATACCAGCTAAAGGCGATCGCGTAGCCTAGGTACACAATCTCCTCCGAGATGCCCACGTGATAGGGCAAAAAGCCCTCGTGGAGCTGAAACAGGTCGTCAAACATCAAAACCAGGGTCAGGACACCCGAAGCCAAGAAAAAGCGCCCCAGTTCCTGACTGTCTGGGCGGGCGCGGCACACAGCCGCACTGAAAAGGGCGATCGCCCCCCCAGCGCACCAAAACAGGACCCCAAAGTTGGAGAAAATGCCCGTATAAAAGGGCGCATCAGCCACCACGAGCGGGTCGCGGGTGAGATTACCCAAGGGAACGTAGGTCTGAATCCGGGCAGCGGCGAGTAAGAAAATAACGGGGACGAAAATCCACACAAGAGGTGAGAGCTTCAAGCCTCTCAGGGCAGAGGGAGCTTTGGCATTGCCGTCTACTCCTGAAATGCCGAACGTTTTTGCCATTGTGGAAATCTCATTCAAAAAGTCTGCTTAAACCAGGACGAGAGGTCTTGGGACCAAGGCGCTGGCGGGGACTTGGGGCGATCGCCCCTGCCAAAAACCAGAACCCCATGAGGGGTCAAACCCCACTCTCAAAACCACTATTCCCCTAAGTTAAGGGCAAATTATGCCCCAATTAAGAATCTAGTCCTGATATTCACCGAAAATTTACGGCTAGGAGGTGGAGACACCCTTTTTTGCACGCAAAAATCAACCGTTTTCTTGGGGATTTCGCTGGCGCATTTCGCGATCGAAGATGGCTCAATAACGATTTGAAAAAGTTAAGAAAAGCGAAAAAACTCAGAGACCCAATCTCCCCTGAGGGTCTGACTGCTGGGCAAGGGGGCGATCGCCCCTCGGCTGGACTTTGGGATGCTGGGCGAAACCGCGAATCCGGCCACTGAATCCATAGAAAAGACGCCCTGTCCCAAGGCCGCGAGCGTTCCAGCGTCGCCAAGAGCGGCCCAGCAGAATCTCCCAGCCATTTCCCGGCGTGGCGGCTTCTACGACCCCTTTTTCTTCGGTTTTCCTCCCTGCGAGATTAGAAGTCCCTCGCTAAAGTAAGGACACGGGATCAACGAACCCTTAGACGGTACTTTGGAGGTCCTTTGCATCACGCTTGTCTATTGATTTTGTGCAGGTTTTGGGCCGGTCAGAGAGTGCCCGGAAGTGCTGAAAAAAGCTGGCCGAGAGGCGATCGCCCCTACTCTGTCCATCGGCGCTCTGAGGGCTGGGGGCTTCCTGAGACGCTCGCGATCGCGCGATAGCCTTCGCTCATTGCTGGCTGGTCACTTTGCCCGTCTTCGACAGGCGCATTTGAGGAACTCAACATGTTTGAATACTTCACCGACAGAGCGGTTGCAGTCATTGTCTTTGCCCAAGAAGAAGCGCGCCGCCTCGGCCACAGTTTTATTGGCACCGAGCAGATCTTGCTGGGCGTGCTCCGGGTGGAAAGCAGTCCGGCGGCTCGTCTCCTGACGGATATGGGCGTGACGGCTGCCGCAGCGCGCCGCGAAGTCGAGGGAATTATTGGCCGGGGGTCGGGCATAGTGCCAGCGGACATTCCGCCGACGCCCCGCACGCGCCAGGTGTTTGAGCAGGCACTCCAGGGTGTGCAGCAAGAGTCCCAGGCCTACGTGACGCCGGAGCACATTTTGCTGAGCCTGGTCCAGGCGGGCGATAGCGTGGCGGCCAAGGTGCTGACCAATCTGGGAGTCGATCTGGCCGAGGTGCGCGATCGCCTTCAGGCCCTGATGGCGGACCCGGCGGAAATGGCCTTTGCCCAGCCCAGCCGATCGGCCCAGACGGCGGCTCCCATGGGCCGCGCCCTAGAAACGTTTGGCATCAACCTGACCATGCGGGCGATCGCCGGAGAACTGGACCCCATGGTGGGCCGCGAAGCCGAAGTGGAGCGGGTGGTGCAGATTTTGGGCCGCCGCACGAAAAATAACCCGATTTTGCTGGGAGATCCCGGCGTGGGCAAGACGGCGATCGCCGAAGGACTGGCCCAGCGGATTGTCAATGGCGACGTGCCGGAGATTTTGCGCGATCGCCAGATTATCAGTCTGGCCATGGGCACGCTGATGGCCGGAGCCCGCTTCCGGGGCGAGTTTGAAGAGCGTTTGACCCAGATCTTGGCGGAGGTGCGCCAAGCGGGCAACGTGATTGTGTTCATCGATGAAATTCACTCCCTGGTCGGAGCGGGCGCGACGGCTGGGGGCCTCGACGCCTCCAACCTGCTGAAGCCAGCGCTGGCGCGGGGCGAGCTCCAGTGCATCGGCGCGACGACGCTTGATGAGTACCGCCAGCACATCGAGCAGGATGCGGCCCTCGAGCGCCGATTTCAGCCGGTGAAGGTGGAAGCGCCCACCCTGACCGAGACCATCGAGATTCTCTGGGGGCTGCGCGATCGCTACGAGCAGCACCACCACCTCACCATCAGCAACGAAGCTTTGGTGGCGGCGGCCCGCCTGTCCGATCGCTACATTCCCGATCGCCACCTTCCCGACAAGGCCATTGACCTGATCGACGAAGCGGGCTCTCGGGTGCGCCTGCGCCACACCCGCCACTCGCCCGCCCAGCGCATTCGCCAGGATCTGCGGGCCGTGACCGCCGAAAAAGAAGCGGCCGTAACGGCTCAGGACTTTGATCAGGCCGGGAAGCTGCGCGATCGCGAACTGGCGCTGCAGCAAACCCTCGCGGACCTGCGCACTGCCCAGCGCGACGCCGAGCCCCGGCCCGTGGTGACCGCTGAGGACATCGCCCAGGTGATCTCGGCCTGGACCGGCATTCCGGTCAACCACCTCACCGAATCGGAGTCTCTGATGCTGATGCACCTCGAAGACACGCTGCACGAGCGCGTCATCGGCCAGCAGGAAGCCGTCACAGCCGCCGCTCGCGCCATTCGGCGATCGCGCGTTGGCCTGGGCAGCCCCCACCGGCCGATCGCCAGCCTGCTGTTTTCGGGACCGACGGGCGTCGGCAAGACGGAGCTGGCCAAGGCCCTCGCGGCTACGGTTTTCGGCTCCGAGGAAGCCATGATCCGGCTGGATATGTCCGAGTTTATGGAGGCCCACACCGTCTCCAAGCTCATCGGCTCGCCGCCGGGATTTGTGGGCTATGACGAGGGCGGCCAGCTCACCGAAGCCGTCCGGCGCAAGCCCTACACAGTGCTGCTCCTCGACGAAATCGAAAAAGCCCACCCTGACGTCTTCAATTTGCTGCTGCAGCTGCTCGAAGATGGCCGACTGACCGACGCCCGGGGCCGAGTGGTCAGCTTCAAAAATACGCTGATTATCCTGACCTCCAATCTGGGCTCGCGGGCGATCGAGAAGAATGGCCTGGGCCTGGGCTTTGCGGCCACAGGTGACGAGGCGGAAACGGCGCAGTACCAGCGGGTGCGATCGCAGGTAAACGAAGAGCTAAAGCAGTACTTCCGGCCCGAGTTTCTCAACCGCCTCGACGAAATCATCGTTTTCCGCCGCCTCACCCGCGACGAGCTCGCTCAGGTGGCCGAGCTGCTGATCCGGGAAGTGGGCGATCGCCTCAGCGAACAAGGCATCACCCTGGTGCTGACCGACGCGGTGAAGCATCGCCTGATCGACGAGGGCTACAGCCCCAGCTACGGCGCGCGGCCCCTGCGCCGAGCCGTAACGCGCCTGGTGGAAGATCACCTGGCCGAGGCCATGCTGGCGGGCCAGCTGCACAGCGGCGACACGGCGGTGCTGGACCTCGACGACGATGGTCAGGTTCAGGTGCGCGCTCGCACGCCGGTGCTCCAGTCGGTCTCAGCGCTCTAGTTCGGCGCTTTGGCAAAAGTCTAGGGCCGAGGCTGGCTTCCGAGGGAGGTTGGCCTCGGCTTTGGCATGGGCGGCGCAATAGGAGACGATGGAAGCTGCGTCCCACCCTGCGCTCTTTTAACGCTGACTATGGCCCCAAATCCCTATGACTGGATCGAGAAATCCCTAGAAACCATTCACCGCGCAGACTGGTACCGTTCGGTGCAGCCCCTGGCGGGCCGTCCGGGGCCGGTAGTGATGGTGGAGGGCCAGCCGCTGATCAACTTTGCCAGCAATGACTATCTGGGCTTGGCGGGGGACGAGCGCTTGGTGCAGGCGGCGATCGCGGCGACCCAGGCCCTGGGCACCGGCACCACGGGCTCGCGGCTGCTCAGCGGCCATCGCGACCTGCACCGCGATCTGGAACAGGCGATCGCCCGCCTCAAGCAAACCGAAGACGCGGTGGTCTTCAGCTCCGGCTACCTGGCGAATGTGGGGGCGATCGCGGCGCTGGTGGGCGCGCGAGACCTGATTTTGTCGGACCAGTACAATCACTCCAGCATCCGCAGCGGGGCGCGTCTCAGCGGCGCGACGGTCCTCGACTACCGCCACAACTCCCTCGACGATCTGGCAGATCTGCTCCAGCAGCACCGATCTCAGCATCGGCGCTGCCTCATCGTCACCGACACCGTGTTCAGCATGGACGGCGACCTGTGTCCGCTGCCGGGAATTCTGGCGCTGGCGGAAACTCACGAGGCCATGGTGCTGGTGGACGAGGCCCACGGCACCGGGGTGATGGGCGATCGCGGGGCGGGCGGCGTCGAGCACCTGGGCTGCAGCGGGCGATCGCTGATCCAGATGGGCACCCTCAGCAAGGCCCTGGGCAGCCTGGGCGGCTACGTGGCGGGCTCGGCTCCCCTCGTCGACTACCTGCGCAATCGGGCGGCCACCTGGATCTACACCACGGGCCTCACGCCCGCCGACACCGGCGCGGCGATCGCCGCCCTTGACCTCGTCGAGCGCGAGCCCCAGCGTCGCCAGCGCCTCTGGCAAAACGTGGCCTTTCTTCAGCAGGCGATCGCCGATCTGGCGGCCCAGGAGCGATCGCCCTTCCAGCTTTTGCCGTCGGAGTCCCCGATCCTCTGCTTGCAGGTGGCTGACCCGGCCACGGCGATCGCCTTTAGCCAGGATCTGCGCCGCCAGGGCCTCTGGGTGTCGGCGGTGCGGCCGCCCACGGTGCCCACCAGCCGTCTGCGCCTGACGGTCATGGCCACCCACGAGCCAGCCCACCTAGAGAAACTTGTCTTTGCTCTCGGGCACCTTTGAAAGGTTTCCCTTACCTTGTTAAAAAGCTTGGTGGCTAATCCTGACTGCCTGGGATTGCGCCAAGGGTGCGTGTCGATTTGGGAGAAACTTGAAGTGAGCTATCTAGAAACCACGGCCCAGTTCTACAGCGAAGTGGCCCAAACCCCGGACGTTGGCCTGTGCTGTGTCCAGAGCACGCCCCTGCGGCTGCCTGACCTGGTGGTGCCCGAGGCCATGCAGGCCATGAACTACGGGTGTGGCACCACGGTCCACCCGGCGGAGCTGGCGGGGGAGCCAAAGGTACTCTACGTGGGCGTGGGCGGTGGTCTGGAGGCGCTCCAGTTTGCCTATTTTTCCCGGCGGCCCGGGGGCGTCATCGCCGTCGATCCGGTGGCCGAAATGCGGGAGGCCGCGCAGCGCAATCTGGCGATCGCCGCTGAGGCCAACTCCTGGTTTGCCGAGGACTTCGTCACCCTCCTGGCCGGGGATGCCTTTGCCCTGCCCGTGCCCGACGCCTCGGTGGACGTGGTAGCCCAGAACTGCCTGTTCAATATTTTTGAGCCCGAGGATCTCTCTCGCGCCCTCGCCGAAACCTTCCGCGTCCTCAAGCCCGGCGGCCGCCTGATCATGAGTGACCCGATCGCCACTCGGCCCATTCCGGCCCACCTCCAGCAGGATGAGCGGCTGCGGGCGATGTGCCTGTCTGGAGCGCTCACCTACGAGCAGTACGTCCAGCGCATTGTTCGGGCCGGGTTCGGCCAGGTCGAAATTCGCGCCCGTCGGCCCTACCGCCTGCTCGATCGCCAGACCTACCAGCTCGACGAGCCCCTCCTGCTCGAGAGTCTGGACTCGGTGGCCTTCAAAGTGCCCATTGCCCCCGACGGCCCCTGCATCTTCACCGGCAAAACTGCCATCTACAGCGGTTCCGAATCTTGCTTTGATGACGGGGCGGGCCACGTGCTCGCCAAAGGGGTTCCGGCGGCGGTCTGCGACAAAACGGCAGCCAAGCTAGGGGCGATCGCCTCCGAAGAGATCTGGGTGACCCCGTCCACCTGGCACTACGACGGCGGCGGCTGTTGCTAGTTTTCTCCTGTTTTCTCCCCGAGATCTTTCCCGCGATTCCCCATGACCCAGCTCAATCTTCCGACCGAGAGCGTGACCCCCTTCGCCCACAAGCTCGCCGCGCCCCTGACCAAGCAGACCATCACCGTCTTGCAAATTAATCTCGGGCGTCGCTGCAACCTGGCCTGCTCCCACTGCCACGTGGAGGCCAGCCCCCAGCGCACCGAAGAACTCTCTCCCGAGGTGTGCGACCAGCTCCTGACCTTGATTCGCCGCTTTCCTCAGATCCAGACCGTGGACCTGACGGGGGGCGCTCCCGAGATGAACTACGGGTTTCGGGCGCTGGTGGAGACGGCCCGCGCTTGCGGCAAGGCCGTGATCGTGCGCTCGAATCTCACCATTTGCCTAGAGCCCGGTTACGAAGACCTCCCCGCCTACTTCGCTCAGCATCAGGTGCGGGTGGTGGCTTCGCTGCCCTGCTACAGCGCCGAAAACGTCGATCGCATGCGGGGCCAAGGCGTCTTTGAGCGCTCCATCGAGGTGCTGCGGCGGCTCAACCAGGCGGGCTATGGCCGGGATCCGCGGCTGATGCTGGATCTGGTCTACAACCCCCAGGTCCCCCAGACCGAGAAGTTTGCCCTGACCCCCGACCAGGCCAAGCTAGAAAAAGACTACAAAGCCTATCTCCAAGGGCAGTTTGGGGTGGTGTTCGATCGCCTGCTGACCATCACCAATTTGCCCATTGGCCGCACCAAGTTTCATTTGCAGCACCGACAGCTTTACGCGCCTTATCTGCGCTTTCTGGAGACCCACTTCAACCCTGACACGGTGGCAGGCCTGATGTGCTTGCAGGAGCTGTCGGTGGACTACCTGGGTCGCGTATACGACTGCGACTTTAACCAAATGGAGGGGCTACCAGCCCGCACGCCGGACGGTCAGCCGCTGACGGTGGAGGCGCTGCTGGCGGCAGACAGCCTGGACCGGATCGAGCGGGTGCAGACGGCGGACTACTGCTACGGCTGCACGGCGGGCGCAGGGTCGAGCTGTGGCGGCTCTCTGGTCTAGGGCAGGGGACTTTGCGGGAAATCGGTAGGGTTGCTTACACTGCTGTAGGGGGCGATCGCTCTCCGAGTCGCGATTCAACAAAAGCCATGGCAAAGCACACCCAAGCCCACATCTCCCGCAAAGTTCGCAACGGTATGTCAGCGATGACCCGGCGCCAAGTCGAGTACTACATGGGCGCGAAGCTGATCGAAGTCGGGATCGATCCCAAGTCGGCGGTGTATCGCTGGACGGTCGAAAAGGAAGACGGCCAAGAAGTCTGGACCTACAGCGCCTACTGGGGAGACTCCCGGGAAAAAATCGAGGCGGGTGAAACCCCCTAGGCCAGGCGATCGGCTCTGGTCCAAAGCAGTTGTGGGAGAGGATCTGTGACAGCGCAGCAAGAGACTCTGTTTGAGCGCTTTTTAGCGCCGGTTTTTCGCACGTTTTTGATCGATGAAGCGGCGATCGGGCGCTATGCGGCCAGCATCGACTGGGAAACAGCGTGCGATCGCCTGCAAAACCCGGCAGTGGTCTATCCCGACTACTACTGCAACCACAACTTTCACGGCATTCGGGGCGGCTATCTGACTGCCGGTGCCGCCGTCACCTACGACCCCATCACCCAGTACGTCCTGCCGCCCCAGGAAACCTGGGTGCGCGAGGGGCTGGTGCAGGCCATTGAGGCTCGCCCCCGCCGCATTCTGGACCTGGGCTGCGGCACCGGCTCGACCACCCTCCTGCTCAAGCAGCGCTTTCCGGCGGCGGAGGTCATCGGCCTAGACCTCTCGCCCCACATGCTGGTCGTCGCCACGGACAAAGCCCACAAAGCAGGCCTAGACATTGCCTTTCGCCACGGGGACGCGGCAGCCACAGGCCTGCTGGCGCAGTCGGTGGATGTGGTGACGGCCTCGCTGCTGTTCCACGAGACGCCGCCCAGCGTTACCCAGGCGATCTTGCGCGAAGCCTACCGGCTGCTGGTCCCTGGCGGCGAGATAGTGATTCTCGATGGCAATCAGGCGACTCTGCGCCAAACCGAGTGGCTGACCCAGATTTTTGAGGAGCCGTTCATCCAGGACTACGCCGAGGGCAATCTGGACGCGTGGTTAGGGGCGGCGGGCTTTGGGGCGGTGCGGACCCAGGTCCACTGGTGGCTCAATCAGGTCAGTCGCGGGGTCAAGCCGAAGGATCGCCCGGACTGGGAAGCAGCAGAGACGTCACGCTATGATTCAGATTTTGAAAATGGCTCTCTTCCAGCATTTGGCACATTGGCATGATGCTTAAAGCGGTTTTGTTTGACTTCAACGGGATCATCATCAACGATGAGGCGCTCCACGAGCAGCTCTTGGAGCAGTTGCTGATCGAAGAAAACCTGCGCCCCCAGCGGGCGGAGTTTCAAGAGGTGTGTCTGGGCCGCAGCGATCGCGCCTGTCTGCGAGATCTGCTGGAGCGGCGGGGGCGCGTGGTGACCGACGCCTACCTGGATATTCTGATTCGCCGCAAAGCCCAGGCCTACCGGCAGGCCCTCGACGGGCTGGAGACGCTGCCGATTTATCCAGGGCTAGAAGATTTCTTGTTCAAGCTCCAGGGCCAAGGGGTGCCCATGGGAGTGGTCAGTGGGGCCTTGCGATCGGAAATTGAGCTGGTGCTGACGCGATCGCACTTGGCCAAATACTTTACGGTGATGGTCGGCGGTGACGAGATTTCGGCCAGTAAGCCCGATCCAGAGGGCTATCTGCTAGCCGTCGATCGCCTCAATGCAGCGTTGCCAGACCTACAGCTTCAGCCCCAAAACTGTCTGGCCATTGAAGATACCTATCCCGGTATTCGGGCCGCCAAGGGCGCAGGCATGCAGGTGCTCGGCGTTGCCAATACCCATCCCTTTCAAATGATGCACCGCACCGCGAACTGGGTCGTAGACTACCTCACGGAGGTGGATCTCGAGCATGTGCGGCGAGTTTTTAGCGCGAATGCTGCCTGAAGGCTGTCTAGATAGGGGCTCCGCTAAGAGGTGCTCGCTCGCTGAGGGGTGAGGAGCCCCGACTAATCGAATCTAAATCGTGAGGTGCAAAAAAACGAGAGAACCCAAAAGCCGTGAACCAGATTCCTGAAGCTAGCGGTAGCTACGCTGCATGTCTTGGGCCAATGCGAGGACGTAGATAACCAGAAGATTGCCGATAATCAGTGCTGCGGGAAACATGGTGGGACCTCCGTGGTTGTGTTGATTGAGGTGGCAATGAGGCCAACCTAGGCCCCTACTGGGAAACCACACCAAGACAGCGCTGATTTCGCAAAATTGCCAGAAAAGTTCGTCCTTCTTTGATCTTTTCTTTGGGCTCTAGGCGATCGCTCTATGACCCTAAAGTACTCCTGGGGCGAAGGAAGTTGTTCGGTAGTTTCCAGGAAGTTTTAAGGCGTTCAGCGGCTCTCTAGATTGGCCTCCAGTACTTTCTCGATGCGATCGCTGCTTTCAGCCAGGTGGGCCTCGGTGTAGGGGTCGAGATTTTTTTGGGAGCGCAGGCTGGCCCGCAGCGCGCCTCGCAGGGTGCGCAGCTCGGCCCAGGCGAGGGTGCGGGCGTCTTCGGGGACGCTGGAGCGGCGCAGCACCATGTCCGAGAGGAGGTCTAGGTGGGTGCGCTGGAGGCTGCGGCGAGTGCTGGCGATCGCCCCTGTGGCTTCTGGATCTGCCAGCACCTCTGACCAAATGCTTTGGCGCAGACTTTCAAAGAGATCCACCAAAGACAGCGCCTCGTTGGGAGCGCTCTTGAGCTCGGTGTCCCGCATCCGCTCTAGGCGCGGCCCGTGGAGCAAGTCTTGCAAAACCAGGCTCTGGAAGCTCAAAATGCGATCGTGAATTGGGTAGTCCACGGCATGGATGGTGGGAGTGTTGGCCCAGTCGTTCCAGCGATCGGGCGCTAGCTTGTTGAGCAGATCGGGGGGAAAGTCGAGGGCGTCGGCGGCGAAGACGTACTGGTCCAGGAGCTTGAGGGCCTCCTTTTGCTCCTTGAGGGGCACCGACTCGAAGGGCAATAGACCCGCGCGATCGCCCGCGTAGCTGCGAGAAAAGCGGCGGCCCCCCACCTGCCGACTGATAAAAACGGCGTGGCGACGGTAGTACTGGAAAATCGTCTCGAAGCGATCGCGCACGGTGCTGTAACTTTCGCCGGGGGCCGGATAGCGCCGGTGAAGTCGCGCCCACAGGGTCTTGGCGATCTCCAACTGCCACTGGGAATAGCGCAGGTTTTCTTGGCTGTAGTCGAAGGCTAGGACTGACGGATCGAGCGCTCCGTAGAGGTCTTCGTCCGAGGCGTAGGTCAGCCCAGGTTCGCCACTGCGCCGAGCGATCGCCTCGATGTCGCGTCGCTCTGCCTGGGGATTGGCTGCTCCAAAGGGCGTGTAGCCATAGGCGATCGCCCAGCGGTCGTACATCCCGATCCGCCGGGAATAGTAGTCCCCCTGGGGCGTTCCCGGCGGGGCCAGATTCACCGGCAGATAGTCCATCACCGAGCTAGCCAGCCCCTGCTCCGCCGTGATCGCCGGATCGTTCATCTCTTCGAGGGTGAGCAGGGTAGACCCCTCGAAATTGTGGCGCAGGCCCAGGGTGTGGCCCACCTCGTGGGCCGTGATGTAGCGCAAGTACTGGTGCATGAAATCGGCGGTGCGATCGCCGCTGGGCAGGGCATTGTCGATCAGATCGAGGCTGAGGGACCCCAGGGCAAACTGGAGCGCCGCCTCGTTGCCAAAACACAGGTCATGGCGGTCCATCATCTCCTCGACCATGGGCGATCGCCGCTGCCCGCGCATCCATTCCGAGTCCTCCAGCGACAAAGCGTCACAGAGCGATCGCTGCGAAGCCTGCCCGCTCGATGCCCCAAGTTCCATCAGGGTTTCGTATTTTTGGAGGAGATTGGCGTCGATCACAATATCCGCGTCCAAAATCTCCCCGGTGAAGGGATTGGTGCGGGACGGCCCCATGGCAAAAGCCGCATCTAGCGAATTGAACCAGCGAATCGTGTTGTAGCGGACGTCCGCCGGGTCCCAATCGGCGTCATCGGGCATCTGGCGCACCTCGATGGCATTCTGAAACCCCACCGCCTCAAAGGCTTCATTCCACATCAGCACCCCCTCGCGGATCGCCTCCCGGTACTTGACTGGCACCGTGTTCTCGATCCAGAAGACAATGGGCTGGCGCGGCGGCGAGAGGGGGGCGCTGGGATCGGCCTTTTCCAGGTGCCAGCGGTGGATGTAGCGCAAAAACGGATCGCGATCGCTCCGCCCGAAGTCGCGGTAGGCCGAGAGAAAATACCCCACGCGCTCATCGGCCAGACGCGGCACAAAGCTGGGACTACTGCGCAGGACCGAGAAGCTGTGGCGAACCCGCACCGAGAATCCCCGGCTGTCCGGCAGGGTCGGAATGTAGGTCGGGTTGTCGTCGTTGTCCTTGCCGGACCCCGAAAAGCTCTGAACGGTTTCTAGCTCCAGGTTTTCCTGAAAGGCCTGCACCTCGCTGACGTAGGACTTGTCGCGATCGAGGCTGTAGGGCGCTTCCAGAAACAGTGGTATCCAGGTCTTGAAGTCGGCAATGTCGTCGCTGTTGAGCAGCAGGTCGTTGAGGTCCACCAGCAGGCTCTGGCGATCGGGGTGGATGCTTTGAATGTCGAGGGCATAAAGCACCGAATCGCTAAAAGACCCAGCCAGCGCGCGATCGGCGGCCGGGTCGCCGGAGCTGTTGCGGACCTTGGTGTTGGGGACGATCAGGTGCAGTTTGTTTTCGACCCGCTGGAGCCGCAGGGGAAACTCCACCAGGGGAGTCCCCCGGTACAGGCCGCTTTCGCCGATGCCCGAGGCCAGGGTGCTGATCCACAGGTAGGTTTGGTTGAGCTGGCGGGGCTGGACTTCGAGGTACAGCTTGCCTGAGGCCTGGTCGCGGTAAAGGGTAAAGAGGCCGTCGAGCTTTTCGGTGTCCTTGATGACTTGGTCAAAGGGCTTCATGCCAGCGGGCAGGCTGGGCTTGGCCGCTTGGGCGATCGCCCGGGGTTCGGGATCGGGAAAGGCGATCGCTTCCTCGACTCCCAGCGAACTCAGCAATCCGGTGAGCGCGATCAGCCCAAGCAAAGAACGATTCATGGTGGCTCCGAGTCTGGACGGGGAGAGGGCACTCTGCCCAGACTGCGATCGCCCAGGATGAAGCCCCTTCCAACCATTCTGGAAAGGGCTTGGGCCTTTGGTGGCGAAACTTCACACTGATTTTTGTTTGCGACGTTTATTTGGGCTCAGGTGCGGAGCCTGGGGCCGCGCTCTGGAACCCCGTGAGCACGCCGTAGACCGCCCAAATGGCCATCGGTCGCAGGTAGTGGCAGGCCCGGAAAGTCCCCACGGCGGTGATCGCCTCGGGGGTGCGGAACTGGAGGCCGTGCTCGTAGATCTGCTCCACGACGGCCTGGGTCAGCCGGAAGCCTTCGTCCCGCAGACCCATCTGCACCAGAAACGCCGCAATGCCGAAGTTGATGCCGGTCCAGACCTCCAGCGGGTGGGTGGCCTTGGGGTTCTCGGGAGAGCCGTCGGGCTTGACGCCGTTGGCCGCCCCAAATTTCCCGTCGTGGAAGCGTAAGAAGCACGAATCATAAACGGTCTTCAGGGCAGACAGGGCGCGATCGCTCGCCACCACATCCGGCAAGTCCAGCAGGCGGGCGTAGAACTGGCCGCAGAGCTGGTCCGCCATGACCACTTCGGAGCCGCTGCCGCTGTCGAGGCGGTAATAGCGCCCGTTCCAGAGGGCGTCGTCGTAGACGGCGCGGGACTGGGCCAGCCAGGTGCGATAGGTGCTCAGGTGATGGGCGATCGCCCCTTGGCTCAGCTCAGGATGATCGCTAACCGGGTGCTGCTGAAGTCGCTCTCCCAGGGCGATCGCCGCCTCCAGGGCCGCAATCCACAGGCCGCCGCAGTAGGCGCTCACCCCCTGCAAGCGCCAGTCATCAAAGGTCTGGTCAGGCGCGCCGGAGTTCTCGGGAATGCCGTCCCCGTCTTGGTCAAAGGCCTTGAGGTAGGCCAGGGCGCGCGTCACGGCGGGCCAGCACTCAGCGATGAAGGCGTCGTCCGTCGACCCTGTCAGCCGGAAATCTCGGTACACCTGCAAGACAAAATCGCTGCCCAGATCCTTCCACAGGTTGCAGTCCTGGTAGCTGGTGTAGTTGGTCTTCTCCCAGGGGTGCTCGTTGGGCGCGCCGAGGTCGTGGGGCGTGGCGTCGAGGGCCTTGCGCAGGGCCAGGGGGCTCTCGGTCCCCTGAGTGTAGTAGTAGCCAATCACGCGCTGGCGATCGTCGGCGGTGGGAATGGCGCGGGCAAAGGCGCGCATCACCGACTTCTCCAGCTCTGGCCACAGCATTAGCAGGCCAAAGGAGCCGTAGAGCCGCACGTCCAGGCTCTCGTACCAACGGTAGTCGATGCACTCGAGAACGGCAAACTGGCCCACCGGATCGCGATCGCTAGCAGCGCTCCACAGCGTGCCGCCGCTGGTCAGGTCGTACAGCTCATTAAATAGCGCCATCTTGAACCAGTTCGGCAGGTCCGCTCGGTCCAAAATCGGCTGCTGCCAAGCGGCAATGCGGGCCTGCCACGCCGAATACTCTTCGAGGGCGGTGCGGGCGATCGCCCACCCGTTGCGACCGCTGCGGCCAAAAAAGTCGGTGTAGCGGCGATAGGCCGCCGTCCCTGCCGCAAACTCCGTCACTGGGAAGTCCCAGGCTAGGACAAAGGGCACCCGCCGCGTTTCACCCGGCGCCAAAGTGAAGCGCAGGGCGATCGCCCCGCCGATCTGCTCTTCGCCTTGGGCCGGCGTCCCGTCAATCCGGTTCTCCAGAGCCCCCGTCTGGGCAAAGGTGCGCCACAGCTCTCCCCCGTCTCCAGCCGGGTTCCAGCGCGTGTGATAAAAAATCTCCGTCCCTGGCCCCTCGCACTGGGTGGCGATCGCCCACTGACCCTCTCCTTCCTGGGGTTCCTCCGCGCGGCCCGCCCGATCCATCAAGCAGCCGACCCAGGCCCCTTCCGCGATCCACTGATTAAAGTTGCCCTCGCTCTCTCCCAGGCGCGGCTGGTACTCGTAGACCGGGCTGCCGTCGTCGCGGACCTTCACCTCCGGCGACTTCAGCGCATTGGTAAACCAGCCCACCATGTTCTGCCACGTCAGCAAAATGCTCAGCGTCAGCAGCTGATCCGTCGGGTTGTGGGCCGTCCACTCAAACACCGCCACCGGATAGCTGCTCTCTTGATAGTTGTCGGCCCAGATCGGCGAAAACTGCTCACAGGCCAGACGAGCGCGAAACACCCCCTCATAGTCGAAGCGGCTGCGGGGGTACAGGGCCGAATAGGTGCCGGTGGAGCGCTCCGCCATGGAGGCCGGGTACCACTGCCACTGACCGAGGCTCTCCGCTGGGGCCTCACTGCACAGGGCGTAAGCCTGGGAGGTGCCGTCTGCCCCTTGCTCAAAGACGCTGAACTGGCAGGCTGGCATCGACTGAAATACATGCTCGCCGCCGTCGATGTGCCACAGATTGAAGTCGCCCCGGGGCGATCGCCCCAGACACCCCGCCCCAAAGCCTCCCAAGGGCATGCCGTGCCACGGCCCATCGTCCAAATTACTGGCGTAGCGCACCGTATAAGGTCGCTCCCACCCCAAACCCAGCGGGCGTTGCCAAGCAGCAGACGAAACAGCAGCGGATGAAAATTCCATAGCGGCGTTAAAAGCGGCGTCAAAAGGGCACTACAGCGAACTGCGCCCCGAGCCGCCAACAACCAAAAGCCAGCCTCAGGGCGATCGCCAGCTTCCCATTGTGACACCCCAAGTCGCCTCGGCGTTGCTCTCCCGCCGCCCCGCCCAACAACCAAAGCCGACCAAGCTCAGATCAGAAAAGACAGCGTCATCAAACTAATCGCGATCGCCGCCTCAACTTTTGCTTGTTCAGCCAGTTCCTGTTTCTGAAGAAGAAGACTAAATCAATTTTGCATTTCTTAGAGCGCGATCGCTTCCAAAATATCTGCAGCGTGATTTCAGAGATCGCTTGAGTTAAGCGATCTCTTTGAGTCTTGGTTGGCTAGAGATTGGCAACTATTTAAGGAAATAAGCTAGGTTACTATCTTTTGTTCTAAGTCAAGCGAGAAAACTATTTCCTGCTCTCCGGACTCAAGTCTTGTCGCAAGCATTAATGCAACTGAATCAGGATTTATATCAAAGACAACAAAATATTTTGCTTTCATGTTGGGTCTTAAATTTGTTTCATTGGTAATTCCTTGTCGGATAGTAGAAACATAGGCAGACATAGGATGTTCTGAATATCGATTAAGATGTTGATCTATTAGACAAAAGCTTTGACTAGTGAGCTTGTCATTAATCTTTTGATTATTATGAACTGTTATCTCAATAACAACACCCTTACCTGTAATATCAATATGAACGGGCTTTTTGCCGGCTATTGGTATAGAGGCTGCCCAATTTTCATCTCCTACAGCGACGCTTCCTAAATATTCTTTGTCGTAAGAGGCTACTATTTTGGCTTCATACGAAACGCCTGCAACAGCAAAATTCAGATTGTCTATTTCTCGAAATTCATTTGGTGACACTATTTCAATAGAAGACGCCTTCTGTTGAAATTCTTTAATTGCTTCCTTGACAAGACTAGATACTGTTTTTTCGGCTTTCTGATGATTATCCATTTGCAAGCAATAGCAGCCAAGACCTAGTAGCACCAAAGCTGTAAGAAAAATCTTGATTCCACTGTAAACACTAGTAGATGAATTACATGAAGGAAGGGAAATGATTAAGAGAATTCCGCCTACTATGATGAGAGTTTGTCCTGTTTTTAATAATGTCCAATTTTTTAAAAAATTAGATAAAAATTCTAAAGATTCATAACCGTAATCTCTAGGCTTATTATTGTTAGGCTGTTTACGACTTGTTGTTCTAGAAGGCGTTTTGAGAACTTTCTGGGAAGCTGCTGTTCTCGATTTTTTCGAGGCTAGAGAAGATTTTAGAATAACTAATTCTGACTCTAATGAATTTTTGCCTTGATTCTGCTGTATTTTTTGATCAGTATGTTCTGATTGAAGTGGATTTAATTTATCTGATGAATTGTTCCTTAAATCAAAGCTATTGATCCAACTAGGAAATTCCTCGTCTGTTTGCTTTCCGTAGATTTTGACTGTTTGGAATGCAGCACTATCAAGGTTTGTTAAGCCTTTCTGTAAGAAAGCTATTAATGCCTGCTGTTCAGGAGCTTTTTTAGCCTCTAGCACGAGCTGGAGACAACCATCTTTGAGGCTTGCTTTTGCTGTAATACCTTTAGTTCGTAGTGAGCTATTGAGTAATGCTTCAATAGCTTTGACATTGCCTTGCTTAGCACTCTGAACGAGATTAGGTTGGTTGGCAGTCATAGTCAGTAGCCTCTCAGGTAATTAATTTAATAATTCCCAAGAGGTTAATCAAACTAACAAAGACTATGAACTAGACAAAAATATTGAATAATATACAAATCTGTAACGAAAATTAATTAATCGTTGATTACTATTACTAGCTTTGATGTCACCTTTGAACATGTTTTCTAAGGAGATCAGAAGATGGTTTTTGAATTAAACAAAATTGACGTGAACCAGTAACTTTCAAGTTTCTAGAAAATTAACTACTGAAAATCCAACTGATGACACCAGAATTTTCTGGGTAAGCCACAGCTACTCGTTCGAAGGCTGTGTAAGACGCCTTCAGCAGTCTTTGAAAACTATGGGCGATACTGGATTCGAACCAGTGACCCCTTCCGTGTGAAGGAAGTGCGCTACCACTGTGCTAATCGCCCGCGGGCTATTAGCGTATCACAGTCTTGAGGATTTTCACAACTTTTGGAGCGGGTGGTCAGGCACCCTGGGGGCACTCTTCCCACAGCGAGGTGGTTTGGCGCAGGCTGCAAAATTCGCCGTGGGCCAAAATCAGGTGATCGAGGAGGGGGATATCCAGGAACTGGGCACCTTGCAGGAGCTGGCGAGTGAGGCTGATGTCCTCGGGGCTGGGGGTGAGGCTGCCCGACGGGTGGTTGTGGGCGACGACGACCCGCGAAGCGCCTTGGCGGATGACTTCTCGGAAGATTTCCCGGGGGTGGGCCAGGGTTTCCGTGGCGGTGCCGATGGTAATGACTTGGGTGCTGATGGGACGGTTTTTGATGTCGAGTAGGAGCACGGCAAAGTGCTCTTGGCTCTGCCACATCAGGTCGTGGCTGAGGTAGAGGGCGGCGTCGGCGGGGCTCTCGATGGGTTCGCGATCGAGCGATCGCGCCTGAAAGACTCGCTTGCCGAGCTCAATGGCGGCCAAGATCGTGGTTGCTTTGGCGGGACCAATGCCGTGAATCTGGGTCAGTTCCTGAATATGGATGTCGCGCAGGACGGCCAGCGGGTCGCGCTGATGGTTGCCGAGCTGCTGGAGCAGGTGCTGCCCAAGGCCGACCGCCGACAGCTTGCCGGGACCCTGGCCAGTGCCCAAGAGAATGGCGATCAGCTCAGCGGTGGCGAGGCTTTTGGCACCGTGGCTCATCAGGCGTTCGCGGGGGCGCTCGGTGGTGGGCAGATCGGCAATGCGCAGGCAGTAGGTCATGGACTCGCACCCTCAGACGCTAGGAAGAAGAATTTTCTCTAGTCATCCCATTTATGTGGGCGATCGCAACAATTTTTCTCAGAAGTAAGGAGACGCGCTCCCCCAGCGTCTAGGATGACCTCAGGAGCGCGAACGCGCTGTTGGGTGCGTTGGCCGCTTCGAAATCCAAATTTGTCTGGATTGTGATTGTTGATACGCGAAGAAAGAATGGATAGGTTGGTAGGTCTTTCCCTTGTCAACACCTCCATTGACCGCCAAACTAGACCCAAAGAGATGATGCGATCGCCGTTTTTGCAGATTCCTTGCAGATTGGGTGGTTCGCACGATGAAGCACGTCTACGCCAGTGAGCTATCCCAATGAGTATCGAAAAGATTGTTGAGCAAGCCCTCCAAGATGGCTACCTCACGCCGGCGATGGAAGCGGAGGTAGGGCGAGTGTGCGACACAGCGGCGGAGCTCTCGATTGAGGAATATATGGCGCTAGACCGCCTGATGGGAGCGCTGCTGACCGGCGAAGTGGTCGCGGTGCCCCGCAAGCAGTTCATTAATGTGATGGAAGAGCTAGTGCTGACGGAGGCGATCGCCCGCGTGGCCGAAATCGAAGCCACCAGCGAGCGCACCCTCGATCTTGGGGATATTGCGGCCTACGCCCTCAATCGGCTACCGCCCCTCTACGCCACCACGGAGGAAGGGGCCGCCTACCAGCGCCAGCGCGCCAAGGAAGATTTGCAGGAGCTGATCGCCCAGCGCGTGAGCGAGGCGATCGCCCAAAACCTCAACCAGCCCGAATTTTTCCCCGAGCGCCAGGTCATCAACAAAGGCGCTGGCAGCGATGTGCTCGGCCAGGTGAGCGCGCTGCTCAAGGCCTACGCGCCCGGATTTGAGCAGCCTGGCGGCAGCTCTATTAGCTTCTAAGGCGCTCTAGCGTCTCAACGCCCTAGGGCTGGACCACAACCGGCGTTCCCGGCTCAACTTCCCGAAACATCTGCTCGATATCCTGATTGCGCATCCGGACGCACCCGTGGGACACCGCCTGACCGATCAAGGCCTCCTCATTGGTGCCGTGGAAGCCGATTTGGTTGTGGCCGTCGCTCCAAAAGCCAATCCAGCGAGATCCCAGGGGATTGTCGGGGCCGGTGACATTTTCGCCGGTGATGGGATGCTGCCAGACGGGATTCTCGAAGGTTTCGGTGACATGAAAAGTGCCGCTGGGGGTTTCCCAGCCCGCTTGGCCGATGGCGATCGGGTAGCGATCGCGCACTTTTCCGTCGCGGTACACCGTGACCTGGCGATCGCTCAGGTCCACCACTAGCTTGGTGTTGCGCTGGGGAACCGGCGGGGGAGCCGGAGTCGCTTCTGGGGGGCGATCGCTCTGCCATGGCTTGGCCCACGCTGGCAGCGTCACCCACGACCCCAGAGACGGCTTCGGGTCAGGAGCCGGTGCCATCAAAATCAACGCCTCACTAGCGCTATCCTGCCGAAAAACAGCAGAACTGGCTGCTGACTCGGCCGATCGCTGAATTTGCCACTGCAAAACCAGCAAAACCGCTGCCGTCGCAAAGCTCAGCAGCATCACACTTTGCTTGAGCGGATGGTCGGCCCTGATTCGGCTGCGTCCAAACTCCCTCTGCATCACTATTCTTCGAACCACTATTCCAGTATTGCCTGAGAGCCCCTATCCGACCTTCAAAATGCTGTGCTCAGTCAATGCCCCTTGATTTTTAGGGGCTCAGCAGCCAAAGTCGGGTTGCTTTGGGCAACAAAAGTTTACAAAAATATTTTGCTGAAAGTTCCCCTCTAAATAGCTCGAAATCTCCTAGGCGATCGCCCTTTTAACTCTAATCTAAGGTCGAAATCGTCCAAAATTGCTCATTTTTAACTCTTTATACTTTGGCTGAACTCTAAAATTAACCTACATACTCGATGATCATTTTTGAGTGTTATTGGGCACTCTATCTCTAGATAACTTGCTGAGATAATGGCAACTTTCGGAAATTCCTGAAAGCGCCTGTGATTCCTATTCAGTAAGGATACTGAGTCGGCACGAATGCCAAATTCATAAAAAAAGGAAGGAGGGGCTAGCGATGTCTGAAAAGTTACTATTGGCCGCGATTGCCACTCTTTCTATCTACCTATCCTCCACGCCAGGGTACCCCTCGAGCGTGCCAGCATCCCTCTCCTTTCGGGTGGCCTCTGCTCTCCAGGCGCCCCTGCGGCTTCCTCGCGATGTGAACCTGCCGACGCGCCATCCCTAGGCGATCGCGGGTAACCTCCGGTTGGGTGAAGCCTTGGGGGGCCTCAAGCTTCTACACTAAAGTCTGCAACCCACGTGCCCAGTCTCTGCGTCTATCCCTGGCTACTGCCGAAACCAAGCTTCCAGAGATACAATCTTCACGTTCTAGTCGCGACCGGTTGCGTGTCTTCCGTCTTGTGCCCAGTTCCTTCAGGTACTGCCTGTGGGCGCCTCTACTGAGAATCTGCACTTTCGATGCCCCTTCGCGCCCAACAGTACGGGGAACATTCCTGAAACTGAAGGTGTCTAGAAGGAGAGAATGTAGTAGAGCCGATTCTCCCAATGAGTCACTCGCTTTCTGTATCCTGGTCAGCGGCTGAGGCTGCAGTTCCTCCAGTATCCGTGCCACCCGAGAAACTCTCTAACTACGACCTGGTTCTGCTTTGCCAGGCTGGCCTTCGCCCCGAGAAGGCAGCCTTCGCGGAGCTATTGCGCCGCTACCAGTCCCACGTCGACAAGGTTTTGTACCACTTGGCTCCGGACTGGCAAGACCGGGCTGACCTGGCTCAGGAAGTTTGGATTCGGGTCTATCGCAACATCAAGCGACTCAACGAACCCGTCAAGTTTCGGGGTTGGCTGAGCCGCATCGCGACCAATCTCTTTTACGACGAACTCCGCAAGCGCAAGCGCAACAGTACGCCGATTTCCCTCGATACGCCCCGCCTCCTCGAAGATGGCGAGATGGACTGGGAGATCGCGTCGGATGAGCCAGGGCCTGATGAGGACCTGACCACGCGGGAGTTCTACGATCAGCTCCGAGAGGCGATCGCGGATTTGCCCGAGGTCTTCCGCACAACGATCGTCCTTCGGGAAATCGAGGGTATGGCCTATGAGGAAATTGCGGAAATTACAGGTGTCTCCCTCGGCACTGTCAAATCCCGAATTGCCCGCGCTCGCCAGCGCCTGCAGATGCAGCTTCAGACCTATCTGATTGGGGATTAGGGAGCGTTAAGAGAATTTTTTGGGCATAGAAGCTCCTCTGGAAATCGGCAGATTTTTGGTAGATGCGGTTGCGCCCTCAGGGAATTCTCTTATGATCGGGATCAGTCAATGGCAGTCCGTGACTCAGTGTGCTTCCCCTTCTTGATTTCTGAGTGATGCAGAGATGAGTTCTAATTTCAAATCCCATCATGACCATGAGGGTGCTGCCGGTGATTTTGGCTCGCACAATGGTCTGGGTGGCAATCAGCCCACGGGTGCGTTGAATACTATGAAGCGCGATCGCTTTGAACTTTTGAGTGCCTATCTTGATGGCGAGGTCAGCCCGGCGGAGCGCCGCCAGGTTGAGTCTTGGCTGGCGACCGATCCTGTGGTGCAGAAGCTCTACGATCGTCTGCTGCGCCTGCGTCAGGGTATGACGACTTTGCCGATTCCACCTTCGCCTCAACCGGTGGAAGAGACGGTGCAAGCGGTGCTGGCACGAGTCGATCGTCGCCCGCGAAACTTGCTGTTCTTGGGTGGAACGGCGATCGCGGCGCTGTTTATCGGCGCTGTGTCATCGGTGATGCCGAGTGACACGCCGCTGCTGCCTCAGCTGGCGCGCTCGAACCAGCCTGCCCAAACGGCTGAGCCGCTGATGATTGCCCTCGACCATCCTGTAATCGAGATTCCGAAGGCCGCTGTCTCTACGCCGGATCAGCAGCCTGAGTCTCGCGATTCTCGCGACTGGCAGAGCCCCATAGAGTAGCGGTTCCAGTGGCTGCCCCTTGAGCAAGCGATCGCTCACAGGCGATCGCTAAGGCCTTGCCTAAAGCTGCGGCGGTGCGGCGCTCACGCGATCGCTTGCCCAGACTCCCTCAGGTAGATGAATGCCCTGAAACAGGCGAATTTTGGCCGGGGACATCTGATAGGTCCAAACCGTCCCGAGGGATCGCCCTGCCATGTCTGTTACTTCAATTTGGCAGCGCTGATACTCGTTGTCTGCGGGTTCGCGCTGCGGATCGTAGTCTTCGAGGCGATCGAGCTCTTCTAGGATGCGGCGATCGCCGAAGCTGAGCACCACCCCATACACAGGCTCATTCCCGGCGCTCATGCCGGGGTACCCCAGACATAAATGAAACAGCTGGCCGCGGGCGATCGCGGGGACTGCTGCAAGGACTTTGCCTTCGCAGTAGCGGCGGTAGTTGCTCTCGCCTGGTTTGAGCGTGCCGTAGACAAAAACGCGCAGCACAGCCTCGGAAGACGCGGCCGAAGAGAGCCCCGACAGGGGACTGCTTGATCCGAGATTCGCTGAGGGTTTCATAGGGTCTGTGGGCCGCTAATAGGTATCGCTTTCTGGTGTACCAGATAGGTTGAGAAGCGATCGGTTCAGCAGGAACCCAAAGGGCTCAGAGACTCCTCCTGACAAAATGCGTCCTGTGACAGATGTTGATAAAAGGGCGATCGCCTAAAGTTTGAAACATCAGGAATTGGCTCCGGCAAAAGACTCAAGCCCTCATTTTTGAGTCGTTGAGTTCTTTGACCGTAGTTAGCACAAGATCAATCACTTGATTAAGTCTGCACGCACAGATCGCCTTGAGCATAACGCTTTGGGCGATTTTTTATGTTTAATGTACTCTTGGTTTTTGCTTGCTAAGGGTTGAATTCGTGCTTGATTCTTCCTTGGATCGCTCTATTTAGAAAGTCTCAATAGTCGCAAATGTTTTCTATCCGCTGATGGACAGACAGCCTGCGCAAAATTTGAGACGGTAGGAAAAGATAGTTCAAAAAATCTAAAAGTTAGAAGATTTTAACTTTAACTAAAAATGCGAATTCTAAATCAAGTCAAAACAGCTGGTCTCTTGGGGTTGCTGAGTGGCCTGATTGTTTTAGCAAGCTATTACCTAGTGGGAAATGAGTCTGGCCTGTACCTGGGGCTGGCGATCGCCGCTTTCATGAGTTTTAGCTCCTGGTACTACTCCGACCAAGCCGCCCTCGCCTCCTTTCGAGCGCAGCCCCTAGCGCCTGAGGCATCGCCGGATCTTTATCGCACTATCGAGCGTCTCAGCGATCGCGCCGGGCTGCCCATGCCCAAAGTTTTTGTTGCGCCCCTCGATACCCCCAATGCCTTTGCGACTGGTCGTGACCCCGACCACGCGACGATCGCCGTCACCCAGGGACTCCTCAACTCCCTCAGCTCAGAAGAAATTGAAGCGGTCATTGCCCATGAGCTCACCCACATCCGCAATCGCGACACCTTGATCCAGGCCGTCGCGGGAACATTGGCGGGCGGTATCACCTTCCTGGGCCGCATCTTGACCCTAGGGGCGCTCTACGGACCTTTCTCCGGCCGCCCCGGCCAGCGTGGCAATAATCCCCTCGTCCTGTTTTTCTTGATTATTGGTGCGCCTCTGTCTGCTGGCCTGATTCAGATGGCGATCTCCCGCACGCGAGAGTATGCAGCTGACCTGGGCGCTGTGGGCATCACCGGCGATCCGCTTGCCCTCGCCAGCGCCCTCCAAAAACTTGAAGGCCTCAGCCACAAATTCCCCATGCGGGCCAACCCGGCCATGGTGCCGCTGCTCACGGTCAATCCCTTGTCCAAAAAAGGCCTGATGGCGCTGTTTATGACGCACCCGCCCACCGAGGAGCGCATTCGCCGCCTGCAAGCGCTGGCCCAAGAAAAGCAGCAAGAAACGCAAAATACACCGGCTCTCGCCGCCTAAAACTGGTTCGATGCCGGCAAGGTAGCGCTCTGGCGCAGTGGAGCGGAGTGTCTCAATTAGAATGGGTGAGCAAACCCAATCGTGAGAAGTTCGCAGGAGTTCTGCTCGTGGAGTCCCGATACAATCCCAGCGCCATTGAGGAAAAGTGGCAACAAACCTGGGCTGACCAAGGTCTAGACAAGGCCCCAGAGTCAAGCGACAAGCCCAAGTTTTATGCACTGTCCATGTTTCCCTATCCGTCGGGCAACCTGCACATGGGCCACGTCCGCAACTACACCATTACGGATGTGATCGCCCGCCTCAAGCGGATGCAGGGCCATCGTGTGCTGCATCCGATGGGCTGGGACGCCTTTGGTCTACCGGCAGAAAACGCGGCGATCGATCGAGGGATTCATCCGGCCACCTGGACGTATCAGAATATCGATCAGATGCGCCAGCAGCTCCAGCAGCTGGGACTGTCCTACGACTGGGACCGCGAAGTCGCCACCTGCTCACCCGACTACTACCGCTGGACCCAGTGGATTTTCCTGCAATTCTTCCAGGCGGGACTGGCCTACCAAAAAGAGTCGGCGGTGAACTGGGACCCGATCGACCAGACGGTGTTGGCCAACGAGCAGGTCGACAATGAAGGGCGATCGTGGCGATCGGGGGCCAAGGTCGAGCGCAAACTCCTGCGGCAGTGGTTCTTCAAGATCACGGACTACGCCGAGCAGCTCTTGGCGGATCTCGACACGCTGGACGGCTGGCCCGATCGCGTGAAAACCATGCAGGCTAACTGGATCGGCAAATCGACGGGAGCCACCCTTGAGTTTCCCATTGTTGGTCTGGACGAAAAGATTGCTGTTTTCACGACGCGGCCCGATACGGTGTACGGCGTGACCTACGTGGTGCTGGCGCCGGAGCATCCGCTGACGGCCCAGGTGACCACGCCCGATCGCGCTGCTGCTGTCGAAGCCTTCGTGAAAGAAATTTCCAGCGAGAGTGAAATCGAGCGGACGGCCGAAGACAAGCCCAAGCGCGGCATTTCGACCGGCGGTAAGGCGATCAATCCCTTTACGGGTGAAGAAATTCCCATCTGGATTGCGGACTACGTCCTGTATGAGTATGGGACTGGGGCTGTGATGGGCGTGCCGGCCCACGATGTGCGGGACTTCCAGTTTGCCCAACGCAACCAGCTGCCCATCAAGACAGTGGTCATTCCGGCGGGCGGGGATGCCAGCCAACCCCTCACGGCAGCCTACACCGAGGCTGGGGTGCTGGTGAATTCAGGCACCTTCGACGGGACGCCCTCCACCGAAGGTAAGACTCAGATCGTTGCCTATGCCGAGGAGCAAGGGTTTGGTAAGGCGCGGATTCAGTATCGTCTGCGGGACTGGCTGATTTCGCGGCAGCGCTACTGGGGGGTGCCGATCCCGGTGGTGCACTGCCCGAGCTGCGGCGCGGTGCCGGTGCCAGAGGATCAGCTGCCGGTGCGTCTGCCGGAGAATGTGGAGTTTTCGGGCCGGGGTCCGTCGCCCTTGGCCAAGCTCACTGACTGGATCAATGTGCCGTGCCCGAGCTGCGGAGAACCGGCCCAGCGCGAAACGGACACGATGGACACCTTTATCGATTCGTCGTGGTATTTCCTGCGCTACACCGACGCTCGCAATGAAAACCAGCCCTTTGCCAAAGACAAGGTCAATCGCTGGATGGGGGTCGACCAGTACGTTGGTGGCATTGAGCACGCGATTTTGCACCTGCTGTATTCGCGCTTTTTCACGAAGGTCTTGCGCGATCGCGGTTTGGTCGATGTGGACGAACCCTTCAAGCGGCTGCTGACCCAGGGCATGGTCCAGGCCATGACCTACAAAAACCCCACCACGGGCAAATATATCCCGGCGGCGGAGGTCGACTTCAGCGATCCTCAGGCCCCCAAGGACCCGGCCACGGGCGATCGCCTGGAAGTCTTTTACGAAAAGATGTCGAAGTCGAAGTACAACGGCGTCGATCCCAAGGAAGTGCTGGCCAAGTACGGCGCAGACACCGCCCGGATGTTTATCCTCTTCAAAGCACCGCCGGAGAAGGATCTGGAGTGGGATGATGCGGACGTAGAGGGTCAGTTCCGCTTCTTGAATCGTGTGTGGCGCTTGGTGAGTGAGTTTGCGGCCGCCAACCAAACCCAGCTAGCTGCCGCGGCGATCGCCGCTCAGCTCCAGGGCCAAAACGACAGCCTCACGAAGGCAGACAAGGACTTGCGCCGCGCCATTCACACGGCGATCCAGGCCGTGACTGAGGATCTGGAGGGAGACTACCAGTTCAACACGGCGGTCTCGGAGATGATGAAGCTCAGCAATGCCCTGAGCGATGCCCCGGCCAAGGACACGCCCGTCTATGCCGAAGGCATTCGAGCACTGGTGCTGCTGCTGGCGCCCTTTGCGCCGCACATCGCCGAGGAGCTATGGCACCTCTTGGGCAACCAGGTATCGGTGCACGAGCAGGCTTGGCCCCAGTACGATCCGGCGGCCCTCGTGGCGGACGAAATCACGCTGGTGATCCAAATTTTGGGCAAAACCCGCGGCACTATCCAGGTCCCGGCCCAAGCGGACAAAGCCGCCCTGGAGCAGTACGCCCGCAACTCAGAAGTCGCTCAGCGCTACATCGAAGGCAAGGAAATCAAGAAAGTCATCGTTGTGCCCGGTAAACTCGTCAATTTTGTTGTGAGCTAGACCGGCTTTAATTAGGCTCTAATTCTGGTTTCTTGAATCATTTTGGGTGAGCTTTGGCTCACCCTTTTTTGTGACTTTTCAACTTGCTTTTATCGCTTGTATTTTTTGATGGTTGTCAGGCCCATTTGAGTGCGAAGCCGATTGAGTTCGACGTCTGGGGTGTTCACCGATGCTTTGGGGCTTTTGGGCATTGTTTGGGCCTGAGAAGCTGCCCGAATTCTTTGCTGAACGAGGGTTTCCAGTTGATAGAGATAGGCCGCGCAAATGAGCCACGCACTGCCCGCCACCGAAGCGATCGCGTCCGATGATTCAAGATAGGGGCGATCGCCCACAAAATCGACCTCCATACTGGGCAAAAAGAGCACGAAAACCCCCAAAGAAACCATCGTCGAAAGGGCAGCAACCATCCAGCCATAAAGGCCGTCCCACCAGCTCATCAGGTCTGGCCAGGTTTTCACAGGGTCGCCCATCTCGCCCGATCGCAAAGACGGAAGGTAGCGGGCGATCGCCAAGTGCACCAGGTGATGGCAGAGCGTGATCCACACAATCGGGGACAGCAAAGCCAAAATCCCGAAAAACAGAAAAGGTTCGGGCCGCTCAATCATTTCAGACAGCCGCAATCCAAAAAGACCCGTTGCTCGCATGCAGTAGGTTCCTAGACTAGCCAATAGCAAAATTAGGAGAGCTTGTAGCCACGAACTGGGATAGGGCAGCCAAACCGGCCAGAGCGATCGCTTTTTTGTCATTTTCTGCGCTAAGCACCACTGACTGAATGAAGGGGTTCTAGAGATGCTTTTACAAGATTCCCTGAATTTTTAGTGCGCGAACGAGAAAATGTCAGTTTTTGTGATCACTGGTCTGAAAATTGGCCTAAATCTTGGCCTAAATTTTGGTTGAAGCTTGCCTAAATCTTGCCTAAAAATCCTAGGCGATCGCGCCTTGTCGTGGCGAAATTAGGCGATCGCCCCAAAAAGCCAAATCGCTCAAAACCTTTGATTGAGAAGGTTTTGAGCGATCTAGAAGACCTGATTAAAATGCCAGGAACCGGACTTGAACCGGTGACACGAGGATTTTCAGACAACCCATCAACCGCCCAGAACCACTGCGGCATAAGCATCCTAGCAGCCGCATCGACGGGCTTGCCTAATTTTTGGCCTAAATCCTGGCCCCTATCCCCTGATTTCGCCCCAGAAGTCAGGGGATTTTTGCGTGCCTTGCTGGAACCCCCACAGTACAAACCAACCATAGAAAACTGTTAGGATTGTCCGTTAATTCATTGGATATTCCTATGGCAAAACCAACTCTCACTCAGGTCTTTGGGGCTGGCGCTACCCAGACCAGCACTTCGCTCACTATTCAAAAAGCGGATTTAGCTTCCGTGGGGCTAACGGCTGATGCTACCGATAGTGCCGAGGCCCTCGTGGTCGCGCTGCTTCTGAAATGGAAGGAGCATCTCAACTCCACCAATCGAGATAGCAATCCTGATCAGGTTGTTTATCTAGACGATGGATTCGCGTCCATCGTGACAAGAAATAATCTGGAATACCAGCAGAGAAGCCTCACTTGCTATTTCGAGAAGCAGAACACCAACACGGCTATTGACCCCGACGATTACTAATTCCTGAAAAATGACACAGTACTGTAACGGGGATTCAGAAGCTGAAATTATTGTCGATGCTGGTGATGGATTCCCCCTGAAATTCAAGTCGACGTCACCCCCCGTTACTGTGCTTCAGGAATTGGGGAATATTCGGCTTTCTTGGAGTGGGAAGGTAGGTATCAAAGTGTGGGCTCACCCTGCTTGGGGTGGGCCTTTGCCCGGTACTGAATGGGTATGGGATGGGCCTTTCGCCAGTCCTAAAAATAAGTCGCAGGAAATCATTAATCTCTACGACTTTATTGATATTCCTGAGGGCACTCTCCTGGAATTTCAAGGAATGGCAGATAACGAAATGCGTATCTATGCCAATTCCCAGGAAGTCCTCTACAAAGCTGGTTGGGGCTCTCCCGCCATTACTTCATGGGTGGCAAATGGTAATGCGGTAACCCTGAGATATGAGGGGATAAACGCACCCGGATGGGAGGGGAATCCTTACAACAATCCCGCCGGGATGAGTTTTGCGGTCAGCGCTACTGGCCTTTGCAAAACGACTATCAGTGATGGCAACGGGATTATTTGGGAGAAAACCCTGGGTCAGTGCCCTGAGGTGACGGTGACGTGTGGAGGGTGTTGTAAAAACCAATCAACTTTGCTCTCTATCAGTTCTCAAATTCAATCTAAATTGAGGCAATTGCAATGAGTGATGAATGCTGCAAGCGGCTAGAGAAAGAGCTGAGAGAAATCAGGCGGCTGGTAGAGGCAATTGATACCGACAAGTTTGTCTTAAAGGAGCAGTTCGGTCAGTTCATGAAAGACAACTATGACAAGATTGGTCTTCTTGTTTTAGGGTCTTTCTCTGTCGGGGCAGCAGCACTTACTCTAGAGGACTTGCCTAAGGTGAAAACTCACCTTGAGAAAAATTATGCGTTGACTATGAACGTCAACAAGGTTGATCAGGAGCTAGTTGACGAAAACAGAAGGCTTAAGCGATACGCACAGGAAGAGCTGAATGCTGTAAAAGACAAGCTAAATGGTGTCTTCTATCGGACCGAAGTTCCGGGCCTGGAGACTCGATTAAATACGAAGGCTGGAGAGATCGCTGAAGCAAAGGTTGGGCCGCTGCGAGGGGCAATTAATGTTCTAGAAAATAACGTCGGTGGCCTTAAGGCTGGTCTGCAAGCTCTATTTAAGAATTTTGGTGATTTGCTGGTAAGACTTGGGCCGCTTTTTGACGTGCTGGGCCTTATTGCTAACCTTGCAGACACGATCGCTATTCTTCATATCCTAGGAGGGCGAATTGATGCGGTTGAGCGCGTGGCAGACGCTGCTAGAGCTGATGCTAGCTACGCCATTACATTGGCTACAGGGGCGCTTAATGGCATCAAAAGATTACAGGGGCTAATTGATGGCTTGAGCAGCCAGTTAAAGGTGATGGGAGGGCGTATTGACGCAGCGGCTTTAGAAGCGGCTAACGCCCTTAGAAAGTCATTTGAGGCGCTGGGCCAGAGCGGCAAGGCTATTGCCGATGCTCTCAAAGCTCAACAGGCGGCTGAACTGGCGGCAATTAAGGCGGTGAACGCCGAACGGACCTCACTACAGGCACAAGTAGCAGCAATAGCCGCTGGGCTTGTAGCGAATCGGGCACTAGGTAGCGCCCTCGATGCTGGCACAACTGCCAACCGGGCATTTGGTACAGCCAATCAGGCCATGGGCACAGCGCGCAATGCCCAGCGCACTGCTGACAACGTGGCTCAGGAGATTCCTGGCATCAAGCGCAGTATCAGCAACGTTGAAGGAACGGCGAACGAGGCCAAGCGGATCGCCAATGGCGTGGCCCAAGAGGTGCCGCCACTCCGCAAGCGGATTGCAGATGCGATCGGCCTATCCGAGATAGCCAACTCGCGCGCGACCAATGCGGAACGGCTCGCGCAGCAGGCGCTTCAAAAATCTGGAAAACCTGGGCTGCAAGGACCACCTGGCCGCGATGGCCGACCGGGAACGCCAGGGCGCAACGGCCTGGACGGAAGACCTGGCCGCGATGGCCGACCTGGGCCAGCTGGGCAGCGCGGGCCAGCGGGGAAAGATGGCCGCAATGGGTTGCCTGGTCTGGCTGGACGCAATGGACGTGATGGGAAAGACGCCGTGAATGATCCAACAATCAAGCCGATGATCCAGCAGATTCTCAATCGGCAGACCGGGCACATCGCCGACACCAAGGCATCCCTGGCCTCAGCGCGGGCCGCAGCTGCAAACTCATTCAATGCAGCGAAGGAAGCGATCGCTGCCAATCGGGCCGTGGTAGCGGTTCGTGGCATAGCTACCAACATCCAGACCACCGCGACAAACACCTTCCAGCTATTGCAGCGAGTCGGCAAGTTTCTGCGCCTGGGCCAGGTCATGAACCTGTTGACGATGGTGGCGACTGTTCACAATGCCTACATGCTCAGTAACGCGCTGACACAGACATTTTTCTCGATGATGTCCAACACGCTCGCTGTGTTCGGGTTAAGGGACGAGAACAATCAGCCCATCGATATCACCCAGGAGCTGGGCCAAAACTTCGAGAACTTCTTCGCGGGGATGATTGGCCAAAACAACGTGGACGGCATCAAAGAGACCTGGAAAAAATACAACCGAATCTATCAGGCTGCAGCCAATATCATGTGGAGCATCCAGTCGATTGGATACTCCATCCTTGGTGCGATGGAAATCATTGGCAACTGGATTGCAGCTATCGGAAACGCCCTGAAAAAATTCGGTGTGGTTGGCGAATTGGCGTATCGATGGATGAACCCGCAGGTCAATTTCCAGAATCGCTTTTTCACCATCTTGAACACCACTGAAGAGGTGATCAGCCAGGTCGATGCGGTCGCTGGTGAGACTCTCTCTATTCAGGAGACTGTGACCAATCTAGGGAAGCAGCGGACCGATTTTGATAAGGCAGTAGAGGAAGGGTTGGGGCCTGCAACTCCTGAAAATAAGGCGATCAAGGATGCGGCAGATGCCAGCAAAACCTCATCCGTTACGCCGCCGATCTCCACCGCCGATCTATCTAAGCCAGAGGTTTAAATATGCCGCTACCGGGTGGTTTTGCTCGCTGGGAACACCTGCAATCTGTGGTGATGCAGACCTACAACCGCGATGTCCGGGAGGAATTTTCAGACATCGGGGGAGAGGATTGGGATGAGAACATCACCACATCCAGGGCCTCTCTCCGCGTTGCCTGCACGGTGAGAGACGAGGACTCAGCCCTAGAGGTGCTGACACGGATGATGCTGTTCTACTTCACGGTGGGTAGGGCTCAGGCTCTCCAGACGCCGATCTACGGCATCCCGGCGGAAGAGTACCAGCGCCAGGTGCAGTTCCGGCCTCAGATCATGCTGTTCTTCTCCCAGGATGCTGGCTCAGTGCCTGAGGGGGCCTCGCCCACCTCTGCGGAGATCTCATTTCGCCTCATGAATGAGACGAGCGAGACCATTACCCCGGCGGAAGCGCTGGCTCTGGGGAATCGGGTCAAGACTGTCTTTGGGGCCAGCGGTGGGTATCGCTGGCGAAAGGGACGAGTGAAGGTGAGCTACCGGGATCTTCAGAGAGGCTATCGGCTACTTTTGTGGGCCTACTCGGAATCAGAAGCTCGCGAGGTGATCGGTAAGGTTTTGGATGTCCAAGGCCACCCATTTGATGACGACTTCATGACTATTTCGGAGACGAGAAAGGAGTACTCAACACAGCCAGGAACTCAGTTTATCTACGGGAAAACTCGACGCAAATATATCGAGAAGCCCATCTCCTATGTGAGATTTCGGTATGCAGCTTTGCACATCCATGGAATTCCTCAGGGAATCCCTATCTACGATGCTACTGGCCGATTCCGAACTGCTCTGGTTCGCTAGGAAAATCCCTAAATTTTCCCGGAGACATATATGAATCCGGCTGGAAAAATTGAGCTATTTCCGAGCTATAAGGGAATCATTCTCACGAGTACTTGGATATGGCGATTATTTCAGACCTGACCTGGCAGCAAGTAGCAGATGCCTTGGAAGACCCTACCGCGATCGAGGTGACTGGCACAGCTCCGAATGAGCAGGTCGTTATCAATGTTGGGAAGCTCACCGGGGACGCTATTGGAGCTCTGTCTGATCAGGGTGTCTTGGAGTTCTTCGGCAAGCTGTTCTATGCGTGCTACCAGGCCCAGGTGACGGCAAATACTGCTGTTGCCACGGGTGAGCGGCTAGGGGCCTTCCTGCTGCCGACTACCACTACTCAGGCTGGCGGCTATGTGCAGATTTCGATGCAGGCCCAGCTGCGAGTGCTCGTAGCGGCGAACCTCGACAATGTCACCGGCCCGAATAGCTAGGGCCCTCCCTGGTTTCTAGTTCACCTCTATAGGACTCTTCACGATGGTTAAGAAACTTTGGCAGGTTCAGCGCGAGCTGGAATATGTGCAGGCGCGAGAGGCATACTATGCCAACGCGGCCAATCGCCCCATTAAGGCGACGGTTGATGCGCAGCCGCGCCAGGGCGTGGCCTATCGATCGCTACTGTTGCGGGTTGGTGCAGCGGCTCCTATGCTCGCGCTCCAGGCGTCGACCAAGGCTGTGACTTTCTTCGGTGGGTTGGCGGCGCTGGGGCTTTCAGAGGATGCGCTTGCCTTTGAGTCGGCGCTGAATGCTCCGCGTGGATTTAAAGCCAGCGTCGTAAAAGCCATGACGTCAGATCCCACCCCAGTCCCCGTCCAGGCCTACAACAACACGGGGCGCCGATACATTCGCTACTCCGGGGCTACCGAGGGTGAGTCCCAGGCCCATTACACTGCGCCAATTTCGGCGGGCGCGGCGGATACTGCGCCACTGGTGGACGACCTCAGAACCAAATTTGCCGCGATCAAAGCAGCTAAGTCAGAGCAGCTAGGGGCCTACGGGCGGCTGTATCTGAGGCTGGAACAGTATACGCAGTCGGGGGCGTAGAGATGGCCGCATTTGAGACGCCCATGATTATTACGCCCGATCAGGGCCCCGACGAGTTTGACTTTGAGCTTGATCGGATGCTCCGGCGGGCTGATGCGACGCGGGCGTGGCAAATGGGGCAGATATCTACAGCTGATTGGATGGACGCTATGGATGAACTAGGGGTTGATGTCATCCAGGCGTCCACCGACTGGGCTCAGGGAGTGAACTACATCTGATGCTTGACCAGGTAGTTGCCGATCTGGGTAATCCCAATAAGTTTGAGCTGGTCTATCAGGACTACAAGGAAACCCCGGCCCCCGCGTTCCCACGGCAGGATGTCTGGATGCAGCCGTGGGATTTTCCTTTTTTGTTTGACCGGTTCATCTATGTGATTTGGGCTCAGACCGATCGGCGCAAGGACAACTGGTATCGGGCGGGGTATCTCTATCAGCAGTTGGCGAATCCCATCACGGGGTATGGGGTGATCGAGGCTCAGAAGTTTTGGGTGCCGCTGGAGCGGCCTACGCTGCTGGTGTTCCCGAAGATTGCTCCGCAGTTCCAGATGAAGTTTGCGCCTGCGCCGTGGCTGCTGGATATCAAGGTTTCGCTGTTTGAGTACCGGGGCGAGGAGACGACCCGCGAGGAGGACCTGATCCAGGCGGTGAGGGTGGACTTGGCGCGGATAGAGTTCAAGGTCGACCAGCTATGAGAATCACGGCTCAGGTGGGTGCTCCGGTGCCGCCGCCAGATATTCCGCAGCCGCCGCCAGCGCTGAGCTGGGGGGCTATTGCTCTCGCAGTGGCCTGGATTGCCCCTCGCCTGTGGCGCTACTTCGAGAAGCGAGAGGCCGATGAAGCTGACCTGCTGAAGCTTTTGATTTCGGACCTGCGAGAGAGCAATTCGGCGCTGATTGCTGATGCGAAGGCGGGGCGCGAGCAGCTCCTAGAGCAGATTCAGCTGAAGCAGGAAATCAGGATTGTGAGCGCGATCCTCAAGGATGATGTGCAGCGGGCGCTATCTTCGCAGGCATCGATGTACGCCAATCTCATGGAGCGAGCGGCGCGGCTGGAGAACATGATCGATGCGATGCATCGGAGGCTGGATGATGTGCAAGAAACTATTGCTCGCGGGACTGTGGGTGATGCTGGGGGCGTCGACGGCTCTGGTTCTGTCTAACGCGCGAGCCGAGTATGTGCCCCCGGTGAATCCTCCCCCAAGCTCAACTGGGCCGAGCACTTGCTGACTACCAGGAAATCTGGGGGCTGCCGTCGGTGTAGGTATCGGTTGAGAGGCGATTGAGCTTTGTCCCTTTTGGGACATCGATCAGGGCCTCATAGGTCAAGACGTCGCCGGGGTCCACAGGCTGACTGATCGAGTCAAACTTATAGATCGTTTGTTCCACTTCAAACGGTTTGTTCTTGGTGTCAAAGTAGGTGAAATCGTAAGGGGTAGGAGCATCATCAGATTTCTGGCGTTTTCCTGTTTTGTTGGTGACCTTGATTTGCACCACATGCCAGGTGTCGACCGCCTCATACTCTGAGTAATCATCCTTGTAGACCTGGCCGCCGTCGCGTGACCCTTCGACGACGATCTCCCAGCCGCCGTAGACGATGCGCTTTGGAAAGACTTTTCCTGGCTGGCCAACATAGATTTCTTCTTCGCCAGACTCGGGAGCGGCAACCACGGGGGCGTTGCGGCCCTGGCAGAAGGCAGAGCATCCGGTGGTGAAGACCAGGGCGCTAAGCGCGGCGACGGTTTGGGCTTGAAGCTTCATAATGAGCACCTAGATAGACTTTGACCCCCCGTCCAGACGCTCGGATGGGGGGTCTTTTGTAAGGTGCCCTAGATTTTTGGTTGGCTACCAGGAAAATGTCAGATCTTAATTGCTGGGGATTTTGTGCCCGTTGGACATCAACAGCAGGTAGTAGTAGGCACGTGCTTTTTCGGGCAAGGCGTTAATAATCTGCTGCAAAGCGCTGGACCGAAGGTCGTGATGTCCGTTGCGAAATTTGCTTAGCCGACCCGCATCAATACCGGCTGCCTCTGCGATCGCTGCTGCCTTCAGGTCGAACTGGCTCAGAGTTTCATTTAACGCTTGTCGATGATCCATAGCACCTAGGGGTATATCCCAATAGTGGCCTAGGATTGTGAGTTTTCACAACTGTGATAATTAACGACTCAAGGGATAGAATCCGAGTAGAGTTGTGAAAATCAACATGGATATCGAAGCCTTCATTGAAACTCAAATCATCGAATTGGCAAGGATTACGGGGATTAACCAAGGAAATCTCAGCAAGTTCTTTTCAGGGCAGCTCATGACAGAGCGAACCATCAACAGAATGGCGGATGCTCTTGATATGGAGCCTCACGAGGTTTTGAGAGCCGTTAACTTGCGCCGCAAAAAAACAGATTGTGAAAAATCACAACTTGCGCTAGCTTCGTAGCAGATGTGATTTTTCACAATTCCCATGAAACAAAATCTTACCGCTGACAAAATGACTAGCCGCATCCATGCCCGCATGGTGCTAGCCGATCGCATTCGCAACTACCAGGGCATGATCGCCGCCACCCAGCGGCAGATTGACGAGATTGACCAGGAGATCTGCCGCGAGCTGGCAGACGGAGCCGTCGACGATACCAAGTTCTTCATTCCTGGAGAGGACCAGGTCCACATCTGCACGATTTTCGGTGAGTGGTGGGAGCTGTCCCACCCTGTCGACATCGAATCCGTCCCCTACATTGGCGGCATTCTGCCCGCCCTCTCCATGCCCGCCCTCACAGAAAACGGCTGCACCCGCTAAGGCGCAGCCGTTCATTCGTTTTTGGAACTAAACGATGGAACACCACATTACACAGAACGGCCACCATAGCACCCTAGCCACCCCCTGGGTCCTAGTCCGGCACCTTCGCAACTGCCAGCGGGTTTCCATGGGCCGGTTTCACACCCGGACCCAGGCGACCCGGCTGCAGCAAGCCCTGCAACGGGCCTACCCCTTTGAGATGGAGATCATCTTCGACCCCACGGAGCGATACCAATGATGCTTTTGAAGTACGACAACATGATTTTCAACCTAGAGGCTGTGACCTCTGCCCAGTGGGACGACGACATCCTAATGCTCAGTCTGGGCGGCGACATTATCAGCTTGGTCGACGAGGCCGCCACGCTGACCTGGAAGATTTTGTGCGATCGCGTTTCGGGAGAGCTTCCCCCCACTCCCGAGCAGCCATCGGTCACCGTTGCGGGGATTTCGGCATGACACAACAACTTTCCCCAGCAGAGCTGACTGAAGCAAAGGAGATTTTCGGGATTTTGAGTGAGGCCCTGTGCACGGCGGCCACGCTCCTGGCCCATGTCACCCCGGGCGAGGCTGGTAACTGGGGCCGGTTCCTGCTTCTGTGTGGCGCGGCGGCCCATCGGCAGATCCCCCCTGAGGATCAGGAGGACCGGGCTCATCTCCTAATCGACCAAATCGTGAGGATCCCAGAGGGCATCCCCTCCACAGAGGAGCTCAACGCCATCCTGGCAGAGCTCCAATCACCCACCGAAAACTAGCTTTTTAGGTTTGTCCGTGACGACGAGTTAACGGGGGCCGTCGAACGACCGACGGCCCCTTTTTTTGAGGAAATCAAAGATGTTTCGAATTTCAGATCACATTGAATTTGATGCCAAGGGCAGAGCGGTTTGCCCGGTGTGCGAGCTGGAGGGCAAAAGGCAGAAAAATTTGGCGCTGGTGCCAGAGACGGATGGGGCCTACAAGTGCTTTCGAGGGTGCACTCCGGAGCAGATTCGCGCCGCACTGGGAGTAGCGGAGGCATCGACGCTAGCGCCGGCGACCGTACCGGCACGGCCTGCTGCCAAGGTGCTGGTGGCACCGCCGAAGGTGAAAGAGGCCACCGATCGCTTGTTGCAGCAGAGCACCCACGCCTTGCGGTGGCTCATCGACCGGGGCATCACGCCAGAGATGATCGAGCACTACCGCCTGGGTGTGGTGCGGTGCCGCGTCGGAGATAGCAGCAAGCCCAGCAAATTTGCTCACCTCCCGGCGATCGCGGTTCCTATCCCCAACACCGACGGCACCGCCTACTTTCAAAAAAAGCGCGTCGCCCCCTGGATGCCCGCTGGCTCCAGGCCCGACGGCTATCAGGCCTGGAGCCAGTACGGCATTCCCCAGATGGTCTATACCACCCACCAACCCGCCCAACCCCGCCAGACCTGGCTGTGCGAAGGGGAATGGGACGCGATCGCGCTGGGCTGGGCTGTACGTCATTCCGAGCTAAAAAATGACGTACAGGTGAGCTGCTTTACCTGTGGCGCTGGCAACATTCCCCCCGATAACGAACTGGACCGGCTCGCTGGCGACGTGGTGATCTTCTACGACCTCGATGCACCAGGAGCCAAGGGCGCGGAGAAGGTAGCCGCCCGCCTCAAGAAACGGGCAAAGGTGGCCACCGTCCCATCCCAGGGCGAACCCCCCAAAGGATGGGACATCAGCGACGCGATCGCTGCGGGGCTATTTGACCAGGTGGCCACCGCCGCCGCCACCGCCACGCCGTGGGAGGAACCCAAGGCCGACAACCCTCTGAGAAGCCGCCTCATCAGCAACGACCAACTGCTAGAGCGCGCGCCCGACTACACCGACTGGCTCGTTGACGACATCCTGACCGCCGACGAGCTGTTTCTGTTGGCCGCCAGTCCCCGCGCCGGTAAATCGCTGATGGCCATGACCCTGGCCAAGGCAGTAGCCACCGGCGGGCGCTTCCTAGGGCGCCCTACCAGCAAGGGAGCGGTACTGTACATCCGCTGCGAGGACTCAGAGACCAAAACCAAAGAGCGTGAGCTAAAGCAGGGGTGGCCGCCCGGTGTGCCCGTTTACTGGATTGACAAATTCAAGCTGTCCGAGCTGCCCCACCTGGAGCAGCTGGTCGAAGAGCTGGGCTGCCGCCTAGTGGTGCTGGATACCCTGAGTCGGATTCGAGATAGCGCAATCAGTGAGAGCAGCGCGGAGATGTCGCAGCTCCTGGAGCCACTACAGGAGATGTGCAAACGACAGCGCTGCACCGGCCTACTGGTCCACCACACCGGCAAGGTAAATCTGCAAAATGCAGGGGAGGTGGACGTCTTTGACACCATTCGGGGCAGCTCGTCTATCCGTGCCACCTGTCGCGGCACGCTGATTCTGGCAGCCGATGAGCGAAACTACCGCCTCGCCGTCGAGAACGGTTGGGGCAAGCTGGACCTGCAAATCATCCTGGACGCCAACACCCTCGAATGGCAGCTCCTAGGCAACTGGATGGGGCCAAACGTCGACGTCAGCCAAAAGGATCGCGTGCTGGCGTACATGAACCAGGTCGCCAGCGCGGGCATCGACCAGATCGCGGAGGCCACAAACCTTCCGAAAAAATCTCTCTATGAAGTGCTCAAACGCCTACAGGCTGAGGACTTGATAGAAAAACGAGGCGAACAGCGAGCTGCCGTCTATGTGCGAAAAGCGGCTACTCAGATTGAGCTGCTGGAAAAGGCGATCGCCATCGAGGGCGATGATCACCCCCCCACCCAAATTGATCACAAATTGATCACCCCTGACGCCAAAGAAGAAGTTCAACAAGTTCAACATGTTGAACTTGTGTTGAACAGCTCAAAAGCAGATGGGGCAAACGATAGAGGAGAAGTTCAACAACTTCCTGTAAGTCCCCCACCCCTGCCAAAAAGTGATCAATCCGAAAAAAGTGATCAAAAAAATGATCACCCCTCGACACCCCCCACATCCCCTAATTTGTTGAACTCAGAGCCCAAACCTTTGCAGCGTAAGGGTTTGAAAGTTCAACAGCAGTTCAACAACAGTTCAACAGCTGATCAGCGAAGGCCAGAGATTTGGCTGTACTGCACTCAACTCGAAACCGCTGTAAAGCTTGAAAAACAAGGGCCTGAGACCTCTCGCGTGCATGTTCCTGGTCTCGGATCACGCCAGTTCAACAACGAACTGCTACAGCCGCTCAATACTCCCTCTGTTGAACTGAATGCCCAGGACTCCTAACCGGTGGACGATACCCCTGACCCGATTGGTGGAGGTATGGGCCGCCTACTGCGAGTTTCGCCGTGGGCAGATTGCCCCATCGACCTATGACCGTGACTATGAAAAATTCACCCGCCGCCTCAAGCGAATGCAGAAAGAGGCCCCCCATCTCCGCAACGCCATTGCGATTCGCGATTGGCTTTTGGAGCACTACAGCGTCGAGACCAGTCGGCGCACCATTCAGCAGTTCACAGCGGCCTGTAGATGGGCCGAGGAGAGCGATATGCTACCGTGCAACCCATTCGCCGGGGTTGGCCGCCACCTGCGAACCCCGCGCCCATCAGATACCAACTGGGCCGCGTTCACCCTCGAAGAGCGCGATCGCATCATTGCCGCGATCGACGTGCACGCCCCCTACTACGGTCCCTGGGTACGATTCCTCTTTTGGACCGGATGCAGACCAGAAGAAGCAGCCGCGCTCAAATGGGGCCATGTGTCCCCAGACTGTCGGGAGCTGCTGATTTCTGAGGCACTCCCCCAGGGCCAAAAGGAAGTCCAGTTCACCAAAAATTACCGCTCTACCCGGTTCCCTTGCGGCGATCGTCTGGCCCGGTTGCTCCGAGAGCAGCAGGCAGCCGGTTTCCACCGTGACGGGTGGGTGTTCCCTGGGCAGAAGGGCGGCCCCATGCACTACACCAACTTTCAGACCCGCCACTGGCGGCCCATCGTGAAAGATCTGGTAGAAGCTGGTCACGTTGCCTTCTACCTCAGCCAGTACCACGCCCGCCACACCTGGATCACCGGAGCCCTCGATGCGGGGATGACCGTGCAGGATGTGAGCTACCTGGCCAGAGTGAGCACGGCGGTAATCTACAAGCACTACGCCGCCCGCGCGCGCCGCCCGATCATCCCTGAGTTTTGATGCTGAGCCCCGTAGCCTGTGGCCCAAAATGCGAATGGGGCAAGAGACCTAAGCCCCTCACCCCGGTTGCGAACGCTTCCACTGCATTCACATCAGCGCATCTTATCGATTTGTCAAAGCTGAAAATATGCCAGGAACCGGACTTGAACCGGTGACACGAGGATTTTCAGTCCTCTGCTCTACCAACTGAGCTATCCCGGCGAGCGCTGCACTGCAGCGAGCGCTTAACTAAGGTAACAAAACTGAGAAGAAATTGGCAAGTGGTCTGGCGGAACTTTTCGCGAAAAGCAGGCGATCGCCCTTAGATGGGGCGCAGGCGCGTCACCTTCAGGTCGAAAGGTCCCCCCGCCACCTCGCCGAAAGACCGCACCCGCACGATGTAGGTGCCTGTTTTCGTGATGCGAGTAAAGAGTAGCGAATTGGTCGTGCCGTCGGGGCCGTCGTCATTTTCAGCCACAGTCGTCCCGTCCTCAGCCAGAAGCGTCACGATGGTGTCAAACGTATCCGATGCCAGATCAATGGCGATCTGATCTCCTTCCTGGAACGTCGTCACGTAGTCCCGCGCGAAGCCGCCCTGCCCCGTTGGGATGTCTTTTTTGGACAGAATATCGGAGACCGTGTTGCTGGCAGGCAGGTCGATCGGTTGGTAGAGCTGTGCCGCTGCGAGCTCGGCACCGAGTCCAATCGTCAGTAGCGCTCCTGGCACGATCAGTAGGTGACGAATCCCTGAAATCCAAGCCTGTGCAGCCATAGCACTCCCCCCACACTCTTGATGAATGGCTCAATTATGCCTTACTACCCCATGAGAATCCGGAATTTCCGGCAGGGGTGAAAAAGGGCGATCGTATCAACAGGCGATCGCTGAGCCGTTGGTGCGATCGCCTGTTGATCGTCAGGGCTGTAGCAGAGAGAACAGCGGGTGATAAAATCGCCCTGATTCTGCAAGTGCGTCACGGGCGATCGCCCGCCAAACGCCGACTGTCTGCCAGTTCCTATTGGTCCCCCACCCCATGAAGCGGCGCAAGCTTTTAACCAATGTCGCCCTAGGCGCAGCCACCACCGCAGGCCTCGCTGCCTGCAGCCAATCCTCTCGTCCCGCCAGCCCTGGGGTCAGCACCCAGCCCACCGTGCGATGGCGCATGGCCACCAGCTGGCCCAAATCCCTTCAAACCATCTTTGGCGGGGCCGAAACTCTGGCCAAGCGCGTCAGCGAGATGACCGAGGGCCGCTTCACCATCACCCCCTTTGCTGCCGGCGAGATCGTCCCCGGCTTGCAGGTGCTGGACGCAGTGCAGGCGGGCACCGTGGAGTGCGGCCACACCGCCAGCTACTACTACGTCGGCAAAAACCCCGCCCTAGGCTTTGGGTGCTCCGTTCCCTTCGGCTTCACCGCCCAGCAGCAAAACGCGTGGCTCTACCAAGGCGGCGGCCTAGCGGCGATGCAAAAGGTCTATTCCGACTTCAACATCATTAACTTTCCGGCGGGTAATACCGGCGCGCAAATGGGGGGCTGGTTCAAGCGGGAAATCAACGCGGTGTCCGACCTCAACGGCCTCAAAATGCGCATTCCCGGCCTAGGCGGCAAGGTTATGGCCGAGCTGGGCGTGAATGTTCAGGTCCTGCCGGGCGGAGAGATTTTCTTGGCGCTGGATCGGGGAGCCGTCGACGCGGCGGAGTGGGTCGGCCCCTACGACGACGAGAAACTGGGCCTCAACAAGGCGGCGCGCTACTACTACTATCCTGGCTGGTGGGAGCCTGGCCCGACCCTAGAGGTCCAGGTGAACCGGGCGGCCTGGGACCGCCTGCCCAAGGAGTATCAGGAGATTTTCAAGACGGCGGCCTATGAGGCCAATCTCAACATGCTGTCCCAGTACGACATGCTCAATGGCGAGGCCCTACAGCGCCTGATTGCGGGCGGAACTCAGCTCACCCCCTACAGCCAGGAGATCTTGCAGGCGGCCCAGCGGACTTCCTTTGAGCTGTACGAGCAGAGCGCCAGCCAGGACGCTACCTTCAAGGAAGTGTATGACCAGTGGAAGCAGTTCCGAGACCAAATCTATGCCTGGAACCGCATTAATGAGCTGAGTTTTGCCAATTTTGCGATCGCGCCGTCGGCCCCGGCGGCTCGGCCCCAGTCCTAGTCATTTCGAAAGCGCTGGATCCCACTTGGGGAACCTGGAGGGGTGGGCCTGACGACAAAAAAAGGGCAGGGAGCGAATCGGGCGCTGGAGCTGCCGAAAGGCCTAGCCTAGAGTGAAAAAGAGCCCTGCGATCGCCATAGGTGAGAGCAACGTGAAACCGCTGAGGTCTGGACGAGGGCCGCTGCAACCGGTCTGGAGAAAAAGAAGGTGGTCGTAAAGCAGAATCAGCGACAGTCCGAGGCAAAATGGGTTGCGGTTTGGACGCTGCTGGGGGCGGCGCTGCGATTTCTAAATCTGGGCAGTAAGCCCCCCTGGACCGATGAGTTTTCGACGATGGTGTTTAGCCTGGGCCGGACTTTTCGGACGGTGCCCCTAGACCAGCCCATTTCCCTAGAGACGCTGCTCTCGCCGCTGCGGCCCCTGCCCAGTCTAGATTTTGGGGCGGTGGTGCAGCACCTGATGTCCGAGAGTACGCACCCGCCGCTGTACTTTTTGCTGGCTCACGGGTGGATGTCGCTGCTCCCGACGGTGGATGGGCTGGCGTCGGTGTGGGGCGCGCGATCGCTGTCGGCGCTGCTGGGAGTGCTGGCGATTCCGGCGATGTATGGGCTGGGCCGCTGGGTGTGGCGATCGCCCCTAGTGGGTCACAGCGCGGCCCTGGGGATGGCGCTGTCCCCCTTCGGCATTTTCTTGGCTCAGGAGGCCCGCCACTATACGCTGGCGATCTTGCTGGTGATTGCGTCTTTGGCGTGCCTGGTGCAGGGCGCGCGATCGCTCCAGGAGCGGCGACCGCTGGCCTGGCCGGTGGTGGCGCTGTGGATCGGCCTCAATGCCCTCAGCGTGGCGGTGCACTACTTTTGTGTGCTGACCCTGGCGGCGGAAGGGCTGGTGCTGGCGGGCTGGTGGGTCTGGCTGCGCTGGCGATCGCCCACCGATCTAGCGGCTAAGTTTCGGGTCGGCTGGGGACGGCTGGCGCTCGTGGCCTTGGGGACTCTGGCCTCTGTGCTGGCCTGGCTGCCGGTGTGGCAGCGCGTCTACGGCAGCGAAGTGACCCAGTGGATCTATGCGGAGCCGGGTCAGGTGTTCCGCTTGGCGCCGATTTTTCAGGCACTGGCGGCCTGGATCACCATGGTGGGACTGTTGCCTGTGGAGGCGGACCCGCTGCCGGTGGTGATCGGGTCGGGGCTGCTGATGCTGCTGTTTTTTGTGCGCCTGACGCCGGTGTGGGTGCGCTTTTGGTGGCAGCGCGTCACCCAGGATGAGACGCTGCTCGAGAGCCGCGTTGTGACGGGGTTTGTGCTGGGGGCGATCGCCCTGATTTTCGCCATCACCTACGGCTTGGGCACGGACCTGACGCGGGGCGCTCGCTACAATTTCGTCTATTTTCCGGGGCTCTTGGCCCTGCTGGGGGCGGCCCTAGCTCAGGTGTGGTCGGCGGGTGATGCTGTGGTGTCAGCGCCCCAGCGGCCGCGCTGGTTTTGGCCCGCCCTGACCGGCAAGCAGGTCGGCATCCTTATGCTGGTGATGGGGGTGGCCAGCGCCCTGACGGTCAGCTGCAATTTGGGCTACCAAAAGTACTATCGACCGGGGCTGTTCATTGATCGGGTGCAGGCCCAGATCACCAATAGCCCGGTGCTGATCGCCACCACCCACAAAACCCACGTGCAAACTGGCGAAATGATGGGCATTGCCCTAGAGCTGGTTCGCCGCGATCGCCCCTGGCAACCGGAGTTTTTGCTCGCCCACCAGGACGACGACCCCAAGGCCTCGACCCGCGCCCTCGAAGCCGCGATCGCTCGCCAAACTGGCCCCCTTGACCTCTGGCTGGTGAACTTCTACGCCCCAGATGACCCCGCTGCCCAGCGCTGCTTGGCCGATCCCCAGGGCCGCCAGTCCGTAGATGGCTATGCCTACCAGCACTATCGCTGTCTGCCCTCGGAAACGGCCTCCTAGTCGGAGCTTTGGCGGATCGTCTCTGGAACCTCCATCGCGGAAAGGCCAGCCCGCACTCGCAGATTTTGGCTGCGAATCAGCTCCGTGAAGTCCAGGCCCGATCGCCCTTCGATGGCCACTACTGACTCAATGGCCGCCAGCAGGTGACGCGCCGCGTCAGGCTCGTCGTAGCCCCGCCGGACGGCGACCCGCAGGGCCACCTCGTCCGCCTCGATTTCTAGGCGAGAGCTGCGGCTGGTCCGCCAAATTTGCAGACCGGCGATCGCCGTCATCGTGCCCGCCATCAGCACCCCCACCGCATCTGCCTGAAAAACCTCAAAGGCCGCCCCCGCGATTCCTGCCGCCGCCAGCCCCTGGTACAGATCCGGCTTGAACCAGCGAATCAGGCCCAGCCAGCTCACCTGATGGAGCAGCAGCAGGTCCCGCTGGGGGCGCGGCAGGCGGCTCCACAGCTCGAAGTTGATCTGGACCCGGCGGTCTTGGGTCCACGGCAGCGGAAACGGGCTGCTGATCAGCTGCGGCTGGGTGGGTTTGCTGACGATCTTGGTGCTCATGCGGCTGGAAGCGGGCATCAAGTCCAGCAGGCGGCGAATTTCGGGTTCGGGATTGATCATGGTGGGAAAGACAAGCCAACGGTGCTGCGCGATCGCCCCACGCCTGCGTCCTAGCGCAGGAGGTGAGCCATCGTTGGCTGAGTGATGATGGGGTTGTCTTTGATTCTAGGAGCCGCCGCAGCCCTAGCCAAGGGTGAGAACCCAGTCTCGAATTAGCGCATTCACCTGGTCTGGCACCTCGTCGTGGGGACAGTGGCCTGCTTGCAGGTAGTGCTCCGTCAGTTCGGGGTAGTGCTGGCGAAACTTAGCGCCGCGATCGCGCGCCCGCATCCAGGGGTCGCCTTCTCCCCACAGCATCAGCAGCGGGCAGTCCATTTGTTTGAGCAGCGTATCGACTTTTTCGCCCTGGGGCGTTTTGAACACCGCCGCAAACACCTCCGCCGCGCCCGGATCGCAGGAGGGCCGATAGATATCCTCAACCAGCTGGTCCGTCACGGCGCTGGGATCCAAGTAAACCTTTTCCAGCGTTTTGCGAATGACCGATCGCCGCCGCGTGTACTGAAACAGCCAGTAGCTGACCCAGGGGTGCAGCAGGACGTTGCGGGTGAGTTTCTGGATGGCCAGGCGGAAGGGGCTGGGCTGGGGCGCGGGCTCCGGCTCGCTGAAGGGACCGGCGCTGTTGAGCAGCACAACGCCACGGGCTGACGGCGATCGCTGGGCCGCCACGCACAAACAGGCATACCCGCCCAGGGAGTTGCCCGCCAAAATCGCCGGTTGGCCGATCACTTCGTCAATGAAGTCGTGCAGCTGATCCCGCCACAGGTCGCCGCTGTAGGCCAGGTTCGGCTTGGCTGAGCGGCCAAACCCCAATAGGTCGACGGCCCAAACCTCGAAGTCTTGGCTTAGCTCGTGAATATTCTTGCGCCAGTGGTCGGTGGAGGCGCCAAAGCCGTGAACCAGCAGCAGCGGCGGCCGCTGAGGATGGCGATCGCCTGCCCGCACGTAGTGAATCGAGTGGCCGCGCCATTGCCATTGCTGACCGGGAACCGAAGCGATCGTTGCCTGCATGACTAGAACATTACGAACTGTAAAGTTCCTCCCATTCTACCGCGCTCCCGAGGCGACGAGAGACTTTGCGGGGCCTGGAACAATCGGTGCTGGCCCGAGAGTCGATGAAACTGCCTAGGCGATCGCCTGGGACAGGGCAAGGCGGTTGCCGCCAAACGGGCTGGTGCACCCTGGTGCACACTGTAAAAAAGACGCCTTGTCGAGGAGTGGGGCGGACACGCCCGGCTCCGGATGCTTTTGAAATTTTTCCTGACCCTTTGCGCAGCTTACAAAACGTGTTGAAAAGCGATCATCCCTTCGAGATAGCGCTCCAGCAGCATGATGCTAGCGGTGCCTGTGCCCACTGCCATCGCGCTGCGGTGGAGAATGCCACCCCCCAAAAAATTCGGCTCCTGCTAACGGTTCTGGGGCTGGTGCTGCTCTTTGCGGGCGTGGAGTGCGCCGTGGGCTTTTTTAGCCACAGTTTGGCGCTGCAAGCGGAGGCGGGCCACATGGTGGCCGATGGCTTGGCCCTGGGGCTGGCCTTGGGGGCGGCCTGGCTGACTCGGCGAGCTGCGCTGGGAACCGCGTCGCGCCAGCTGGAGACCATTGCGGCCTTGGCCAATGGCCTGGGACTGGTGGCGATCGCCCTGGGGGTGGGCTGGGAAGCGGTGGAGCGGCTCCAATCCCCGCCCAGCGAAATCCTGAGCGTGCCCATGATGGTGACGGCGGGATTTGGCCTGGGCATCAACAGCCTCAATGCTGCCCTGCTTCACGACAGCAGCCACCAGGATTTGAATCTTCGCGGGGCCTTTTTGCACGTGATTGCCGACGCCGTGAGCTCCGTGGGCGTGATTGTGGCGGCGATCGCGGTTTGGGCGCTGGACTGGCTGTGGGCCGATGGCGCGGTCAGCCTGCTGGTGTCCGTTTTGATTTTGGTGGGGGCAGTGCCCCTGATTCGCGAGAGCAGCGCCGCGCTCCTCAGCGAGTGGCGATCGCCACGACCCGGTCTGCATGGGTCGGCTGGTAGCTGCTCGCAGGGTACTGATCGAGGTGGCGAAACAAGTTGATCGGCGCAGCCACTCGGCAGGTGAAGAACTCTACTGCGGCTCGACCATCGGGGAAAATGCGCACCTTCGGCGAAAGGTCTTGAATCGCTGCGACCTGCCAGTCCCATTTCACCTGGGTCGGCAGTGCCTGCACGAGCCGGTGCACGCTCCAGTTGCACGAAGTCCCCAGCGCGCCCAGTTCCCGCAGCTCTCGGGCCAGGATCGAGGCCACCACAAAGGAGGCCGGAGAGCGATCGCCGGTGGTCGCGAGCATGACATCTGGCAAAGCGCCCTCGGGGTGGGGCGGCTGATGGCGATCGCCGCTGCGCCCGATCGCCACCTCTAGCAGCGCTGTGGTGCTCATCTCTTCAGGCACAGCCCACGTTGCGCCCACGCCATCCTTGCCGTTGCGGTTGAGGTAGGTGACCAGCCGAAATCCCGGCTTGAGCCGGAGGCCGGGCAGCTTGAGCAGAGCGTCGCCAGGATTGATGCTGCTCAAAAACCAGGAGCCTTCTACGTTGGGCGCGGGACTGTCTGCCTCGATCACGCTGGCTGCCTTGAACCAGTCGCCCAGGGCATCGAGGGAGTCGGGAGCGTCGCCGTCGTCCAACTCTTCTAGGGAACTAGGAAACCGAGGACGGTTTTCGGATTCGGGAATATTCAACACCTGCTGGACATACTTTTGAATCTTCTGGATGGCGTCAACAGGAATTTTTTGGATGGACATAGACCGATAGTTCCGGTAGTGCAGCGTAGCGATCGCTTGCTCGACTTTTTCCAGGCACGAGAAGAAGCCCCTAGGATGTCTGAAAAGCTCTCGGCGCTTGGATGCTAGAGCTCCGCAGCAGCGCCGTCGGTCCCACAAACTCATCCGTGTATTGCTCGATACACTGATTTTGTCCGGGGCCTCAAACCTCCTCTAGAGGTCAGACACTACTCCATTATTCCCGGTGCTATCCCTGGCCGTGCAGTTGTGCCTTGATTTGCAACGTTTTGCATTGATTCTTGTTAGTTTGGCGAGCCGAACAAAACTTTCTCAGTGGCCAGGGGCGATCGCCACCAGCCAGCGCTGGCCGGTATAGGTCACTTGTAGTTTGGAATGAGAGTGCAAAAACTTGATGAAAGTGCCGGTCTGCTGCAAGTCCTCCCTCAGGATTTGGCTGACTCCTTTATGGAAGCGATCGCTCAAAACTTTAGCAATCACTTCAATACCTATAAAGTTCCCGTTGAGAATTAAGCAAACAACAGCCCAAGAGTAGCCGCGATCGCGTCTATGGCCATAATGGGGAAGGAAACGCTTTACATTGCTTCACCATGCCGAGAGACCTGCGGGGATTCATCGAACTGCTGGAACAGCGCGGACAACTGCGACGGATCAAAACCCTGGTTGATCCCGATTTAGAGATCGCCGAGATTGCCAACCGAATGCTCCAGGCCGGTGGTCCCGCCCTGCTGTTTGAAAACGTCAAGGGCTCAACCCAGCCGGTCCTCGTCAATCTCCTGGGCACCGTCGAGCGCGTCTGCTGGGCTCTCAACATGGACAAGCCCGAAGACCTCGAAGGCCTCGGCAAAAAACTCGCCCTGCTCTACCAGCCCCGCCCCCCCAAAAAGCTCTCCCAGGCCATCGACCTTGGCAAGGCCCTCTTTGATGTCCTCAAGGCCAAACCCGATCGCGACCTGTTTCCGGTCTGCCAGCAAGTGGTGCTCAAAGGCGACCAGGTCGATCTCACCCAGCTGCCGCTGCTGCGGGTCTACCCCGGCGACGCCAACAAAGTCGTCACCCTGGGCCTGATGATCACCAAGGACTGCGAGACCGGCATCCCCAACGTGGGCGTCTACCGGCTCCAGCTCCAGTCCCAGAACTCCATGACCGTGCAGTGGTTGTCGATCCGGGGCGCGACGCGGCACCTGCGCAAGGCCGCCGAGCGGGGCCAAAAGCTGGAGGTGGCGATCGCCCTGGGCGTCGATCCCCTGATCATCCTAGCTGCCGCAACTCCGTTGCCCCTCGACCTCTCGGAGTGGCTGTTTGCGGGCATCTATGGCGGGACCGGCGTTCACCTCGCCAAGTGCAAAACCCTCAACCTCGAAGTGCCCGCCGACGCCGAGATGATTCTCGAAGGCACCATCACCCCCGGCGAGACGGCAGTAGACGGCCCCGCGGGCGATCACATGGGATTCTATGGCGGCGTGAACGAAGCCGCGCCCCTGATTCGCTTCCACTGCGTCACCCACCGCAAAGACCCGATCTATCTCACCACCTTCAGCGGCCGCCCTCCCAAAGAGGACGCCATGATGGCCCTGGCCCTCAACCGCATCTACACGCCGATTTTGCGCCAGCAGGTGCCGGAGATCGTCGACTTTTTCTTGCCCATGGAGACCCTCAGCTACAAGGCCGCGGTGATTTCCATCGACAAGTCCTATCCCGGTCAGGCTCGCCGAGCGGCCCTCGCTTTCTGGAGCGCCCTGCCCCAGTTCAACTACACCAAGTTCGTGGTGGTGGTGGACAAGGACATCAATATCCGAGATCCTCGCCAGGTCGTGTGGTCGATCGCCTCCAAAGTCGACCCGGCGCGCGACGTGTTTATCCTGCCCGATACGCCCTTTGACTCGCTGGACTTCGCGACGGAAAAGGCCGGTCTGGGCGGCCGCATGGGCATCGACGCCACGACCAAGGTCTACCCCGAAACCGATCGCGTCTGGAATGAGCCCCTCGAGTCGGACCCGGAGACGGCGGCGCTCGTGGAGCGGCGCTGGGCTGAATATGGGTTGGCAGACCTGAGTTTGGGCGAGGTCGATCCCAACCTGTTTGGCTACGACATTCGCTAGGCCGCGGGACAGAGCTCCCCTGCTCAGGAATGGTGGGCTCTGGCTTGGGGACCAAGGTAGGCGAAGTAGAACCCGGCGGCTACAGCGGCTAGGTACAGCAGGACGCCGATACCGTGCACGACCGCGGCGATCGCCTGATCGTGCTCCAGCAGGCCCATCATACCCAGCAGATTCCACCAGTCGTGGGCGTCAGGATCATCAACCGTAAGCGGCAAGTTGCGCGCCTGGGCATCGGCGATGTAGACGGCGACGTCCATAAAGTTTTGGCCCGTCCAAAACAGGGCTAGAGCGCTGGAAAAACGCTGACCTGACCCAAAAAAGTAGGCCGTAAACACCGCCGGAAATAGAATCTGGGTCAGCGACCCGCCCAGAATATGCAAGAAGGTGCCAAAGGGCATGAACAGCAGGTGCCCGGTTTCGTGGATGGCGAGATCGGGGTAGTGTAGCCACAAAAACGGCCCGTCGTAGCCTGGGTTTTGCGCCCCCAAAAAGCCGTAGATGGCAATGAAGACCATGATGCCAAACTTGGCTGGGTCAAAGTCTGACCAGCGCAGCTCAAAGCGTGGCTTGGCGCGAGGTCGCACCACAGGACGCCGGGAGACACTGGCCCGCTGAGGCGTCTGGAGACGCGTGGCGCTCTCGGTGGGGTACTGAGGCGCTGGAGATGGGAGCGGCTCGGGGGCTGGGCTGGGGACGGCGGCCGTCGGCTCTGATAACACGACCTCCTCAATCCAGTCTGGAAACTCCGCCCCAGCTGCCTGACCGTACACCCGCAAGGTTTGGATGCGATCAGGATGCAGGCGCTGCAGTCCTTGTCTGATTAGGGCAATTGATTGGCTCTGGTCGGGGGCGATCGCCCCTTCTAGATAAATCCGTAGGCAGGTGCCTTGAAGATTGGCAGTGGCGTGGGCTCCTTTGGCTTTTAGGGCTTGATTGAGGAGGGCGGCGATCGCCCTCGGGTCGCCCTCCTGGGCCTGTTTCAACAGACTGGGCGAAGTCATGATGCAAGGTGTTTAGCTCTTGGTGTTAGGGTTCCCAGGTCAGGAAGCGCGATCGCACTCTGCGGCGAAATTGGCGTAATTAAGCGAAATTTTGCTCGCAACTGGGCCTAGAGTTCGCTGCCTGTGCCTGAGAACTAGAAATTTGCTCCATGAGTTCACTACACTTCTGCCGTAAGCTGAGATGAATCTTGATACTATTTAACAAAAAGTATCAACTTCAGCCCAAATCTTCAGGAGACGCTTGTGACCGGATTTATTCGAGGGATTTTTGGTTCAAAAGCGAAGGACCAGGCAGCCGCAGCGCCAGAACCTCAAGCAGAACAAGCGGCTCCGGCCCAGCCAGCCAATGAAAAAGCGAGTGCTTATTTCCTGGAAGCCGATGCTGCTAAAACCTACGGGGACATCGACTACATGCGCACTGCAAAGCGCGTGAAAAAGACGTTTCCCAAGGGCAAGCTGAATTCTGAATTTGAAAATAAGCTGCCCGATGAGATTTCTTCGATGGAAATGACGCGCCGGGCTCAGCAGGCTGCTGCTGCCGCGGCCGCGGCTCCGACTCCGACCCCTGAGTCCCAGACTCCAAAAATTGAAACCAGCAGCGAAACTGGGGCACGCCGACGCGTTGATACCAGTATGGATATGTTCCGCAACATGGCTCGCGACATTAAGCGCTCTTAAGGTGCGATCGCCGAGTCTGCGGATCTCAAGAATCCATCCAACCTTGTAGTGAAGGTGCGCAAATTTGCGCACCTTTTTTGTTGGGCGAAGAATGTGATGGCGATAACCGCGATCCGGGATAGCCGTGATCCTTCGCCTATGCTGGGGGTGTAGTTGCTCAGAGGCGATCGCCTTCGCGCTCAGGTTTCTGTCCTCGGAAAGAACTGAAAAGTTGATAAAAATCGCAAAATTTAGAACATAGCGCAGCATTCAGACTGAATTTCCAGCCACCATGAAAATCGACCACGTTCATTTTTTTGTAGAGGATGCGATCGCCTCTCGGGACTGGTTTGTGCAGGTTTTAGGGTTTCAGTTCGTTGCGCGGGGCTCTAGCGACCACTCTCAAACGGAAGTCGTCCGTAGCGGCCCCATTACCCTTCTGCTCTCCTCAGCAGTGACTCTCGACAGTCCAGTCGCGGCGTTTCTGCACCACTATTCGCCAGGGGTGGCCGATGTGGCCTGGCAGGTTCCGACGCTGCATCCTGTGCTGGAGCGGGCGATCGCCGCCCAAGCCAAGGTGACTCGCCCCTGGACCGAAGCCCGAACCTCGCAGGGTTGCCTGAAACTGGCCCAAATCCAGGGCTGGGGATCGCTGCGCCACACGCTGATCGAGCGCCAGGGCGTCACGCCCCTGCTGCCGGACTGGGGCCTAGAGACTGGCGCGATCGCAGACCCCCTCGAAGGCGATCGCGCCCGCCACAGCTCGACCCAGGCTGCTCTCTTTGATCACATTGACCACACGGTGCTAAACGTTGCGCCGGGGGATCTGGATCGGGCTCTGGGCTGGTACGAGCGGGCTCTGGGCTTTGAGCGCCAACAGTCCTTCGCGATTCAGACGGAGCGATCGTCGCTCCGGAGCCAGGTGCTGATGCATCCCGCCTCCGGCATGCGTCTACCCGTGAATGAGCCGACCTCGCCCAATTCCCAGGTGCAGGAATTCTTGAACTTCCACGGGGGGCCGGGAATTCAGCACATTGCCCTGGCAACGCCGAACTTGATCCAAACCGTCGCGACCCTGCGATCGCGCCTTGCCTTTCTTGTTGTCCCGCCGACCTACTACCAACAGCTCCACCAGCGCTACGATCAGCCGCTGCCCGCCGTGGATTGGCGGGCGATCGCCGAGCAGCAAATTCTCGTGGATTGGCAAGAGGACTGCCCCGAAGCTTTGCTCTTGCAGACCTTCACTCAGCCTATTTTTGGTCAGCCCACCTTCTTTTTTGAGCTGATCGAGCGGCGGATCTGCCTGCAAAATGGCCAGCACTACCAAGTGCAGGGCTTTGGCGAAGGCAACTTTCAGGCGCTGTTTGAAGCCATCGAGCGTGAGCAAATGCAGCGCGGCAGTTTGTGAGGAGTGATCACTCTTCTTTCTTTTAAAGCGCTGTTTGGACAGCTCTCAAGACCGTGATAGCCCCTACTAATCGGCGCTATAAGTACAAATCTAGGGAAAATACGTTGGGGTTTGCGAGAGAAGTTTTGTAATGTGGAGTCATAAAAGTTTACGCTTTGCGCCAAGCGCAAGTCGCTAAACGTCTCTTCGCTCTAGGCCGCCCCATGCTGAGAATTATTACTGACTTCGACGGTCCAATCATGGACGTTTCAGAGCGCTACTATCGCGTGTACCAGTTCTGCCTGGACGAGGTTCGCCGCTCTGAGCAGACGGTCCGCTGCCTGTCCAAGGCGGAATTTTGGCGCTGCAAGCGGGCTCAGGTGCCTGAGCGAGAAATTGGCCGCATGTCAGGCCTCGATGATCAGCAGGCCCTTGAGTTTACCCGCCTGCGTCGCGAGACGGTCCATACCCTGCCCTATCTCAGCTACGATCGCCCCACCGAAACGGCGATCGCCTCCCTAGAGCGCATCCAGCAAGCCGGAATCGACCTGGTGGTGATGACCATGCGTCGGGTGCGCGAACTGAACCACGCCTTCGAAGAGAACGACTTGGCCCGCTTTTTTCCCGCCGATCGTCGCTACTGCCTGCCCGATGACTACGTCAAAACCGGGGACGTACGCGACAAGCCTCTCCTGATGGCGCGCGCCATCGAGGAGCTGCCGCCCGCCAGCTATGTCTGCATGATCGGCGACACCGAAGCTGACATTGCGGCAGCCAAGTCCCAAGACATCCCGGCGATCGCCGTCCTCTCGGGAATCCGCGATCGCGATCGCCTAGAGCAGCATGGTCCTGACCTCATTGTTCAGGACCTCAGCGAAGCGCTCGATCGATTCCTCGACGGCGCCCTGCAGTCTGCCCGACTAGCGTAGGAAGCTACTGACAACCCACAGCACAACCATCGTGATCAGCGCCGGGAAAGTCCCTTCACTCCATCCTCCCGGCAGCAGCGATGGTTTCAGCACCGTTTCAAACGCCACTCCCAAGAAAATACCGCCCAGCAGCCCTACCAGCGACAGCAGCACGGCCCGGCCAAACTTGTTTTCCTTGCGATTGAGGAAATAGAGGTTTGCCCCCGCAGCCAGCGCCAGCGCCAGCGAAGGGCTGCTCAGACTCAGGGCGCCCAGCGCTAGAAACACCCCCGCCGACCACAAAATCTCGGTCCGGCTGGGCGTGTCTACCATTTGCTGCATCCATGCCGGGGTTTTGGGTGGCTCAGGCGCAGGCTTAGCCGCTGCCTGGGCCAGCTTTTCGGGGAAACGAATGCGCTCTGGCACTTTGATGCGTCCCTCTTGGCGCAGCCGCAGCCGATCCATCAATACTGCGTCGTAGGCCGCCTCGATACTTTCAACCAGTTTTTGGTCATCTTGGTGCTCACCCATGAGCCGGTTGCGAGCATCCTGAATTTCCTCGAAAGAGGACTCTTCTGTAACCCCAAGCTGCTCGTAGGGAGTGAGATCGCTCATCTAAAACCTCCAACAGACCCCAACAGTGATCCTCTCTTCACCCATTATGCGGTGGGCAACGCACCAGCGTCCCGAATCCCATCGGCTGACCCTGGCAGCCTACCAAACCGGCCAGGATTTTGGGCAGGGTCCAAGTCGATCCCATTCTATAGTCCCCTTTCGGGTTGGCAATGTCGGATGCTGTAGCGCAAGCTCTGGGCGATCGGCTATCTTCCTGGGCAGTACTTTTCTCGTCGAGCAGACCGTCAAGACTAAGTCTGGGATGCTATGACTGAACAGGGAACGACGGGAAAGCCGTCCTCTCGCTTGCTGGCGGGGATTGTTAAAGAATGCGGCCTTTATTGGCTCAGGTCCTTTTCCACCCTAAAATGCTCAGTACGCGACCGGGTTGCAGTCCTGATAAAGAACGGCTGGTTTCGTAGTTCCAGACAGGGATTGTAGGTCTACACGATCTTGCAATCTCAAGTTTGTCCCTGATCAAAGTTTCGTTGCAAAGGTATGGCCATGGCCACAGCCAAGATCCTTGTCGTTGATGATGATCCTGCGATCCGCAATCTGATCCACCGCTTTTTGGGAAGGCAGGGATTCCAAATGGAGTCTGCCGCAGATGGCAAATCGGCCATGGCCCTGTTTGAGCAGTTCAACCCGGATTTGGTGGTTCTGGATGTCAACTTGCCCGACGCGAACGGCTACAACCTCTGCCAAGAGATGCAGAGCCGTACGGGAGTTTTTGTGTTGATGTTGACGAGCCGCACGGATGAGGCCGACAAAATCCGTGGCTTTAGCCAGGGGGCCGACGACTACCTGACTAAGCCCTTTAGTTTGGGTGAGTTGGGGGTGCGCGTTGGGGCGATTTTGAAGCGCCAGCGGGTGGTGACGACGGTTGAGCAGCAGTGCCTGACCTTCGATCGCTTGGTGATTGACCCGGTGCGGCGAGAGGTGCTCCTCGATGAGGCGGTGATCCCGCTGACTGCGCTGGAGTTTGACCTTTTGCACTTTTTGGCGAGCCATCCGGGGCGAGTCTGGCGCCGCGCTGAGCTGATTCAGGAGGTGTGGGATTATGACTACGTTGGAGACCAGCGAGTTGTAGATGTCCACATCGGCCAGATTCGCAAGAAGATTGAGACCGATGTCAGTCAGCCGTCGTTGATTCAGACGGTGCGGGGCGTGGGGTACAAGTTTGAGTCCCCTGGCATGTTGAGTTCTGATGAGTCATGAGTCCTTTGCCAGCGTTATGAGATTTAGCGAGTTAGTTCAGGCCCTAGAGGCGACAGATCGCAGTAGCCTTGCGATCGCTCCCAAATTGAATCCAGACATTGTTGGGGTCGCGGCGGTGCGAGAGGCCTCGGCTGGCACCCTGAGCTATATCGAAGGCGATCAGTTTGCCTCGGCGGTGGCGACGACTCAGGCCAGTGCGCTGATTTTGCCGCGAAATCCGACGCTGCAAGAGCAGGCGATCGCCCGAGAGGTGGCCTGGATTTCGGCGCCGGATCCGCGTTTGGTGTTTGCGAAGGCGATTACGCTGTTTTATCGGCCTTTTCGGCCCGAGCCGGGGATTCATCCCTCGGCGGTGATCCATCCGTCGGCGAAGCTGGGAGATAACCTCTACATCGGTCCCCACGCGGTCATTCAGGCGGATGTGGAGTTGGGGAGTGATGTGTGTGTCCACCCAAACGTGGTGGTTTATCCAGGGGCGAAAGTGGGCGATCGCACCGTGCTGCATGCAAACTGCGTGATCCACGAGCGGGCCCAGGTCGGGGCAGACTGCGTGATCCATAGCGGCGCTGTGGTTGGTTCCGAAGGGTTTGGCTTCGTGCCAACGCCCCAAGGCTGGTTCAAGATGGACCAGTCTGGAATTGTGGTGCTCGAAGACGGCGTCGAAGTGGGCTGCAACAGCACCATTGATCGGCCGGCCGTGGGCGAGACCCGCATTGGCCAAGACACCAAACTCGATAACTTGGTGCATGTGGGCCACGGCGTCAGAATTGGCCGCAGCTGTGCCCTCGCGGCCCAAGTAGGCTTGGCCGGCGGCGTGACGGTAGGCGATCGCGTCTTGCTCGCAGGCCAGGTCGGCGTCGCCAACCAGGCCAAAATTGGCAACGGAGTCATCGCCACCGCCAAAACGGGAATCCATGGCGAAGTCCCCGATGGCCAAGTCATCTCGGGCGGGACGCCTCCGCTGCCCAACAAGCTGTGGCTGCGGACCTCAGCCGTCTATGGCCGCCTCGCTGAGATTTATCAAACGGTGCGTCGCCTCGAAAAGGCTTTAGGCGATCGCCCCAAACACGACTAGAGCGTCCCTCCTGTCTCTCGGCTCAGACCGAGAGCGCGAGAAAGAGTAGCCAGCCAAACGTCCCAAACCCAAGCCAGCGCAGGCGCTGGCGCCAAATCTTGCTGGGTCGCTGCATCTAAATCCTCCCTGCTAAACAATGCCGTCAACAACGCATCCTCTCTTCTCGCCGCCCCAGCTGTCGAGCTAGACCGTGAGGCTACGGAGGTTGGTTGCTGAAACCAAGCTGCATCGAGTTTTGCCTTATTGCGGGTCTCCGTACTCTTGAGGGGCAGCAACCCATAGGTTGTGCCCCACTTTACTGAGGCCTTAAAAGTTTTTACCGAGAAGCTGATCGAACTCTTGCTGCAAAGCCTTGAGATCGGCAATCCGCGAAACCAAAATATTTTCGCAGCCAGCCGCCCGCAATCGCTCTTTCCAGTGCTGAATCCTTTCAGCGTTTTGTAGCCAATAGTTAACAACTGTATCGACAACTTTATCCAAATCCCACCCCCGCTTTGGCGGAACAGGTTCTACGGACTCCAGCAGCGCATCCAGAGTGCATTGATAAGTACTCAGATATTCGGCCCCTGTGGGCGTAGTTACAGGGCTTTCAGCCTGATGATTGAGAAACGAAAGGATGGGAGATACGCCGAGAATCTCAAACGTATATTGCATCGCGGCCTCCTCAAATCGAATTTAATAAAGATAGAAAAACAATGTTTGGGTTACTAAAGTCAGCGCTTTGTTGAGCAATTTGAAAAGTGTTAGGTAATCTAAACCCTCAAACTCCCTAGCAGGGTAGAGAATCAAGACCGTCTCTTGAGTAACAGATTGTACGAATTAATCGAAAATTGTCACTTACTTAAAGTAAAGTTTTGTAAAATTAATCTTTGTTAAAACTTGAAATTAATTTCAACCTGTCTCAGTTTGAAGACAAATTTTTAAAATCAAGTGCCCTTCTCTGACCTTTGTCTAAGCACAAGCTTTGGGAATTTATTGGGTAAAGAGCCTGTGAAAATCTCGAAAAGCCTTAGCAAAGTTAGGGATGGCTGCTGGAATAGATGCCTCGAGGTGATCGAGATCTAGGCATAAAGTGTGACTTGGATCACTTACAGAGAAAAAATATTTTCTGAGTTAAGTGACCCTCAAAATGCTTGAAATCCTGGTAAAGAAAACGAAGTTTTATCATTTTCATCACGGTTCCTAAATAATCTTCGCTGCGGCATTTTTGGTCTCAAAAAAACCTCTCCGTGTTTATGCCGATAAGCCCTTGCTTTGCCCTAGGGACTACCGTGAATCAACGATGGTTTCTAGTCCCTCCTCTGCGGAGAATGAGCCTAGCTCTGATGCAAGGTGTCCGAAGAGATGGCTAATCAATCGTCGCTGCGCTCTCAAGGTTTGGAACTCCTCATTGCGTACCACCAAAATCCTTCCATTGCTGTTCGCAATCGGCTTGTGCGCCTCAATGCAGGCCTGGTTCGCAAGATTGCCCATCGTGTCAGCCATCAGTGTGCAGAACCCTACGAAGATCTCGAGCAGATTGGCTACTTGGGGCTGATTCGCGCGATTGAGCGCTTCGATCCGACTCAGGGCTGTGCTTTCAGCTCGTTTGCTGTCCCCTATATTCGCGGCGAAATGCTGCACTTCCTGCGCGATCGCGCGAGCTCTGTGAAGGTCCCGCGTCGTTGGCAAGACCTGTATAAAGAAGGACAGCGGGTGCGGACGCAGCTCAGTCGCGATCTGGGCCGCCAACCGTCTGATTTTGAAATTGCCGAAACGATTGGCATTGCGGTGGGCGAGTGGCAGGAAATCAAGCTGTCGGCCAAGAACCGCACGCCTCTGAGCCTCGATGCGACGGTTTGCCAGCAGGCTGACTCCCAAATCACCCTGGGGGAAACGCTGCCGGATGCGCACTACCAGGTGCTGCAACGCCTCGAAGAAGACCGCCAGCAGCTTCAGCGTGCTCTCAATCAGCTCGAAGACAAAACGCGAGCCGCGATCGAGTTTGTGTTTCTCAACGGTATGTCTCGTAAAGAAGTGGCCGAGCGCATTGGGGTTAGCCCGATGACGGTGACTCGTCGCATTCAGCGCGGGGTTCAGCAGATGGTGGTATTTCTGCAACCGCAAGTTCTTCAGACAGACCCGTAGTACAAATTTCTGAAGTGTGGACACTTCCTCGGCGGGTTGAATTCTCTAACGTTTGTGTGTTCCTTGAGTTGATGTCCAGATGGAAGGCCCGTTGCTTTTAGAGGCGAAATTCATTACTCAAAATTTGAACTGCTAAAAGCAATTGAGAATATGAATGGTGCTCAGGACCTGGCAGGGGCCTGGAACTGAAGGGCTGAAAACAGCAAAAGACGATACAGGGTGCTGAAGGGCTGCTAACTTGGGCGGCGATCGCGATGGATCGACTGTGAAGATGGCTAGAGTTGGTGGCGAAAAGCGCTCTGCGTTTCAGTTTTTCGTTTTTTGATTACGCTGAATTGATTGTTGGTGAATTGGGCAGGGCCTTGGGATTCCTCTAGGGCGATCGGCCTAGAGGCGTTTTGGGCTCAGGCGATCGCTGTAGATCTAGGAGATCTATAGGAGATTTATGGGAGATCTATCAGCGGCCAGAGGTCACGGGGTCAGCGTCTTGTTGATAATTTGAATGACTCACTTAAAGAGCGTGATAGCGTTTTTGATCGGCTCAGGGGCGATCGCGCTGGAAGGCTAAACGCTATGGCTGGCGGGAACTTTTTGGCCCAAAAGTGAGTCGCAAGAGATGGTGGTTTCTGCCAAAGGCGATCGCAGTTTGCTCACTGCCACATCGCTGTGATACTGCTGTCACAAAGACGTGATATGAGCTTTCTAGGCTAGAAGAGCGACTTCCAGCAGTGTGGAAGTGCGGAGGCGCCAAGGCCAGTGAGGTCTCACCTGATCCGTCAGAGAAGGCTGCATGATCAGGGCAAAGCAAGTGAGATGCCCACTGCTCAAGGACTGAGGCGATCGCTCGAAAAGTCAGAGACTTCTTCGGGGTGCCCTTGAGATCAACTAGGCTTTAGATGGGACGCTATGCGTATCTTCCGTCGCAATCTTAACCAGACGCATTTTATGGACTCCAATCCTGTGGATACTACAAAGTCTTCAGCAAACAGCGATCGCGCGTCCAGCTCCCAAAAGTGGAAGCAGACTGGGCGCTATCTCTCTCTTTTGCTGCTGGGTGCGGCTGCAGTGGTTGTGGGTGAACGCACCTTATTGATGGACGGATCTGAGATTCCGGCGGCGATCGCCCAGCAAGTCACGCCCGGCGGCAGCTCTAGCCGAATTTTGCAGTCGGGAGCCGCTGACAATAACTTCATTGTGGACGCGGTTCAGCAGGTCGGCCCGGCGGTGGTGCGCATCGACGCGTCCCGGACCGTCAAAACGCAGCTGCCCGCGATTTTCCAAGATCCCTTTTTCCAAGATTTCTTTGGCCCGCGCATTCAGGGCATCCCAGAAGAGCGCGAGGAGCGAGGCACCGGATCTGGCTTCATCATTAATTCTGACGGCCTCATTCTCACCAACTCCCACGTTGTGAATCAGGCGGATACGGTGACGGTGACCCTCAAGGGCGGCCGACAGCTAGAGGGTCGCGTGCTGGGCGAAGATCCGCTGACGGATTTGGCCGTAGTTAAGATCGAGGCGAGCAACCTGCCGACGGTGTCGCTGGGCGACTCCAATAGCCTCCAGCCTGGGGAATGGGCGATCGCCATCGGCAATCCCCTGGGTCTAGACAATACCGTGACCGTTGGGATCATCAGCGCCACCGATCGCACCAGCGGCGATGTTGGAGTCCCGGACAAGCGAGTTGGCTTTATTCAAACAGATGCTGCGATCAATCCCGGTAACTCGGGTGGCCCGCTTCTAAATGCGCGCGGACAAGTCATCGGCGTCAACACGGCCATTATTGGCGGCGCTCAGGGTTTGGGCTTTGCGATTCCGATCAATACGGCCCAGCGCATTGCCGATCAGCTGATTGCCAATGGCAAAGTTGACCATCCCTACCTAGGGATTGAAATGGTCAACCTCACGCCGGAGATTCAGCAAGAGCTAAACCGCTCCAATCGCGGCGAGTTTCAGATCAGCGCTAGCGAAGGGGTGCTGGTCGTGCGAGTTGTGCCCAATTCGCCTGCGGCTCAGTCGGGGCTCCGTCCGGGAGATGTGATTCAGCGCATCAACGACCAGGCGGTGGAGACCTCGGAGGAGGTGCAGCGTCTGGTTGAAAATAGCCAGGTGGGTCAACCGCTGTCTGTTTCAGTGGCTCGTCGCGGTGGTCCTGTGACTTTGAGCGTGCGCCCGGGGGCCTTCCCGGTGCGATCGGCTCAGGCCCAGTAGTGCCTTAGGACGTTGGCATGGCTTTTCAGCGAGCGATCGCCCGAGTGGGCGACCCGACTCTTCGTCAATCAGCGCGCTGCGTGGCATCGGTGAACGAACCGGACACGCAGACGCTGATCGATGACTTGCTGTTGACGATGGAGTTGGCAGGGGGCGTTGGCATTGCAGCGCCTCAGGTGTCTGCGGGCGATCGCCTGTTTATTGTGGCTTCCAGGCCCAACGCCCGCTATCCCAACGCGCCCCAGATGGAGCCGACGCCCATGATCAACCCGATCATTGTGGCCCACTCAGCAGATCAAGAAAAAGGCTGGGAAGGCTGTCTGAGCGTGCCGGGTGTTCGAGGCTTGGTGCCGCGATATTCCTGCGTCCAGGTCGAATATCTCGATCGAGCCGGTAACCTGCAAACCCAGCACCTCACAGGCTTTATTGCCCGGATTTTTCAGCACGAGCTGGATCACCTCGATGGCATCTTATTGATCGATCGGGTGGAGAGTGACCAAGATTTGCTGACCGAGGCGGCGTTTCGTCAGCAGATTTTGGGCGAGGCGATCGCCTAGAGCGTCGGCTCCTCGGCCAGGAAAATGGGAAAATCCTCATGTTCCATTGCGTGTTGGACTTCTGAATGCAGCCTGTGCTCTCCAAATTGCTTCGCTATGGGCAAGGGGCGCTCTCTAGCCTCGCGCGAGTGCGATCGCACTCCCTCCTCAAACTGTTGACCCGCTCGAGCGATACCCTGCAATACTGCGATCGCTACGACTTCTCCATCGTGGTCAGCACCCGCGACCCAGCCATTGGTCGACCGCTTCTCTTCAAAGGCGAGTACGAAGAAAACGTCATCTCAGTCTTGGCACAGCACTTGCAGCCCGACACCCACTTCCTCGATATCGGCGCCAACATCGGCTACTACAGCCTTTTGGTTGCTCGCTGCGCACCCCAAGGACGGGTGCTCTGTTTCGAGCCAGATTTGCAAAACTTTCGCCGGCTCCAAGCCAGCATTGCCTACAACGGCTTCAGCGATCGCGTTCAGGCCCACAACTTGGCCGTCAGCGATGAAGCCAGTACCCTTGTCGTTTCGGACCTGGGAAATGCCGCCAACTCCGGCGCCCGCTTCACCGGCAAATCCCAAGCCCAGCTTCAAGCCCACATTCACGGCGCAAATCCCTACTTTCGAGAAGTGCAAGCCGTTCGTCTAGATGACTTTCTCGCTGATCAGCGAATTGATCTCATCAAAATTGATATTGAAGGCCACGAGCCCTACGCCTTTCGCGGCATGGAGCAAATTCTGAAGCGCCAGCGCCCCATCATCCTGGCAGAATTCGCGCCTTCCAATCTGCGCAGCCTCGGCAATGCCGATCCCCAGCGCTTCCTGCAAGAGATTTTGGACCTTGGCTACGCTGTGAGCGCCATCACCCTACAAGGGCAGTGCATTGACTTTGGTCAAGACAGCGCCGCCCTGCTAGCCCATCACCAGCAGCAAAAACGCCATCACACTGACCTATTGCTGCGGCCAGCGTGATGGCGATCGCCTGCCTAGCGCGAGATTTACATGCGCTCTAGCACTGGAATTCCCAGGAGCGAGAGGCCGAGTTTCAGCGTGCGAGCAGTCAGGTCGCACAGCGCAAGCCGCGACGTCCGCTGGGGCTCATCGGCCTGCAAGACAGGACAGCGATCGTAAAACTGATTGAACTTTTGGCTCAGCTCAAAGAGATACTGACACAGGCGATTGGGCAGCAGCTCCACCGAAACCGCCGCCAAGATCTGGTCAAGCTGCAGCAAATGCTTGGCAAGGGTCAGCTCTGACTCGTCTTGGAGATCAATCGGCACGTCGTTCGCGATCTGAGTAAAGTCAATCTGACCTTTGCGGCTGATGCCCTGAATGCGAACGTAGGCGTAGAGCATGTAGGGCGCCGTGTTGCCCTGAAGAGCCAGCATCTTGTCGTAGCTAAACACATAGTCGCTGGTTCGGTTCTGGCTGAGGTCCGCATACTTCACCGCGCTGATGCCAACGGTTTCAGCCACATGGCCGATAAACTCTGGCGACTCGTCCCGCCCTTCCTCTTGAACCCGAGTCGAGAGATCGGTCCGAGCACGAGTCACAGCTTCGTCCAAAAGATCCTTCAGGCGAACGGTTTCGCCCGATCGCGTCTTGAATTTTTTGCCATCTTCGCCCCGAACGACGCCAAAAGGAACGTGAATCGGTTCAACAGTCTCAGGAACCCAGCCAGCCCGGCGCGCAACCTGGAAGACCTGAGCAAAGTGGTTCGACTGGCCAGCATCAACAACGTAGATGATCCGCTCTGCACCGTCTTGCTGGATGCGGTATCGGATGGCGGCCAAGTCAGTCGTGGCGTAGTTGTAGCCGCCGTCGGACTTTTGGATGATCAGCGGCAGCGGATCACCGTCCTTGTTGGTGAAGCCGTCGAGAAAGACGCATTGAGCCCCTTGGTCTTCGACTAGGAGGCCAGTGGTGGCGAGATCTTTGACAACGTCGGCTAGCAGAGGATTGTAGAAAGATTCGCCGCGCTCGGTTAGGGTGATGTCGAGGCGATCGTAGATTTTTTGAAATTCCCGGCGAGACTGATCGCACAAAATTTGCCAAGCCTTCCGGGCTTCGGGATCGCCAGACTGGAGTTCGACAACGGCTTTGCGCGATCGCTCCTTGAAATCCTCATCTTCATCAAAGCGCTGCTTCGCCTCTCGATAAAACGCCACCAGATCGCCCAGATCAATCGCGTCTGAGTCTTGCAAAGCCGCCGGACAAGCCTCGCGCAAATGGGTGATCAGCATGCCAAACTGCGTACCCCAATCGCCCACGTGGTTCAGGCGCAGAACGTCGTGACCCTGAAACTCCAGAACGCGGGCGATCGCATCTCCAATAATCGTCGTCCGCAGGTGCCCCACATGCATTTCCTTCGCGATGTTGGGGCTCGAAAAATCGACAATCACTCGCTGGGGACGCTTCACTGGCTCAACACCCAGGCGATCGCTGGCCAGCATCCGATGCAGGCGACTCACCAGATACTCCTGCTTGAGCCGAAGATTGATAAAGCCAGGGCCTGCAATTTCAGGCGTCTCGCAGTAGTCATCGATCTCCAAGTTTTGGATGATCTGTTGGGCGATCGCCTGGGGAGCTTGCTTGAGCTGCTTCGTGAGCGCTAGGGCCGCATTGGACTGAAAGTCACCAAACTTGGGATTGCTTGCTGGCACCAGCATGGGATCAGCCTCGCCATACTGCTCCCCAAAGGCTTTCACCAGCGCCTGACTAAATCGCGCCTTAAGTTGATCGAGAGTAGAGTTCATAACAAATCCGTAGAAAGCTTCTGAATCAGCAGACTCAGGCATTTTTGAGCTTCATGCTCAGGTCCAGCCAAGTCGAGCGGGTAATCGGAGCACTGGTTGAAACATAGTCAACCCCCGTCTCAGCGACAGCCCGGATCGTTTCGAGAGTGATATTGCCAGAAGCTTCAATTTTAATCCGACCGCTGACCTGACGAATTCTTTGGACTGCCTCTTGCATCTGCGCGATCGCCATATTGTCCAGCATGATAATGTCGGCTCCTGCTGCCAGCGCCTCCTCAACCTGCGCCAGCGTCTCCGTCTCTACCTCAATCGTGAGCGGATAAGGAACCCGGCCCCGTACCCGGGCGATCGCAGGACCAATGCCACCCGCCGCTGCAATGTGGTTGTCCTTGATCATCACCCCA
>NC_019703.1:237500-255000 GCF_000317045.1 Geitlerinema sp. PCC 7407
GGTGGTTAGAGCGCACCCCTGATAAGGGTGAGGTCCCTGGTTCGAGTCCAGGATGGCCCACCTCAATGGGGGTATAGCTCAGTTGGTAGAGCGCCTGCTTTGCAAGCAGGATGTCAGGAGTTCGAGTCTCCTTACCTCCATTACCTAGTTCTATTGAGCGGAGAAAGTTTTAGATTTTCAGTCTAGAGCTTTTTGTTTCTCAATGAGCATGGTAGTCTAGATCGAGTGACTCAAAGGTCAGCACCTAATTAAGTCTTAAAAACCCTCAAGCATCAGTGCTAAATGAGAGTTTTTGAGAGAAGTAATTAGACTGCTGAACTCTTGAGTTCAGCAAGAACCTTGAAAACTGCATAGCAACGAATCAGTCAGGTAGTAAGCGACTGAAGCTTTGATAGGCCAAGAGTCTGTCAAGCGAAGTCGAAGAAACACAGACACCAATGTTAAGTGGTCAAGCTACCAAGAGCTGATGGTGGATACCTAGGCACACAGAGGCGATGAAGGACGCGGTTACCGGCGATATGCCACGGGGAGCTGGAAGCAAGCATTGATCCGTGGGTTTCCGAATGGGGCAACCCTATATACTGCCACCTGAATCCATAGGGTGGTAAGAGCTAACCCAGTGAACTGAAACATCTTAGTAGCTGGAGGAAGAGAAAGAAAAATCGATTCCCCTAGTAGCGGCGAGCGAAGCGGGAAGAGCCTAAACCAAAGTGCATGCATTTTGGGGTTGTGGGACAGCGACATGGAATCTAGAGGCTAGACGAAGCAGCTGAATACTGCACCAGAGAAGGTGAAAGTCCTGTAGTCGAAAGTCAAAGGATACTAGCTGAATCCCGAGTAGCCTGGAGCACGTGAAATTCCGGGTGAATCAGCGAGGACCACCTCGTAAGGCTAAATACTCCTGTGTGACCGATAGTGAACCAGTACCGCGAGGGAAAGGTGAAAAGAACCCCGGGAGGGGAGTGAAATAGAACATGAAACCATCAGCTTACAAGCAATGGGAGGCCGATTAAACGGCTAACCGTGTGCCTGTTGAAGAATGAGCCGGCGACTTACAGGCAGTGGCAGGTTAAGGCGAGAATGCCGAAGCCAAAGCGAAAGCGAGTCTGAATAGGGCGATAGTCACTGTTTGTAGACCCGAACCCGGGTGATCTAACCATGTCCAGGATGAAGCTTGGGTAACACCAAGTGGAGGTCCGAACCGACCAATGTTGAAAAATTGGCGGATGAGGTGTGGTTAGGGGTGAAATGCCAATCGAACCCGGAGCTAGCTGGTTCTCCCCGAAATATGTTGAGGCATAGCGGTTGAGATTATAGCTGGGGGGTAAAGCACTGTTTCGGTGCGGGCTGCGAGAGCGGTACCAAATCGAGACAAACTCTGAATACCCAGTGTACACTCAGCCAGTCAGACGGTGGGGGATAAGCTCCATCGTCAAGAGGGAAACAGCCCAGACCACCAGCTAAGGTCCCCAAATTGCCGCTAAGTGGTAAAGGAGGTGGGAGTGCATAGACAACCAGGAGGTTTGCCTAGAAGCAGCCATCCTTAAAAGAGTGCGTAATAGCTCACTGGTCAAGCGCTCCTGCGCCGAAAATGAACGGGACTAAGCGGCATACCGAAGCTGTGGGATATATCTATCGATGTATCGGTAGGGGAGCGTTCCGCAGTAGTTAGAAGCATCAGCGAGAGCAGGTGTGGACGAAACGGAAGTGAGAATGTCGGCTTGAGTAGCGAAAACATTGGTGAGAATCCAATGCCCCGAAACCCTAAGGGTTCCTCCGGAAGGCTCGTCCACGGAGGGTTAGTCAGGACCTAAGGCGAGGCTGAGAAGCGTAGTCGATGGACAACGGGTCAACATTCCCGTACCGCTAAATGTTTGTGAAGGGGGACGGAGAAGGCTAAACCAGCCGGATGATGGTTACCGGTTCAAGCATACGAGGCGATGAGGAGCGGCGAAAACGTTCTGAGCTGAGTTGTGAGTACGAGAGTCTACGGACTCGAAGTGGTTGATGTCAAGCTTCCAAGAAAAGCCCTAAACACGTTAAGCATTTAGTGCCTGTACCCGAAACCGACACAGGTAGGGAGGTTGAGAATACCAAGGGGCGCGAGATAACTCTCTCTAAGGAACTCGGCAAAATGGCCCCGTAACTTCGGGAGAAGGGGTGCCACCGAGAGGTGGTCGCAGTGAAGAGTCCCAGGCGACTGTTTACCAAAAACACAGGTCTCCGCTAAGTCGTAAGACGATGTATGGGGGCTGACGCCTGCCCAGTGCCGGAAGGTTAAGGAAGTTGGTCAGGGAGCAATCCTGAAGCTAGCGACTGAAGCCCCGGTGAACGGCGGCCGTAACTATAACGGTCCTAAGGTAGCGAAATTCCTTGTCGGGTAAGTTCCGACCCGCACGAAAGGCGTAACGATCTGGGAGCTGTCTCGGAGAGAGGCTCGGCGAAATAGGATTGTCTGTGAAGATACGGACTACCTGCACCCGGACAGAAAGACCCTATGAAGCTTTACTGTAGCTTGGTATTGGGTTCGGGCTCTGCTTGCGCAGGATAGGTGGGAGGCTTAGAGACATTCCTTGTGGGGAATGAGGAGCCGCCGGTGAGATACCACTCTGGCAGAGCTAGAATTCTAACTTTGACCCGTAATCCGGGCGAGGGACAGTATCAGGTGGGCAGTTTGACTGGGGCGGTCGCCTCCTAAAAGGTAACGGAGGCGCGCAAAGGTTCCCTCAGGCTGGTTGGAAATCAGCCGAAGAGTGTAAAGGCATAAGGGAGCTTGACTGCGAGAGCTACAACTCGAGCAGGGTGGAAACACGGCCTTAGTGATCCGACGGCGCTGAGTGGAAGGGCCGTCGCTCAACGGATAAAAGTTACTCTAGGGATAACAGGCTGATCTCCCCCAAGAGTTCACATCGACGGGGAGGTTTGGCACCTCGATGTCGGCTCATCGCAACCTGGGGCGGTAGTACGTCCCAAGGGTTGGGCTGTTCGCCCATTAAAGCGGTACGTGAGCTGGGTTCAGAACGTCGTGAGACAGTTCGGTCCATATCCGGTGCAGGCGTAAGAGCATTGAGAGGATTCTTCCTTAGTACGAGAGGACCGGGAAGAACGCACCGCTGGTGTACCTGTTATCGTGCCAACGGTAAACGCAGGGTAGCCAAGTGCGGAGCGGATAACCGCTGAAAGCATCTAAGTGGGAAGCCCACCTCAAGATGAGTGCTCTCACTGGGTCAACCAGGTAAGGTCACGCGAAGAACACGCGTTAATAGGCGTCAGGTGGAAGTGCAGTAATGTATGAAGCTGAGGCGTACTAACAGACCGAGGGCTTGACCTCAACGTAGGTGAATGTGTTTAGCTACACAGATTGAGAGAGCTTGAAGAAGCGAGTTGCTATGCAGTCTTGAGGGTTGAGAGCAGCCCAAAGGGTTTGCTGGTGTCTATAGCGCAGTGGAACCACACTGATCCATCCCGAACTCAGAGGTGAAACGCTGTAGCGGCGAAGATAGTTGGAGGGTAGCCTCCTGCAAAAATAGCTCGATGCCAGCTTATTAATAAAAAAAGAAAGTTCCTGGAAGTAAATGCTTCTAGGAACTTTCTTTTTTTATATTTAACCGATGGTGCGAGTAAATTACTGTCAAAGAGTGATGTTGTGTCGTCTGCAAAAATTAAATTTCTGTTGACTGCTTATGGCGATGACGATTGTTATAAGACCCATAACGCTAATGGCAGTCCAGAGACCATCACACGTAAATGAACTAATGTCTACTATTTCTACCCTGAAGCCTAAGTCATTTGAGGGTGGTGAATTGCTTGTACGATAATTGTAGTGAAAATGATTTCACATAAGAGCAAAGTTTTAACTTGCTAAACTGCGCAAGAATTATGTGAGCTTTTTCCTCAGTAGAGGTTCACATAAAGTGCAATTTGTTCAAAGCTCTCCTAAAATTTGTCGATGGTCGTTTTTTGACCAACATCTAAGTTCGATAATCCGAAAACTGACTTGATTGAATGTTCTTTGTATACCCCTATAAAAGCTGAGCTGCCCATAGCAGTGTTGGCAGGGAAACTGGGCTGAAAATCTTGACTGTTGCCCAGTAAGATAGAGGATACTAATAGTCTGTTGTGGCTAAAATCGAAATGCTGCTTCAGCCGACAAGAGTTGTAGTGTGTGGGTTGGCGGCACTAGCAGTGATTGCTGCTTTGACCTATGGTGGACGCTGGCTGTGGGTGCAAATATTTCAAAGTCGTGAGAAGACTAGTAGACTTGCTTGTCTCACAATCGTGACGGACCCCAACCCTCCACTGAATGTCCGATCAAGTCCAATTTTGGCACCAGACAATATCGTGAGCCGACTTCAAAATGGTACGCAAGTATCAGTAGTAGGCGAGCATAGTGGTTGGCTAAAAATTAATGTGCCGGTTGATGGTTGGATTTTTGGGGGCTTAACGGTTAATACCTGTACCTTGGCGGCCCAAGGTGCCTCTGGCGCGAAGGTGGGAGATTCATCACAGCATGATGCGAATATCTTGGTGATGGCTGAAGCCCAGTATCAGGGAGGTAACTATGAAGCCGCGATCGCGCTGTTGAAAGCGATTCAACCCACTAGCGGTGCTTATAATCAATCTCAATTGCGCTTGGAGCAGTTTTCAAAAAACTGGCAGGAGGCTGAAAGTCAGTATCGGAAGGCAGAGTTAGCCTTTAAGGCTCGTCAATGGTCAGAGGTGCTAGAGGTTGTTGAAGGTTTTCCAGATATTCGTTATTGGCGAGAGCGACTAACGCCATTGGTGACAGAGGCGATCGCCCAACAGCAAGAAGCAAGCGGCAATACTAAAACCGAGCGTTTGGCACTAAAACCTGGCGATCGCGTCTCTGTTTCTGGGCGCTTTAATGGGCCTGGGCGTCATCGCTATATCTTGACAGTCAATAAACAGCAAACTATCACCATCACAGCCCAGGCTGATAGCATGATGCCAACGCTGACAACGCCAACAGGGCAGCAACTAGAGTACAAGGGCAAGCTTTTAGGAGAAACGACTTGGTCGCAGGCGCTTGATGTAGAAGGTGACTATACACTGGACCTGAACTCGTACTACAACGGATACAGCTATCGCTTTGACGTTGAACTGAAATAGCTGCTGCGTTGCAGTTTTGCTCAGATATTCAGCTTTAGAAAAAGCTGGTCGATCAGTATATTTTTTTGAGATTGCCAAGGTTGCAGCTGAGTTTGCTAAGCACCTTTGATTTTTCACTCTATAAGTCATCCTCTTCAAAGGTCATGGCTAGTATTTTTTAGATCAAGTCAAAGTATTCAACAATGAATAGCAAACAAAACTCTATTTAGAGCTCATTGGACTGTCAGTAGAGGGTGCGTAGGAGCGCTACTTTAAGAGGCAAGCCATTATTGGGGAGGCTGATTATGCGGATCTTGCATCCTTCTCTTGTATTGTTTGTGGCTTTGACTGGACTGGGCTGCCTGAGCTGCGGCTTGGCGCAACCTCGAAGTTCGTCTTCCGTGCCTAAGCCTTCAACTGCGGAAAGCGTTTCGGCAATTTTGCCAGCTTCTGCTGACGATGCCTCCAGTTCATCTCCTGCATTGCGCCCAATGACGGCACCACCTGAGGTTTTGGCTACAACTTTGCAAGTGCCAGGTGGCGATCGGTGTGTTGTGAGGTCAGCGGTAGTGCGGGATCATAATCCCCCTTTGCATGTGCGATCGCAACCTCTTGTGAGTGCGAACAACATTGTGGGTACGCTGCAAAACGACGTAACTCTGAAAGTTGCAGCTGAACAGCCAGGGTGGTTTCAGATCCAAGAACCAATTGAAGGATGGGTTGCCAAGCAGCTAGTGGATTATGCGTGCTCGCGAAAGACAAAGCGGTTGCGCTTGCTGAGCGATCGCCCACAGAATGTACGCGATCGCTTTGTTGGAGCAGGCACTCATTACTATCTAATTTCTGCAAAAGCTGGCCAGACTCTGACTATCACCAAGAATCAAGGCCGATTTCCGCTGGTGTTGTCGCCGACAGGTCAAGTTCTTGTGAGCAAAGCGGATATTGACTGGCGAGTCTCTTGGACTCAGCAGCTGCTTGAGTCGGGAGATTATGCCTTAGAGATATTGTCTGAAGAAAACGGCTACGCCTATTCCCTGTCTATCTCACTATCTCGAGGTCAGCGTTAGCTGGGGCTTCAAACAATAGATTTTGGCCTACCCTTAGTCCGGCTGACTTGCCCAGCAAAAAAGGCAGAGCTTTTGCTCTGCCTTTTTTGTTCTCAGCAGTTAGCTCGAGTCAAAAGATGCTAGATGCCCAACCGCTGGTAAATTTCGTTGAGATTGCGCAGGTGGTGTTGGGGGTTGAAGCAGTCCTCAAGGTCGCTGGCGGAGAGCTTCCCTTGCACCTGAGGATGAGCGGAAATGAGGGCGCGGAAGTCTCCATCCTCTTTATTCCAGGCTTGGTGCGCGCAGGATTGAACGATCGCGTAGGCTTCTTCACGCTGCATTCCCTTTTCAACCAGAGCCAACAGAATGCGCTGGCTGAAAACAACCCCTCCATAGCAGTTCAGGTTGCGCGCCATGTTTTCAGGGTAAACCAGCAGGTGCTTGATGAGGTCAGTGGTCTCTACCAGCATGAAATGCATGACAGTGGAGACGTCCGGCAGCATCATGCGCTCAACGGAGCTGTGGGAAATATCGCGCTCATGCCACAACGCAACGTTTTCGAGGGCCGCCACTGCATATCCTCGAATAATACGAGCCATGCCTGTGAGACGCTCAGAGCGAATGGGATTGCGCTTGTGAGGCATTGCCGAAGACCCTTTTTGGCCTTTAGCAAAGAACTCTTCAACTTCTAGAACGTCGGTGCGCTGAAGGTTGCGAATTTCGACAGCGAAGCGCTCGATGGAGGCTGAAACCAGCGCCAGTACCTGAACGTAATCGGCGTGGCGATCGCGCGAAATAACCTGGGTGGAGGCGGTATCGGGCTCAAGACCGAGCTTCTGGCAGGCGATCGCCTCGACGCGCGGATCAATGTTGGCGTAGGTCCCCACTGCGCCCGAGATCTTGCCGACTGCAACACTGCGACGCAGCTGCACTAGGCGATCGCGGTGACGCAGCATTTCTGCTAGCCATCCTGCCAGCTTGAAGCCGAATGTAATTGGTTCCGCATGGATACCGTGAGATCGACCCGCCATCACCGTATTGCGGTGCTGCTGAGCTTGGTAGCGAATGGCTTGAATCAACGCTTCTGTCTGCTCCAGCAGCAGATCGACGCTAGCTACCATTTGCAGCGCCAAGGCCGTATCCAGCACATCCGAGCTGGTCATACCCAGATGAATGTAGCGGCCCGCATCGCCCACATACTCATTGACATTCGTCAAAAATGCGATCACGTCATGGCGCACTTCAGCTTCAATTTCCAAAATGCGATCGCGATCGAACTTTGCCTTTGCCTTAATTTCTTCGACAGCTTCCTTCGGGATGTAGCCTAGTTCAGCTTGTGCCTCACAAACTGCAATCTCAACTTGTAGCCAGGTCTTTAGCTTGTAATCCTCCGTCCAGAGGTTGCCCATTTCGGGCAAAGTATAACGCTCGATCAAAGCCCGTGTCGCACAATACAACCTTAGTATTGTACAACTCAGCGATGAGTGCCGGTTCCATGCTTTTGCGGAGGAATCGCGCCCTGCCTCAAGCTCTAGATCTCTAATCCAAAAGCTTTCAAAAAAGAAAGCACTCAAACTCAGGTTTGAGTGCTTCTTAAAAAGTTTCGTAAACCGTTTAACCTGAGGCGATCGCTCTACCTGCCATTCTTGAAGCTGTTATTGCGAGCGACCTACCGTGCCACCGAGCAAAGAGCCGGAGCACGGGTCTAGATGTACTTCTCAAGGGTGTTGGCTAGGGTGCTCTTGGGTACAGCCCCAACGACCATATCGACGCGCTGACCGCCCTTAAAGATCATCAGCGTAGGAATACTGCGGATACCGTACTGGCTAGCAACGCTAGGATTCTCGTCAGTGTTGACCTTCACAACCTTGACTTGCCCGTCGTACTGCTGGGCAATTTCGTCTACCACGGGGGCTACCATGCGACAGGGACCGCACCAGGGAGCCCAAAAGTCAACCAAAACGGGAAGCTCGCTTTCCAGGACTTCCTGTTTGAAAGTAGAATCCGTAACTTGTGCGGCTGCTGACATTCTGGAAAATCCTTGCCTATCTTGTCTACGAGAATTCTACCATAGCGAATCTAGGGCCTTATCGGGCTTAGCTCGATACACTTGCACACATTTGCGAGGTGCTCTAGAGCCTGACCCAGAGACCCAATTTATAGCTAGGCGAAGACACACAGTTCAAGGACTTACGGATAGTGAAGCCTAAATGCTCACTGAGACTGCTAACCTTCGCAAGTCTCAAAAAAGCGCTTCAGATAAAAACTGCAATCGCCGGCCAAGAACCGTAACTGTTGGTCAAAGAGGATAGATAAATTTGACTGATGTTATCTTTCTTCAACCCATATTGGTTCAAGGTCAAAATTATTGAAAGTTCAAATAATTACGTCGATTAAAGTTTATGGTTTCAGTAATAAGTTCCTCTAAATCGAAAATTTTTAGACTTTAATCTTTTGCTTTAATCGCTCTTGACCCTAATTGGATTGGAACTACTAGGCAAAAGTAGAGCAGAAACAGGTTCTCGTAAAAAAGAATTGTGCAAAAGCTCTTCTGGCCATTTTGCCGGATGTAAAGGCAGTGGTGCTGAAAAACTTCTCTGGAGGCGCGATCGCCTGCCTAGTGAACTGCACTCAGCCCCAGCCTGAATATTCAGGCTTCTCTACAACGCTAATGTGTCTATATGCAGTTAGAAATAGGTAAAAATTCAGACTGGAAAACAAAATTCACCTGATTTCGAGGAGAAAACTATTCCTAAAGATAGGTTTAGAAAAATTTTTCCTTTAAAAAGGAACCGCCCGAACAAAACGTTCAGGCGGAGTGTGGTGTGAGGAGTGAACGGAAACATGCGTCTCCGCTACTTTCATTGTAAGCGACCGCTTTCGTTTTTCGAGCGATCGCCCCTAGAGGCCACAAAATTTTAAGGACTGTAACCTACTGAGAAGCGTTTATTTACCCATGCCCAGCTGTTGAGCCTTTTGGTAAACTTTCCCCTCGGTGAGCAGCGAAGGCGCAATCACGACTTCTACCTGCTGCATTTCCTTGATGTCTTTGGCGCCCAGGGTACCCATGCTAGTTTTCAGAGCTCCTAGCAAGTTGTGGGTTCCGTCATCGAGCTGAGCGGGGCCCCGGAGGATTTGCTCCAGCGTTCCGGTTGTGCCGACGCGGATGCGGGTTCCGCGGGGAAGGACTGGGCTGGGCGTTGCCATACCCCAGTGGTAGCCGCGACCCGGGGCTTCGGCTGCGCGAGCGAAGGGAGAACCAATCATGACGCCGTCCGCGCCACAAGCAATACACTTGCAAATGTCTCCGCCAGTGATCAGGCCGCCATCTGCAATGATTGCAACGTATTTGCCGGTTTCTTTATAAAAGTCATCCCGAGCAGCAGCACAATCTGAAACGGCAGTTGCTTGAGGAATGCCAACGCCAAGGACGCCGCGGGAGGTGCAAGCAGCGCCAGGTCCAATGCCAACCAAAATTCCGGCAGCTCCTGCCTTCATAAGGTTGAGCGCGACTTCGTAGGTGACGCAGTTGCCCAGGATCACGGGGACGGGCATTTCTTGGCAGAATTGTGCCAGGTCGAGGGGGGTGACGGATTCGGGAGACAAGTGGGCCGTAGAAACAACCGTTGCCTGTACGAAGAAGAGATCCGCACCGGCTTTGGCAACCGTTTGGCCGTACTGAAGGGCACCAGCGGGCGTTGCGCTAACCGCCGCAATGCCACCTTGCTCCTTGATTTCGCGGACCCGTCGCTCGATGAGTTCGGGCTTGATGGGTTCGGCGTAGAGTTCTTGCATCAGGCCCACAAACTCGCTGGGGCCAACGGATGCAATGCGATCCAGAATTGGGTTGGGGTCTTCGTAGCGTGTCTGGATACCTTCCAGGTTGAGCACGCCAAGAGCGCCTAGTTGTGTCAGGCGAACTGCCATGCCAACGTCGACGACCCCGTCCATTGCGCTGGCGATGATAGGAATTTCGCGTTCGACGCCGCCGATCGTCCAGCGGGTGTCTGCTAGTGCCGGATCCAGTGTGCGCTGTCCGGGGACTAGTGCGATCTCGTCAATTCCGTAAGCTCTGCGAGCAGTTTTGCCCCGCCCAAGTTGAATATTCACGCTTTCTTCTGTTCCCAAGACCATTAAGCTAGACTACCAAATTCAGACGGAAATTGGTTTAGGAGAAACACAATATCTCTAGGGCAGTAGCTTTGGCTACGGAAATTTTTAGGAGGCTGCGGGCGGTGTCGGTGTCGGGCGATCGCTGTGGGCCGAGTCCGCCACGATGGGGGGAGAACCAGCGGTTGGCTTGCTGCGCAGCATGTGGCCGACCTGCCCCAAAATTCCGCTCAGTTTTTCATCTTCTAGTAGGGCATTGATGAGGGCGAGGCCACTGGAAGACAGCATGAGTTTGTTGATGTCTTGAATGCCGCTGCTGCCGTTTTGGCCGGGGAAGGCATAGATGCGGGTGTTGCCCAGAACGCCGGGCTGGGGTGCAAGGGCGCGGGCCAGTTCGGGGAGCTGGTCTGCAATTTGGGGCCAGAGGGCGCTGATCAGCTGGGCGGTGCGGTTGGCGTCGCTGAGGGCGTTTTCGGCTTCGACGACGGCGCGGCGACCTTCGGCTTCGGCCATGAGGCGATCGCGCTCTGCGCTGGCCAGGGTCCGAATGGATTCGGCTTCGAGATCGGCGGCCTGGCGGGCGATTTCGGCCTGACGCCGGCGCCGGAAGACGTCGATTTCCACAATGTTTTGGTCGGCGATGCGGCGCTGGTCGGCTTCCTGCTGGGCGTTGATGAGGGCAAGGCGCTGAGCACGTTCGGCCTTTTCAACTTCGGTGGCGGTGGTGACGCTGGCTTCGGCTTTGGCGCGCTCGGCCTCGGTGAGGAAGCGCTCTTGCTCTTTTTGGGCGATGGCGATCGCGGCCTCCTGCTGAGCTGTTCGCGATAGCTTCTCGGCCTCTGCAACCTCAATTTGCGCTTTTAGGCGGCTAGAATCCACCGCTTGCTGGCGCGCGATTTCTGCCATTTCTGCTTCTTGCTTTTGCAGGGCCTGGGCCACTTTCAGCTTTTTGTTGCGCTCCTCAAGCTCGATGTCAGCGTCGATCTGCTTTTGCTTCACGGAGAGCTGCCGTGAGATGTCCTCTTCTTCTACAGCCTTTTCTTGCAAAATCTTGTTGCGCTGGGTGGCTGCGGCCTCGCGGTCTTTGGACTCCTGAATTTCCCGGGCTCGCTTGGCGCGCATCGCTTCGACTTCCAGCTGCTGGGCGAGGAGGGCGGATTCTTTTTCCTGCTGTAGTTGTAGGGACTGCTTCTGGGCGGTGAGTTCTTTTTGCTCGATGGTAACTTGAGTGAGTAGTTCAACCTCGCGCTTTTGCTGGATTGATCGTTGGACCGTTTCGGTGCGCAGCCGGACGCCCTGGGCATCAAAAAAGTTGTCTGTGTCGTAGGTGTTGCTCTCTTCGATTTCGGAGATGGCAATGTTGTTGAGCGTCAGGCCGACTTTTTTGATGTCTGGTTCGATCAGGTTGAGAACTTCTTGGGCGAAGCCGAGCTTGTCTGAATCGATTTCAGCGAGGTTTTTGGTTTTGGCGGCGGCGCGAATGGCGTCGTCAGCGCGTTTTTCGAGGGCATTTTTGATGTCGTCGGGGGTGATGCGGCCCTGGTTGGAGAGGCGGGCGGCGGCGGTCCGCACATCGTCTTGGTCTGGGGCGATGCACACATAGAAAGTGACGCGCATTTCGGCCCGCAGATAGTCTTTGGTGCGCACAGCGAGTTTGCCGGTCCGCTCGACGTCGATGGAAAGCTCACGCAGCGGGACGCGGGTGATCTCATGGAAGCCAGGCAAGACGACGCAGCCACCATTGAGAATGACGGTTTTTTGCTTGAGGAAAATACCGCCGGTGCGGACGAAGGCTTCGTTGGTGGGGGTGATGATGTAGACGCGGGTGTAGGCCCAGACGCTGAGGAGCAGCAGCACGATGAAGCCGGCGATGATGCCCGGGAAGACGACCATGCTGTTGACTTGGGCGAGGACGGGGGGCGGCGAAATTTCCTGGGTCAGTGGTCCTGGCGATCGCGCAAGAAAAGCCTGCTCGGACTCTGGGGAGGTCTGGGCGATCGCCGGGGGGGCGTCGATGGTGGGCAGGGATTGCAGGAGGGTGAGCCAGTACAGCATGGTGCTTACCTCAAGCTTTGGAATGGGGGGAAGGGGCAGATAGGGTCATCCAGTGGTCTTGGTCAGGACTGTCTTTGAGGATGACGAGATAGCCTTGGGAGCCGCGATCGATCACGAGGACCCAGTCTCGGCGCTTTGGGGTGGCGGTGGCCCAGTCTGGCAGGGTGGCGCTGACGGTGATGTAGTTGCGGGAGGGATCGAGGATGTCGACTTGCCCGATCCGGTTCTGGTGCTGGTGGGGGATGTCGGCGGAGCTGACGGTGCCGAGGCAGCCGATGAGGCGATCGCCGCTGGTGTCTTCGCCAAAGCTGGCAAACACTTTGCCAAGAGGGCGGGCAATCAGGCTGCCCAAGAAGAGGGCGATCGCCAGCGAAATGAGCAAGATTAAGCTGTCGAACCAGCGGGGCGATCGCGGCCAAACTTCTCCCAAAGCAACATTCAGCATCCAGCCACTGATGCCCCAAAGGCTCAAATCACTCGCCAGCAGGAGCATCAAAGGTGCCTTACCTAGGCCAAGCCAGCCCAAGATTTGCAGGGCGCCAAAATCACCGTCAGAATCGATTTCGCCATCGGCATCGAGGTCCAGCCAGCCTTGCCCGCCGCTATCCAGGTCGAGATCATCGTCGCCACCGCCCACGGCAATAACGATCAGAAAGAGCAAAACGCCCATCCCGAGCAGAATCCAGTAGGGCCAGTTCACCGGATCGAACAGCATAGAGGGAAAACAGCAAAGTGCCTTGGTTTGGCAGTTTCTCCCTCAACGGTAGCCGCCTTCTGTGGTGGGCCTCCAGAAGATGACAAGTTTTTTAATTTTGAAGATCATCTGGCTGCCGAAAGATTTACGGCTGTGAGCTAGCGGCATTGAGAAGAGCCAGCAAATCTGCTTCGGACAGCTGGGCAACGCCGAGGGCGATCGCCTTGGTTAGCTTGGAGCCAGCGTCCTCACCGACCACGAGGTAGTCCGTTTTGGCGCTGACCGATCCGGTTACCTTGCCGCCCGCCTGCTGAATCAAGGCCTTGGCTTCGTCGCGGCTCAGGGTCGGCAGCGTGCCGGTCAAGACAAAGGTTTTGCCCGCGAAGAGGGCAGCCTGAGCCGGTGGTGCAGTGCTGACGACGGTTTGGGCTAGGGAAAGACCGGCTGCCTGGAGTCGACGAATCAAATCCTGGTTGGCCGGAATCTGGAACCATTGCGCTACGGCCTGCGCAATTTCTGGGCCGATGCCGTAGATCGCGGCGATCGCCCCTGACTCAGCACTCGAAAGCTCCTCCACTGACGGAAAATTTTCAGCAATTGTTTGGGCATTGACGCTGCCCACATGGCGAATCCCCAAGCCATAGAGCACCCTCGACCAGGGCTTTGCTTTCGAATCGGCGATCGCCTTAACTAGCTTCTCTGCGGACTTTTGGCCCATGCGCTCCAGCTGCTGAAAGTCGTCAACGCTCAGGTCATACAGGTCCGCCACGCACTGCACCACCTGCCGGTCCACCAGCTGCTGCACCAGCTTTTCGCCTACCCCATTGATGTCCAGCGCATCCCGGCTCGCCCAGTGAATGAGCGCCCCCCGCAAAATCGCCGGACAAGACGCATTGATGCAGCGAGTCACCGCTTCGTCGCTTGGCTTGATCACGGGCTGGCCGCACTCTGGGCAGTGCGTCGGCATCTGCACCGGCAGCGCTGCTTCGGGGCGCAGATCTGTCATCACCCGCACAACTTCGGGAATAATCTCGCCGGCCTTGCGGACGATGATCGTGTCGCCCAGGTGGAGGTCCAGCTCGGCAATGCGATCGCCGTTGTGGAGCGTCGCCCGAGACACGATCGTCCCCGCCAGGTGCACCGGCTGAAACTCTGCCACCGGCGTAATCGCCCCCGTGCGCCCCACCTGAAACACAATGCGATCGATTTGGGTGGGAGCCTCCTCCGCTGGGTACTTGAGGGCGATCGCCCAGCGAGGAAACTTTTGGGTGAAGCCTAGCTGCTCCTGGAGCCCAAAGTCATTCAGCTTGATCACCACGCCATCGGTCATATAGGCCAGCTCTTGGCGCGCCGTAAACCAGCGATCGCAGTAGGCCTGCACCTCCGCCAGTGACGCACAGCGCTCCCGCTCCGGATTCACCCGAAAACCGACCTGGTGCAGCCACTCCAGCGCGGCCCATTGACTGCGTTCATCCAGAGGCTGCTCCTCCTCCGCCAAACCCGGAAAATGAACCGTATAGGCAAAAAAGTCGAGGCGGCGCTGGGCCACCACCCGCGAATCTAGCTGCCGCAAGGTCCCTGCGGCGGCATTGCGAGGATTGGCAAAGCGCGCCTCGCCAGCTTGTTCCCGCTCTTGGTTAATTTGGTCAAAAACATCGAGGGGCAAAAACGCCTCGCCCCTCACCTCGACCCGCGGCGGCGGATTGTCGCCTTGGAGCTTCAGCGGAATCGAGCGAATGGTCTTGATATTTTGGGTGATTTCTTCGCCTGCGACCCCGTCTCCTCGCGTTGCCCCCCGCACCAAAACCCCGTTTTCGTAGGTCAGCGCGATCGCCGAACCGTCAATTTTGAGCTCGCACACGTAGGTCGCGATCGCCCCCGGTGGCGCCAACCGCCGCCACCGCTGATCCCAGGCCTGCAGCTCGTCCCCATTGAACGCATTTTCGAGGCTGTAGAGCGGCACCTGGTGCTGAACCGACTGAAACTGGGTCGCAGGCCGCTCGCCAACTCGCTGAGTCGGGCTATCCGGCATGATCAGCTCGGGGTACTGAGTCTCCAGATCTTGCAGTTCGCGGTACAGGCGATCGTAGACGCTGTCTTCCATCACGGGGTTGTCCAGCACATAGTATGCGTAGCTGGCGTGCTGGAGCTGCTGCTGAAGTTGCCGAATCCGCTGCTCAACCTGGGGAGTAACCGTCACAGAATCGATTCCTCGCGACTGCACAGAAAGGAGAAGATGGTCGAAGCTGGCCAAAACTGCGATCGCCCATCATCGAAAACATCGGCTATTCTGCGAAATAAATCAATCCAAAATTCAGGGTTTCTTCTGGTTGGAAAATCATGCCGGAAAAGCCCATAGTCTGCTTTCACAGCTCACTTCAGCCCACTTCAAGACGTGATGCCCGCTATGCGACTTTGGATCGTTAGCTTTGTACTTCTATTTGCGATCGCTCAAACCTACGACTGGCTGCAACAGGTCTCCCTACCCATGCCTGCCCTGGGGCTAGCTGGTTTCGGTCTGGCCCTCCTGTCAAACTATGGCAAGCGCTTGGGACTGGCAGGTTGGCGGCCCTTCAGCACTCCCGAAACAGCGATCGCTCCTTCTATTGCTCCTTCTTCAGCTCCCTATCTCCCCCTAGAGCAGATGCCCCCTGCCATCCCTGAGCCATCCCCCATTTCCTTTGTGATTCGCCGTCCGGACGCGAATTCTTAGCCGTCGTATGTCGCTCCATAACGATTGACAACGGTGCATCAAGTCCGCGTGGTATTGTGAGAGCTCGTGTGTCCTTCGAGCAGAAAGCTGCGTGACTTATCTGTCTATCTCTGCTCCAAAAGGACCAGCTCAAAAACCGGGGAAAACTTGGTGAAAATCCAGTGCTGTCCCGCAACTGTGATGAGACTCAAGAGTCTCTAAGCCAGAATGCCCGTCGACGTCAAAAGACTTTTTTCGCTACATCTGCGAGGTACGGATGGCAAATTCACCTGTAATTTCAGACTCGATTTCCCGTGATGGATCGGTGCGCCAGTTGAAATGGCTGCGTCGAGCACCCGCTATTTTAATTGGCGCTGCTTTCCTATTGTCTGTGGCGACGCCTGCTCTGGCGCACCACCCCCTCGGTGGGCGAATCCCTGGCAACTTTTTTGAAGGATTTATGTCCGGCCTTGCCCATCCGGTAATCGGGTTGGACCACTTGGCATTTATTGTCGCAGTTGGATTCTTGTCAGCACTCAACCCTGGAAAGCTCTGGCTGCCCTTGAGCTTCGTCCTAGCGGCATTGGGTGGCACGGGCCTCCATCTGATGAAATTTAATATTCCGGCAGTTGAGGTTGGCGTTGCGCTGTCGGTCTTGATTTTTGGTCTGCTGCTGGCGGCACGGCGGACCCCCGATCCTAGAGCGGTAGTTCTCATGGGATCTTTGGCAGGATTGCTTCACGGTTATGCCTACGGCGAAGCGATTATTGGCGCGCAAATGACGCCGCTGACGGCTTATCTGACGGGCTTTACCGCCATTCAGCTGGCGATCGCCCTCGGCGTGAATCAACTCAGCCAAAAACTCATGGCGGGCTCTCAGTCAATGGCCTGGCCCAGCCGCGTTGCTGGGTTTGCGATCGCTGGCATCGGCATTGTCTTTCTAAGCCGTGCCTTGTTCGCCTAGTTCCCAAAACTAAAATCTAGTCCTTACAAGGCCGTGAACCAAAGGCGATCGCTACAGCGCTCCTGGTTCGCGGCTTCTCAGCATATAAACCTCGTCCTATCACCATCCAAACCATGCAAAAAATTCCCGTCACCATCGTGACCGGCTTCCTGGGCGCCGGCAAAACCACCCTCATTCGCCACCTCCTGCAAAATAACCAGGGCCGCCGCATCGCAGTTCTAGTCAACGAATTCGGTGAAGTTGGGATTGACGGCGAACTAATTCGCGCCTGCCAAGTATGCGACGACGAAGAAGATGCTCGCCAAAACATTGTTGAGCTCACCAATGGTTGTCTGTGCTGCACCGTCCAGGAAGAATTCTTGCCCACCATGCAAGAGCTACTCAAACGGCGCGATCGCCTCGATCATATGGTCATCGAAACCTCCGGACTTGCCCTCCCCAAGCCCCTCGTCAAAGCCTTTCGCTGGCCAGAAATTCGCAACAGCGCGACGGTTGACGGCATCGTGACCGTCGTCGACTGTGAAGCGATCGCCTCTGGCCAGCTTGTCGGCGACCTCGACGCCCTACTTGCTCAGCGAGAAACCGACCCCAACCTAGAGCACGACGAAACTCCCATAGAAGAGCTTTTCGAAGACCAGCTCGCCTGCGCTGACCTTGTCCTACTGACCAAAGGCGATCGCGTTCCCCCAGAAACTCGCCAACAAATCGAAGAATGGCTCCAGTCTCAAATTGCCCCCAGCGTCAAAATCATTGCCTGTCACCAAGGACAAGTTGCCCCTGAAGTCCTCATGGGATTCAACGCCACCGTTGAAGACGACCTCGACAATCGT
>NC_019703.1:257500-417500 GCF_000317045.1 Geitlerinema sp. PCC 7407
ATGAGCATGGTAGTCTAGATCGAGTGACTCAAAGGTCAGCACCTAATTAAGTCTTAAAAACCCTCAAGCATCAGTGCTAAATGAGAGTTTTTGAGAGAAGTAATTAGACTGCTGAACTCTTGAGTTCAGCAAGAACCTTGAAAACTGCATAGCAACGAATCAGTCAGGTAGTAAGCGACTGAAGCTTTGATAGGCCAAGAGTCTGTCAAGCGAAGTCGAAGAAACACAGACACCAATGTTAAGTGGTCAAGCTACCAAGAGCTGATGGTGGATACCTAGGCACACAGAGGCGATGAAGGACGCGGTTACCGGCGATATGCCACGGGGAGCTGGAAGCAAGCATTGATCCGTGGGTTTCCGAATGGGGCAACCCTATATACTGCCACCTGAATCCATAGGGTGGTAAGAGCTAACCCAGTGAACTGAAACATCTTAGTAGCTGGAGGAAGAGAAAGAAAAATCGATTCCCCTAGTAGCGGCGAGCGAAGCGGGAAGAGCCTAAACCAAAGTGCATGCATTTTGGGGTTGTGGGACAGCGACATGGAATCTAGAGGCTAGACGAAGCAGCTGAATACTGCACCAGAGAAGGTGAAAGTCCTGTAGTCGAAAGTCAAAGGATACTAGCTGAATCCCGAGTAGCCTGGAGCACGTGAAATTCCGGGTGAATCAGCGAGGACCACCTCGTAAGGCTAAATACTCCTGTGTGACCGATAGTGAACCAGTACCGCGAGGGAAAGGTGAAAAGAACCCCGGGAGGGGAGTGAAATAGAACATGAAACCATCAGCTTACAAGCAATGGGAGGCCGATTAAACGGCTAACCGTGTGCCTGTTGAAGAATGAGCCGGCGACTTACAGGCAGTGGCAGGTTAAGGCGAGAATGCCGAAGCCAAAGCGAAAGCGAGTCTGAATAGGGCGATAGTCACTGTTTGTAGACCCGAACCCGGGTGATCTAACCATGTCCAGGATGAAGCTTGGGTAACACCAAGTGGAGGTCCGAACCGACCAATGTTGAAAAATTGGCGGATGAGGTGTGGTTAGGGGTGAAATGCCAATCGAACCCGGAGCTAGCTGGTTCTCCCCGAAATATGTTGAGGCATAGCGGTTGAGATTATAGCTGGGGGGTAAAGCACTGTTTCGGTGCGGGCTGCGAGAGCGGTACCAAATCGAGACAAACTCTGAATACCCAGTGTACACTCAGCCAGTCAGACGGTGGGGGATAAGCTCCATCGTCAAGAGGGAAACAGCCCAGACCACCAGCTAAGGTCCCCAAATTGCCGCTAAGTGGTAAAGGAGGTGGGAGTGCATAGACAACCAGGAGGTTTGCCTAGAAGCAGCCATCCTTAAAAGAGTGCGTAATAGCTCACTGGTCAAGCGCTCCTGCGCCGAAAATGAACGGGACTAAGCGGCATACCGAAGCTGTGGGATATATCTATCGATGTATCGGTAGGGGAGCGTTCCGCAGTAGTTAGAAGCATCAGCGAGAGCAGGTGTGGACGAAACGGAAGTGAGAATGTCGGCTTGAGTAGCGAAAACATTGGTGAGAATCCAATGCCCCGAAACCCTAAGGGTTCCTCCGGAAGGCTCGTCCACGGAGGGTTAGTCAGGACCTAAGGCGAGGCTGAGAAGCGTAGTCGATGGACAACGGGTCAACATTCCCGTACCGCTAAATGTTTGTGAAGGGGGACGGAGAAGGCTAAACCAGCCGGATGATGGTTACCGGTTCAAGCATACGAGGCGATGAGGAGCGGCGAAAACGTTCTGAGCTGAGTTGTGAGTACGAGAGTCTACGGACTCGAAGTGGTTGATGTCAAGCTTCCAAGAAAAGCCCTAAACACGTTAAGCATTTAGTGCCTGTACCCGAAACCGACACAGGTAGGGAGGTTGAGAATACCAAGGGGCGCGAGATAACTCTCTCTAAGGAACTCGGCAAAATGGCCCCGTAACTTCGGGAGAAGGGGTGCCACCGAGAGGTGGTCGCAGTGAAGAGTCCCAGGCGACTGTTTACCAAAAACACAGGTCTCCGCTAAGTCGTAAGACGATGTATGGGGGCTGACGCCTGCCCAGTGCCGGAAGGTTAAGGAAGTTGGTCAGGGAGCAATCCTGAAGCTAGCGACTGAAGCCCCGGTGAACGGCGGCCGTAACTATAACGGTCCTAAGGTAGCGAAATTCCTTGTCGGGTAAGTTCCGACCCGCACGAAAGGCGTAACGATCTGGGAGCTGTCTCGGAGAGAGGCTCGGCGAAATAGGATTGTCTGTGAAGATACGGACTACCTGCACCCGGACAGAAAGACCCTATGAAGCTTTACTGTAGCTTGGTATTGGGTTCGGGCTCTGCTTGCGCAGGATAGGTGGGAGGCTTAGAGACATTCCTTGTGGGGAATGAGGAGCCGCCGGTGAGATACCACTCTGGCAGAGCTAGAATTCTAACTTTGACCCGTAATCCGGGCGAGGGACAGTATCAGGTGGGCAGTTTGACTGGGGCGGTCGCCTCCTAAAAGGTAACGGAGGCGCGCAAAGGTTCCCTCAGGCTGGTTGGAAATCAGCCGAAGAGTGTAAAGGCATAAGGGAGCTTGACTGCGAGAGCTACAACTCGAGCAGGGTGGAAACACGGCCTTAGTGATCCGACGGCGCTGAGTGGAAGGGCCGTCGCTCAACGGATAAAAGTTACTCTAGGGATAACAGGCTGATCTCCCCCAAGAGTTCACATCGACGGGGAGGTTTGGCACCTCGATGTCGGCTCATCGCAACCTGGGGCGGTAGTACGTCCCAAGGGTTGGGCTGTTCGCCCATTAAAGCGGTACGTGAGCTGGGTTCAGAACGTCGTGAGACAGTTCGGTCCATATCCGGTGCAGGCGTAAGAGCATTGAGAGGATTCTTCCTTAGTACGAGAGGACCGGGAAGAACGCACCGCTGGTGTACCTGTTATCGTGCCAACGGTAAACGCAGGGTAGCCAAGTGCGGAGCGGATAACCGCTGAAAGCATCTAAGTGGGAAGCCCACCTCAAGATGAGTGCTCTCACTGGGTCAACCAGGTAAGGTCACGCGAAGAACACGCGTTAATAGGCGTCAGGTGGAAGTGCAGTAATGTATGAAGCTGAGGCGTACTAACAGACCGAGGGCTTGACCTCAACGTAGGTGAATGTGTTTAGCTACACAGATTGAGAGAGCTTGAAGAAGCGAGTTGCTATGCAGTCTTGAGGGTTGAGAGCAGCCCAAAGGGTTTGCTGGTGTCTATAGCGCAGTGGAACCACACTGATCCATCCCGAACTCAGAGGTGAAACGCTGTAGCGGCGAAGATAGTTGGAGGGTAGCCTCCTGCAAAAATAGCTCGATGCCAGCTTATTAATAAGAGGAAGAGGCCTTCTGAAGCGAGTGTGCTTTGGAGGGCCTCTTCCTTTTTTCAATAATGGCTTTTAGGTAGAGAAGGTCTGGGAGACTGTGAGGAGGAGTGAGTGAGGTCTCCCAGCGAGACTGGGTTGTGAGAGCGGTCAACAGGGGCTAGGCGGCGAGCAGGGCCTGTTCCAGGATGCCTTGGAAAAGCATGAGGCCGTCCGTGTTGCCGAGGCGGCTATCGGCGGCTCGTTCTGGATGGGGCATCATGCCAACGACGTTCCCTCTCTCATTGCTTATCCCGGCGATGTTGTTGAGAGAGCCATTAGGGTTACTGTCTTGATTGATTTCCCCTGAGGGGGATGAGTAGCGAAGCAAAATCTGTCTATTTTGCTCCAGCTTTGCAAGAGTGTTGGCGTCTGCTTGGTAGCGACCTTCGCCATGGGCAATGGGAAGGGTAATCGTCTGATGCTGCTGATATTTTTGGGTCCAAAAGAGATCGTTTCGCTCGACTCTAAGGATGCTTTGGTCGCAAATGAAATGAAGATTTTGATTGCGGGTCAGTGCACCGGGTAGTAGTCCTGCTTCGGTAAGCACCTGAAAGCCGTTGCAGACTCCAAGGACGGGTTTGCCTTGCTGTGCGTGTTCGATGGTAACTTGCATTGCGGGAGAGAAGCGAGCGATCGCCCCGCATCGAAGGTAGTCGCCGTAGCTAAATCCACCAGGAATGATGATGACGTCTACATCAGATAAGTCGCTTTCCTCGTGCCAAATCATGCGAGTTGGCTGATTGAGGATGTCGCGAGTAACGGTGGCCATATCGCGATCGCAATTAGAGCCTGGAAATACAATAATTCCAAATTGCATAGAGAAGTCCTAGTGGGATGCAGCAGTCTCAAGATTGGTAGAGAGTGTTAGCTCAAACCGATAATTTTCGATGACAGGGTTGGCTAACATCTGATCGCACATGCGATCGAGTTGTTCGTTTGCAGACTGCTCATTCTCAGCGTCTAGAGTTAGTTCTATATACTTGCCAATGCGAACTTGGCTCACATTTTCGTAGCCTAGATGTTTAAGGCCAGACTGTACTGCTGTGCCGGCAGGATCCAGGACAGAAGGCCGAAGAGTAACATAGATTCGAGCCTGATACGTTTGAGTCACCGTTGCGCTCCCGGTATGGTTGGTGGTTTGGTTGCGATCGCTTGTGCCATAACCTTTCTATTCTAAAGGGAGGCTGGACGAGCGATCGCCTCTCCCGTTGTTCCTGCTGCTTTCCTCGCAAAAGCCTTTATCTCAAACCCTATGAAAGGCCAACGTACTCGTAGCCAGTCCCGCATTCTCAAACTCCTCAAATCCCTCGAGCAGGAGTGTTCAGCCCAAGAAATTTATATAAAGCTGCGCGAACAAAATCAAAGTATGGGACTCGCAACGGTCTATCGCTCCCTAGATGCCCTGAAGTTAGAGGGAGCAGTACAAGTGCGCACCTTGGCGACTGGAGAGTCACTCTACAGCTCCATGAAACAGGACAAGCATCACCTCACTTGCTTGCAGTGTGGGGACTCTATTCCCATTGATGAATGTCCAGTTCACGCCCTCGAAGAGCAGCTACATCGGAGCTACCAATTCAAGATTTACTATCACACGCTCGAATTCTACGGCTTGTGCGATCGCTGCCAGGTGACTCAAGAACAGCATCTAGAGGCCTAAATCTTTGAGGGGGTTGGCCGGAGGAGCAGCCGGGGATGCGTCACTGGCATCACTAATAATGCTGCGCATACCCTCAATGCTGGCGGGAATGCTGCGGGGGTCCATGAACATCACCTTGCTGCTGTTGCTGCTGCCAATGTGCATGCCCATTTCCAGATAGTTTTGGGCGAGCAAAAACTGTAGAGCATTCTGGGCATCGGCATCTCCATTGATGGTCCGAGCAATGATCTGAATGGCTTCAGCAGTTCCCTGCGCTTTGAGGACGCGCTCCTGGCGTTCGGCCTGGGCTTTGAGGACCAAGGCTTTTTGCTCGGCCTCGGCCGCTAGAATTGAGGACTTTTGGCGTGCTTCGGCTTCCAGGACTTGGGCTTCTGCTGCGCCGCGAGCCGCGTTGACAGATGCTTCCCGCTCGCCTTCAGATGTGAGAATGGCTGCTCGCTTCCGGCGCTCGGCGGCCATCTGGAGCTCCATGGAGTCCTGAACGGCTTTGGAGGGAACGATGTCGCGCAACTCAACCCGGGTGACTTTGACGCCCCAGGGGTCAGTTGCGATGTCTAGCTCTCGGAGCAAGACTTCGTTGATTTCGGAGCGGGCGGTGAAGGTTTCGTCGAGCTCCATCTTGCCCATTTCGGCCCGGATTTGGGTGAGAACCATGTTGACCATGGCGGTTCTGAGGTTCTCGACTTTGTAGTAGGCTTTGGCCATGTCGAGGATGCGCCAGTAAACGACGGCATCAACGCTGATGGAGACGTTGTCGCGGGTGATGCACTGCTGGGGCGGGATGTCGAGAACTTTTTCGCGAATGGTTTCTTTGTAAACGACGCGATCGAGAAAGGGCGTGACGAAGTTGAGACCGGGTTTGAGCTTGCGGCCGTTGTAGCGACCAATGGTTTCAACGAGGGCTTCGTTGCCTTGGTTAATGATTTTGACGGAGCCGGCGATCGCGGATCCACCGAGGGCGAGCATGACTAACAAAAATAGCTGTCCCATAGAACATTCCCTCAAAATGTGATTTTAAAAAGTGAGTGGGGGCTAGGAGCGCAGCAGCGTTTCGGGAACGACGATCAGCGTGTTTCCTTCTCGCCGGACGACGTAAACGCGCTGGTTGGCTCCTAGGGGCAGGTGCTCGTCTTCGCAACGGGCTTGCCAAGAGTTACCTTCATACAGAACGCGACCTGTTTCGCCTGCTGGAATGGCAATTAGAACGCGGGCCTCGTGGGAGTCTTCAATTTCACGGGCGATCGCGTGCTTGGGCCGCAGAAATCGTCGCGCTAGCAGGACCAGTCCAGTGGACAAAATCATCCACAGCAAGATTTGAAGGCCAAGCTGGGGAATGAAAAGGGAGAGCAGAGCGACGATGAGGGCCGCGATGCCCATCATGAATTCAACAAAAGCTGTCGGGAGAAACAGCTCCATCAGGCAGAGGACAATGCCGGCTAGGAGCCACAGTAGGGTCGGGTTGGCGGGCATGGGGGACTCCTTTGAGTCTGCGATCGCTCAAGCTTTGAGGTGTGGCGGGGGTTTCGATCGCTGATATATTGATCCCAACCTGTGGCTCTGGGAGAGGTGGTGGCGGGAGCGCGATCGCGTGAATCCCGAAAGTACGCAGACCATTGCACGTCCAGTCTAAGCTGTCCAAGCGAGCCTCTGTGCCGGAATTAACGTATCCTTTAAGCTTTTGAAGCCGCTGCTTTTGCGTCCATGAGTACTTCTCCTCCGTCAATTTTGTGTACTAACCCAAATTGCGATCGCCCGGCGAATCCCTTGGGGCTGTCGGTGTGTGAAGTGTGTCAGACGCCGCTGGTTTATCGCTATGTGTGGGCCGTGGGGGAGGCAGCGCTGGCAATGCCGCCGGGGCAGGCGGTGGGCGATCGCTACTACGTGGTGGCTCCTCAGATCTGGCTGGATTTGCGGCCGGGGGAGCTGCCGCTGGTGCCGGAGGTGTTTCCCGATCAGGTGCTGCCGTACCTGGCGCTGTATCCTCAGCGACTGCATGTGCCGGAGGCCTACGGCTTTTGCCCCCTGGAGCCGACGCGCCCCGATTCTCCGCTGGTGCTGCTGCTAGAGAATGTGCCCATTGATGATCAGGGGCAGCTAGCGGCGAGTCTGGTAGATCAGTGGGCGGAGGCGTCGTCGGTGCGACAGCTCTACTGGCTCTGGCAGATTTTGCAGCTTTGGCCGCTGCTGGAAAAGCATCAGGCGACGCTGAGCTTGCTGTCGCCGGAAAATTTGCGGGTGGAGGGATGGCGGGTGCGGCTACGGGAGCTGTACTTTGACGCGATCGCCCCTGAGGTGGAGCAGCTGCGCCCTTCGCTTCAGGATTTGGGGTACTGCTGGGCCAACTGGTCGGAGACGGCGGACAGCGGTATCCAGAAGCCGCTGCAAGAGCTCTGTCAGCAGCTACAGCAGCCCGGAGCCCAGTATGAGGCGATCGCCCTTCAGCTCAACCGGCTGCTGGTGACCCAGGCAGCTCGCTTCCCGCTCAAGCTAGATGTTTTCGGCGCGACCGATACGGGGCCTCAGCACGATCACAACGAAGATAGCTGCTACCCGGTGGCGGCGGATCTGACCGCGACGGTGATTGATCCGCTGGTGCCCCACCTGGCGATCGTGTGTGACGGGATCGGCGGACATGAGGGGGGCGAGGTGGCGAGCCAGCTGGCCGTGCGATCGCTGCGGCTCCAGGTTCAGGCTCTGCTGACGGAGGTGGCCGAGCAGCCAGAACTGGCGACGCCGGACTTGATTGCAGAACAGCTTTCGGCCAGCATTCGCGTGGCCAACAACCTAATTGCCGCCCAAAACGACGGCCAGGGGCGCGAGGCGCGGCGGCGAATGGGCACGACGCTGGTGATGGCGCTGCACTTGCCCCAGACCCTCGGCCAAACCGACAGCGAAACCACCACTCATGAGCTGTATGTGGCCCACGTGGGAGACAGCCGCGCTTACTGGATTACGCCGACGCGGTGTCAGTGCTTGACGGTGGATGATGATGTCGCCACTCGAGAGGTGCGGATGGAGCGCGGCCTCTATCGCGAGGCGCTGCAGCGGCCAGATGCTGGGGCGCTGACCCAAGCCTTGGGAACGCGAGATGCAGATCTGCTGAGGCCAACGGTCCAGCGATTTATTTTGGAAGAGGATGGTATTGTGCTGCTGTGCTCGGACGGCCTGAGCGACAACGGCTGGGTCGAGAAGTCGTGGCAGGCCTACGCGGAGCCGGTTTTGCAGCGCAAGCAAACTTTGCAAGATGCGGTGGAGCACTTGATTGCGATCGCCAACCAAGAAAATGGCTACGACAACACCTCTGTGGTGATGATGCGCTGCTTGGTGTCTCCTGTGCGGCCTATCCTCTTTGATCCCCAAGCCCTAGGCGTGAGCGAGGCTCGCGGCCAAAGCCGAACGGACTGGTCAGAAGCGTCTCGGGCTTTGCTGTACGGGGAGTCGGAGGTGGTTGAAGAGATTCCGCTAGAAGAGCCGGTGACTGCGGTGCGAAAGCCGCGATCGCGGCCTCGCGGCTTGGTGATGGTGATGGTTGGCTTGCTGCTGCTGGTGTTGGGCGGGGGCGCTGGCTTAGTGGCAATGTGGCAGTTTGCGCCCACTCAGTTTGAGCAGCTGCGGCCCAACTTGCCGAGGCCGCTCGATCGGCTGCTGCCTCCGTCGCCGGCGGACGACACCCTACCTCCAGCGCCCTAAAAAAACTGAAGTGGGCGATCGCCTTTCAAAAACGTCCGCCTGAGGCAAAAAGCCTTGGGTCTACCTGGATCGCTCGCCTGCCTGTTCCCGACGAACTGGGCAGGATCGAGGGTGGAGATTCCGGTCGAAAAAGCTAAGCGACGGTGGGTGGACTTGTGTGAAGATAGGGAAACTGCTTGGACAAATGAGCAAATCGATGGTGCGGTAGCGTTGATCCTCGATCCTTCAGCGGTCGGCTGCGACGTCAGATTGATGGGGGATGCTAGCGCGGCGTTGCTCGTGCCCGTGAATGCAACCAAGCTTCGAACTTCACTCAAGAGAGAGTACTCATCGAAACTATGAAAGTTGGCGATCGCGTCCGCGTGAAAGAATCGGTCATTGTCTATCATCATCCCGAGCACCGGAATGAGCCCTTTGATATTCAGGGCCAGGAAGGCGAAATCGTGGGGGTGCTGCACGAGTGGAAAGGAACGGCCATCAGCGCTAACCTGCCTTTCCAAATTCAGTTCAGCAAAAAGTTTCGGGCCCACCTGCGGGATGGAGAACTGGAGCTAGTGTAGCTGCGGCCAAGATGCTCTATCGAGGCGATCGCCGCTGGGTGAACCACCCCAAGAGATTGGGTTCACCTCGCATTTTAATCAGCTCCTGCTGGTGGGCGTGGGCGATCGCCGCATACCAGCTGCAATATCGCCCATGGGCCTCCCGATACTGCACTTCCTGATAAAACTCCAGCGTCGTCTGGGTCACGGAAAACGCTTCGCCGCCGTGGTCAGGAAAGTTCTGGAAGCGCTCATGGGGAATCATCATTCTGCATCCCGGTAACTCTGTCCTATCCTAGCGGTCTATGCCTGAGATGGGCATAGCGCCAGCGGCCTAGACTGCGATCGCCCGTATCAGCGTTTCTGCGAATCTCCTAGGGCGAAAAGGGCTGAAAATACGCCCAGTCAGCCCCCAAAATCTTTCTGAAGACATCTGAGAGCCCCAGGTGAGACCTGCGACAATGAGAGTATCAAAGGCGATCGCCCCCGCGTGCCGCGAAAGGCACCCCAAAGACGTCTCAGGTTTGGGAAGAGGGGCTGGCTTATCGTGTCCTGGCAGCGGGCGATCGCTTCCTACGCTCACCTCCATTGGCAGGCGATCCTGCCAATGGAGACCCTCCGTGAGGAATCTGCTATGGCAACTCCTTCGCCCTTGACGACCCTAACCCTGGGAGAGTGCGCTCACCAAGCGATTCGCAAGCACTTCAATAAAGTCATCAAATATGAGGCTGAGGTGCTCTCTGACCAAGACTCGGAGCCCCTGCACCAGATGCGGGTGGGCATGCGGCGCCTGCGGACGGCCCTGAGGGTCTTTGAGCCAGTGGTGGTTTTGCCCAAGGCGGCTAGCCAGCAGAAGATCGGCAAGATTGCGCGGATTCTGGGTGCGGTGCGCGACTTGGATGTGCTGCTGGCCATGCTGGAGCAGACCTATCGGCCCCAGCTGCCCAAAGCGGAGCAGAAGCAGCTACACAAGGTGACTCGAGCCCTAAAGAAGCGGCGACGCCAAGATTTCGCACAGATGGAGCAGCTCTTCGAGAGCGAGCTCTACCAAAAGTTTCTCAGTAGCTACCATGCGTGGCTGAAGGAACCTCAGTTTGGGGCGATCGCGCCTGTCGCGGCAGTGCGAATGGTGCCCGATGTTTTGCTGCCACTGGTGAGCCACCTGTTTTTGCATCCGGGCTGGCTGGTGGGAGCCCGCCTGAATCACGGCGTGCCCGAGGTGGATATGGCGATGGACGCTGACACCATTCACCAGGTGCTCGGGGACCAAGGCGAAGTAGTCCACGATCTGCGCAAGCAAATCAAGCGGGTCCGCTACCAAACCGAGTTTTTCACGGACTTTTATGGTGCGTCCTACGAGGCGCAGATTCGAGACTTCAAGCACGCCCAGGACGCCTTAGGCCACCTTCAGGATGGGGCGGTGCTGCAAGCTCTGCTCAGCGAGACCCTGGGCAAGTCTTGGCCGAAAGCCCTGCCGAGCCTGGCTGAGGAATTTCAGGCAGAGCAGGTGCGCCTGTGGCAGGCGTGGCTGCCGCTCCTCGAGCGATTTTTGGATGTGGAGGTGCAGTATCAGCTGCGAGAGACGATTTTGCGGCCTCGGGGACTGACTTTGAAGGAGCAGGAAGCTACACCGCAAAATGGCGATCAGCAGCGCGATCGCGAAAATGGCTTGCAGCCCCTTTCCCTGGCCGCCCTCAAAGCCAGCCCCGCAGACGATAAATAACCAGTCCGATGTACTCCTTGAGGGCGCGGGTGGTTTGGAGCAGCCTCTCGCTATCGGGGGTGAGGTTCAGCAAAATCGCCTGGAGGCTGCCGGTGTACTCCTCCAGTTCCTGCTGGGTGACCAGAAAGTCGGTGGGCGCTGGAGCGGCGTCAACGCCGAGTTTCTGGAAGATGCGCAGCGATCGCGGCATGTGCATTGCGGAGGTGACGAGCAGGATTTTCTGGATGTTGTTGGCCCGCATGAGCTGCAAGACGTTGATCGCGTTCTGGTAGGTGTTGTAGGAGTCTGGATCTTCGAGAATGGCTGATTCTGGGACGCCCATGGTCTGGACCATGGCAGCCATGTCGGCGGACTCGGGAGGACCGCCGCCGAGCCAGTCGATGCGCCCTCCGCTCAGAATCAGGCGCGGCGCTTTGCCTTCGCGGTAGAGCTGAGCGCCGTACAGGACGCGATCGCCGGCTTCGCTGACCTCCACCGAGGCCCGAGGCGGCATCAGCGGCCGGGTGCTGCCGCCCAAAACCACGATGGCATCGGCCTGGGGCAGGCTCTCTGGGCGCGATCGCCATTCGAGGGACCGCACAAGGGCGGTCGAGACCCAGCCATTGCTGGCTACCAGCAGCACCACTAGGGCCGTGGCGATCGCGCCCGTCGCCACCCGAGGCCACTTTGTCAGCGTCACCAGAGCCACCACCAGCAGCACGCAGGTCAGGCCCAGGGGATAAAACAGCAGCGGTAACAGTTTGGAGAGGTACAAAAACATGGTGCAATCGTCGCGGTAGACCGTGGCCCGTCAGGGCTAGCTTTCCTCGGAGCCCCGCTGAAACATTTGGGAAAGCCGCAGACGGGCACGGCGCTGGGCGGGCTGGCGCTTTTGCAGTCGTCGCTGGGTGCGCCGCTTCTCTAGGCGTTCCTGCTCGACCTCAGCCTTGGTCATGACTTCTGGGATGGTTTCGATGTGCCACCAGTGGACCAGGCTGCCCCAGGCCAGTCCCCCAATCGCGCCTAGCAGAATACTCAGCGGAATCGGCCAGCGCAGAATCGTGAAGCCCAGCAAGAAAAACAGCCAGGCCCGCAATCCTGCCGCTAACCCCCTCGAATCCTCCGAGTTTTTCGCCATCTAGGCTCCTGCGATGGATTTCTCCAGGACTCTTCGCCTTTTTCAGGCCTGCGCCTGATTCAGGAGAGAAGAGCGCTCTCCCATTCTGCCTCGCCCGTTTGGGTCGTGTCCAAGGGGGTGACATAGGCCAACTCGTCTTCGCCAAAGGCCTCCGCAGCGGCGGCTTGGGCGCTGATCAGGTCGGCGGTGGCATCGGCGATGTCGCCCGTGCGCTGATCGAGGCGATCGCGCAGAACCGACTCGGGGGCGGTGCAGTGCAGGATTTGCAGCGGGATTTGCCGCGCCTCTGCCTGGGCGATCGCCCCTTTGCGCAGGGCCTGCCGATCGTACTTGGCATCCAAAATCACCGCATAGCCGCTCTCGGCCAGCTGGAGGCCCAGCTCCAGCAGCCGATCGTAGGTTTTTTGCGTCATTTCAGCGGTGTAGAGCTCTGGGCCGCCCCGCTCGTAGAGCGGGACCCCTGCCAGGTGCTTGCGCACAGCGTCCGATCGCAGGTGAACGGCCCCCAGCTTGCCCGCCAGGCTCTTGGCAACGGTGCTCTTGCCCGCGCCCGAGAGGCCAGACATCAGAATGAGGCGGCCTTGGCGAGGCTGGGTATACTGCCACGCCAGGCGGTAGTACTGCGCCGCGATCGCCTCTGCTTTTTGCTTTTCCTCAGGGGCGATCGCCGGGTCACCCAGCAAGAACGACGTCACCTTTGCCCGCACGTAGGACTGTCGATTGACATAAATGGGCAGCACCAGCAGCCCTTCCCAGTCCCCCGTCCGCTCCAGGTAGGCATTCAAAAACGCATAGCAAAGATCGGGCCGCTGCCGAGCCTCAAAGTCCATCACGATATAGCCGATGTCAAACATCACATCGACAAACCGGAATGGCTCATTAAACTCGATGCAGTCAAACAGCATCACCTTGCCATTCCACAGGCAAATGTTGCGCAGGTGCAAGTCGCCGTGACACTCGCGAATCCAGTCGCGCGATCGCCGCTGAGCAAACAGCGCCTCCTGGGTGGCAAAGAACCGGTCCGTGTAGGCTTGGGTTTCATCAAACTGGGCTTGGGTTTGCGGCCCGCCAATGTAGCCCCGAGTTTGCTCGTAGTTTTCGTCAAAAGCCTCTCGGATCCGCGCCACTTCCCCAAAGGCCCGCACATAGTCGCTGGTGGCCGCCGTCAGGTGAAACTCCGCCACCACTCGGGCCAGTTCCTCGACCCGCTCCACCGTCAGCTCGCCACGCTCATACAAATCCGTAAACAGGTTTGCCTGGGGAAACTGCCGCATTTTCAGCGTGTACTCCACCGGTTCGCCATCACCGCTCAGGCCAAAGGTTTCGCCCGCTTGATAAATCGGCAAAACCTCCAGATACAGCCCCGGCGCGCCCCGGTCGTTCATCGTCAGCTCTGCTTCGCAGAAATGCTTCCGCCGCTCCAGCGTGGAGTAGTCCAAAAAGCCAAAGTTCACCGACTTTTTCAGCTTATAAACATATTCTCCTGTCAGCAGAACATAGGAGACGTGGGTTTGAATCAGCTGAATCGGCTCTACCACCGGGTGGGGGTAAAACGTCGGCTGCAGCATTTGCTGAATCAGGGGCGGAAGAGTCGCTTCGGTCATGGCAAACGGTGGGCCCTACTCCAGGCAAGACAAACTCTACCGATTAGACCACGCTTCGCAGCGCAAGGCCAGCCGGCAAAGCACCTCTCGGCAACCGAAATAGCAGCATCCCCCTTCCAAGTTCGGAAGGGGGATGAGAAGCGCCCGCGATCGCAGGGAGTTGCTGTCAAGGGGCGATCGCCTCTCTAGTTAGGCGACTCGGCTTCATCAGCGGATCCGCCGTAGGCCGCCATGACGGCTTCCACGTCAGGATTTGTCTCTTCGTCGGTGTCTGTCTCCACCGCGCTGACCCGAGGCGGCAGCACCGTCGCGATCGTGCGCTCTGGCTCACCCAGCACCGTCACCCCTGACGGCACCACCAGTTCCTGCACGCTCAGGACATCTCCCACCTTCAGATGGGACACATTGATCTCGATACTGTCGGGAATATCATCGGGGGCACACTGCACCGCCAGCTCCGTGAGCACCGTGTCCAGCGAGCCTCGCTCCTCGCTGACGCCAACCGCCTCCCCCGTGAAGTTCAGCGGGACCGTCACCTCCAGAGAGTCTTGATTCGCCACCGAGAAAAAGCTGATGTGATACAGCACGCCGCTCACAGGATTGGCCTGAACTTCACGTACCAGCGCCTGTCCCTGCCAAGCAGTGTCAGGCAGCTTGACCTGCACCAGCGTGTTGTTGATCGTGGCGTTTTTGAGCAGCAGTTGGGCAGCATTGGCATTGAGCACCAGTGCCTCTGATCCTGCTCCTTTGTGGCCATAGAGAGCCGCCGGAATCAGGCCCTCACGACGCAAAGCATTGGGCTTGCTGTGAGAAGGACGCTGTTTGCACTCAACTGTCAGTTGCATATGTTAATAACCTCTGATTCTTTGCTAACTGCAAGTTATGAAAACTTCGATTAGCTATAAACGGAGATTAACAGTCAAAGGGGGAGGCCGTCGGCCTCCCCCAGAGAGATTCTTCAGTTGCGCAGTCAGTGGTTCAATCGGCCTTAAGCTATACGCCAGCGGGCGTACCGTTGGCGTACAAAAGCGCCCGCTTCGGACCGTGAATGGGGTCTTCGACGATGATGGTCTGATCGCGGCTCGCGCCCAAGGACACGATCGCAATGGGAACCTCCATCAGCTCTGCCAAGAACTTGAGGTAGGACAGCGCCTCCGCCGGCAAGTCCTCCAGGCTGCGGCAATCTGCCGTGGACTGCTTCCAGCCAGGCATGGTTTCGTAGACCGGCGTGCACTGGGCAAACAGCTCAGCGCTGTTGGGGAAGTGCTCGCAGCGCTGGCCGTTGACTTCATAGGCCACGCAGACCTTGATCTCGTCCATCTCGTCGAGGACGTCGAGCTTGGTGATGGCCAGGCAGTCGAGGCCGTTGATCCGCACGGCATAGCGGCCGATCACTGCGTCGAACCAGCCGCAGCGGCGCTGACGCCCGGTGGTGGTGCCAAATTCTGCACCGCGAGCGCACAGGAGCTGGCCCATCTCGTCATGAATTTCTGTCGGGAAAGGCCCTTCTCCCACCCGCGTCGTGTAGGCCTTGGCCACGCCGATCACGCGGTCGATCATGGTCGGACCAACCCCGGCCCCGACGCAGGCTCCCCCAGCCACCGGGTTTGAGGAGGTTACATAGGGATAGGTGCCGTGATCGAGGTCCAGCAGGGTTCCCTGGGCGCCCTCAAACAAGATGTTTCGGCGGCGCTGCACGGCATCGTAGATTTTCAGTGAGCTGTCGACCGTGTGGGGACGGAGCCGCTCTGCGTAGCCGAGATATTCCTCGATGACCGCTTCTGGGTCGAGGGGCTGGAGGCCATAAAACTTCTCAAGGAGAACGTTTTTGTAGTTGACGCTCCAGCGAATTTTTTCCTTCATGACCTCGGAGTTCATCAAGTCCAGCACCCGGATGCCGGTGCGCTCGGACTTGTCCGCGTAGGTCGGGCCGATGCCTCGGCCTGTGGTTCCGATCTTGTGAGTGCCGCGACGCTCCTCTGCCGCCTGATCGATCAGGCGATGGTAGGGCATCGTCACGTGGGCTGTCTGAGAAATGAGCAGATTGGCTGTCGAAACACCCAACGCTTCGAGCTGATCGAGTTCTTCGATGAGAACTTTGGGGTCAATGACAGTGCCCGACCCGATAATGCAATCGGTATCCGGATAAAGGATGCCGGAAGGAATCAGGTGAAGTTTGAAGGTCTGATCCTTTACAACAACCGTATGGCCTGCGTTCACTCCTCCTTGGTAGCGAACGACGACGTCAGCAGACTTGCTCAGGAGATCGGTGATCTTTCCTTTTCCTTCGTCGCCCCATTGGGCACCGATTACAACTACGTTAGCCAAGGCTTTTTGACCGCGCTAAAGTTCACACAAACCCTAATTATCCACAGGTCATGCAATCTGTGTCAATGTCTTCTGAGAGAAGATTCGTTCGATGGTCGAAGCCTTGTCCTGACAGGGGACCGGACGTTTTTTGAGAAATTACTTATAGTTATATAAAGCAAATCTTCTCGTTTTTGATGAGAGTTTGCGTCGCGAAGATTTCACCAGCTCAGCCAAAAAATAGACGTTCCTAAATAGGGACAAATTCTGCGCCAGAAGAGAGGGCTAGGGGTGAGTCAAAGAGAGCTTGCTGTTAGGGAAAGTGGAAAGTGCGGTGACTCGCTAGAAGTCCAAAGCCGCGCAAATTTGGCTCAGTTTGGCATTTTATCGTCGTTTCCTCACTATTAGGGGGTTCTGTGTCTTTACACGCTGAACTACACCGCCACTTGGGCGGTTCGGTTGTCCCTAGAGTTTTGTGGCGATACTTTGAGCGCCACTCGCCTGATTTATCCCGGCGATTTGCCGATTATTCGGACTTTGAGCAGTTTTATACGCGATCGCGAAATACGCTGGATGAGTATTTGGAGCTGCACACGTTGGTAGAAAGCGTGCAGACCTTTGAAACGCTTCCTTATTTCATTTATCGATTAATTCGAGGGGCCTATATTTTTGAGAATTTGGCCTATTTGGAATTGCGCTACACCCCTTATCTACGAACACCGGATCACTGGGATCAAAGTAAGCGGATTGCAGGGATGGCGGAGATTGTTGAAATTGTGGGGAAGGCGAGCCAAAGCCATGATTATCCAATTGTGACGAGCCAAATTCTCTGTATGCATTCGCGGCTTCCCTATGAGGTCAATCGGGCGATCGTGGATCTGGCAGCGCAAATGCCGGACTATGTTTGTGCGGTGGATTTGGCGGGGGGTGATGGGCACTACGGGGCGCGGCTAGAGGAGTTTGTGTCGCTGTATGCCTACGCGCGATCGCTGGGACTCAAGACCACGGGGCATCTGTACGAAACCTCGGAGGGATGCTATCCGGATCTGCTGCCCTATTTGCAGCGCATCGGCCACGGAATTCAGATCCCGTTGAAGTATCCAGAGCTGCTGCGGGAGGTGGCGGCTCGGGGCCAGTGCTTGGAGGTGTGCCCGACGACTTACCTGAAGACGGGAACGCTGCAAGATCTGCGTCAGCTCAAGGTGGTGTTTGATCGGGCGTTTGAGGCAGGGGTCGATATTGCAATCTGCACGGATAATGCTGGGCTGCACAATGTGCGCTTGCCCTTTGAATACGAGACGCTGCTGACGCTGGACATTTTGGGGTTTGAGGAGCTGGAGGCGTGCCAGCGATCGGCGTTTCGGCATGCGTTTGCGTGGCCCCACGGGCAGCCACCGGCGTCGATGCTGACGGCGATTTTGCAACCGTCTGATGTGGAGGTGGCGCCGATGGTCCGATAGGCGATCGCACCCCACACCAAAAGTAAAGGCGACTCACTGAGTCGCCTTTAAAAGTCTCTATTATCTGAAAAATAGCTCAAACGCTCACCCTTGACCCATGTTTGGTCAAGGGTGATGAACCTTTCAAGAGAAGAAGCGCTGGTTGGCTGTACCTATGCCTCTCGGCGCAGCGCCATCTCGACTTGATCAAACTCTTGCTCAAGGCGATCCATCAGCTTCTTGGGAATCGGACGATTGGGATAGGAGCTGTAGTGCCCTGCCAAGCCGTTGAGGGCGGTCCGCATGGTGGTGAAGGAGCCGAGGGTGGTCACGCTGGTATCACGACGATAGCGGGACACAAACTCGTTGATGCGCTGACGAGCATCTGCCTGGGCTTCTGCTTTGTTGGGGGCATCTTCGGGCAAGGTGATGGCGGTTCGGAGACTGTTGATGAGCTCAAGGGAGTCTTGCCGGTAGTTGCCGGTGATGCTGGCACCGCCGCCTGCTGCGGAGCAACCTGTGAGTCCGATGACAACCACCAGGGCCAAAGCGAGCAGATGAGAGAAAAAGCGCTTCATAGGTGAATTTTGCGAACTACAGCAATCAAAATAAGTTTTATCCTACCGTGATTCAGCAATACGGGCATCAGAAGCAGGATAGAGGCTTAAGGAGCAGGGACTGCAAGCCTTAGCCAAAACGACCGCTGACGTATTCCTGGGTGGCCTGTTCGCGGGGGCTCTGGAAGATGATTTCGGTGCGATCGAATTCGACGAGCTGACCGGAGCGGTTGCCTTTTTCGTTGACCTCGGTGTTGAAGAAGGCGGTCATGTCCGAGACCCGCGATGCCTGCTGCATGTTGTGGGTCACGATGACGATGGTGTAGTCCTCTTTGAGCTCGTGAAGCAGGTCTTCGATCCGCAGGGTCGAGATGGGGTCTAGGGCGGAGCAGGGCTCGTCCATCAGGATGACGTCGGGCTGAACGGCGATCGCCCGCGCAATGCACAGACGCTGCTGCTGACCCCCCGACAGCGCCAAGCCGCTGTCTTTGAGTTTGTCTTTGACCTCGTCCCAGAGGGCCGCCCGGCGCAGGGACTGCTCGACCAGCTCGTCTAGATCGCCCTTAAAGCCAATCAGCCGCGGTCCAAAGGCAATGTTGTCGTAGATCGACTTCGGGAAGGGATTGGGCTTTTGGAATACCATACCAATGCGTCGCCGCACGGCCACCGGGTCAATGTCCGCAGCGTACAGATCCTGATGATGGTAGGTGATCCGGCCTTTGATGCTAAAGGTCTTGATCAAGTCATTGAGGCGGTTGAAGCAGCGCAGCAGCGTGCTTTTGCCGCATCCAGAAGGCCCAATAAAGGCGGTTACACGGTTTTTGGGAATCTCGATGGACACTTCCCGCAGCGCGAGAAAGCTGCCGTAGTGAACTGAGACGTGCTCAGCCTTCAAAACAGCTTCAGTTTGAACCGGTGCAGATATCTGGTTGAAGGAAGTCATATACAGCAATGGTCTGTGTGCGAGTTGAAGGGCTTGCAAAGGTCGTCGAGCAATCAAAGCGCCGTGGAGCAAAGCCTCAACTAGGCGCGCTGTCGCGTCACAAAACGCGAAAGAATGCTGGTGATGAAAATCAATGCAACCAAAATCAGTGAACCGGCCCAAGCGAGTTCCTGCTGATTTTCATAGGGGGTAATGGCGAAGTTGTAAACCAAAACCGATAGGGTAGGCGTTGGCTGCATGATGCCATTTAGCCAGTACTGGCTAAATAGGGCTGTAAAGATCAGGGGAGCGGTTTCTCCGGCGGCCCGGGCGATCGCCAGCATGACCCCCGTCACGATGGAGGGCACCGCCGCTGGCAGCACGACTCCCATTGTCGTCTGAAAATCGGTAGCTCCCAATCCCACCGACGCTTGGCGCACTTCGCCGGGAATGGACTCTAATGCCTCTTCGGTGGTCCGGACGACGATGGGCAGCATCAGCACCGCTAGGGCAATGCCCCCCGCGATCGCCGAAAACGTCCCCGTCGTCAGCACCACCGTACTGTAGGCGAAGACCCCCACCACGATCGAAGGCACCCCGCTCAAAACATTCGTAAAGAAATTAATCCAGTTGGCGATCGCCGTATCCCGCGCAAACTCTGACAGATACACCGCCGCCAAAATGCCAATCGGAATACTAATCGCCGCTCCTAGGGCCACCGTCAACAGCGTCCCGACGATCGCATTGCCAAAGCCCCCACCATCCACCAGCGGCGGCGGCGGAAGCTCCGTAAACAGAGCCAGACCCAGGCGGCTCCCGCCCTTGATCAGAACATAGGACAGCACCGCCACCAGCGGCAACAGCGCAATCCCCATAAACACCATAGTCAACACACTCATCGCCATAGAAAACAGAGTGCGCGGAGCCGTAGGATTTCGCTTGAGCGCCGCCGCCAAGGCTCTTGGGTCTTCAGCAGTTGGAGAATTTAATGGATTAACCACAGATCTTGATTCCCTATCACATCACACAGCAGCGCTCTAAAGCTTTTGGCTGACCCGGCGGACCAGCAGCTCGGCCAAAATATTGACCACCAGCGTTAGCCCAAAAAGCACCAGTGCCGCGTACATCAGCGCAGAAACCTGAAGTCCCCCCGCCTCGGCAAACTGATTGGCCAACAGGGCCGCAATGGTCGAAGACGGCTCGAAAATCGACGCAGAGACCCGGCTCGCGTTACCAATCACCATCGTGACCGCCATGGTTTCACCCAAAGCGCGACCCAGCGCCAGCATCGTGCCGCCGACAATCCCCGAAGACGCCGCTGGCAAAATCACCTTGAAAATCGTTTCCCAGCGGGTTGCGCCCAGACCCATCGAGGCCTGACGCAGCTCCGGCGGAACGGAGATCAGCGCGTCCCGAGAGATCGCTGAAATGATAGGCAGAATCATAATCGCCAAAATTACCCCGGCCACGTGCATTCCAGGGCCAGACGGAGCCGTGCTAAATAGCGGAATCCAGCCGAGGTGCTCGTGGAGAAACAAGCCCAATTCCCGCATCAGGGGAATTAGGACGAAAATGCCCCACAGGCCGTACACTACACTGGGGATCGCTGCCAGCAGCTCAATTAAAAAGACAAAAATGCGCTGAATCTTTGGGGGCAGATAGTCTTCACTCAAAAACAGGGCTACGCCGATCCCGATGGGCAGCGCCAAGAGCAGCGCGAGAATGGCGCTGACGATGGTCCCGTAGATATAAGGCCAAGCGCCGTAGCGATCGTTGACCGGATCCCAGGCGCTGCTAAAAGCAAACTGAAGGCCGAACTCACGGATAGCGGGTAGAGCATCTTTGGCGACGACCAGGGCAATCCAAATGAGAACACCCGCCACGGTGAAGGCCAGGAGGCGGGTAATCCACTTGAAGCTGATGTCGACCGCACGCGATCGCGCTGAGCGAGGCTGAATGCTCTGGACTGGATCCTCAGAGAGGGACGTCATAGCGACTGTTTACCGAATGAAAGACATTTCAGCAGAGGGCTGGGCTCGCTCTGCTTGAGAGACAAGCCCAGCCATAATGCCGTTATTTCGCAGCTTGAGCAACCTGAACTTTCTCAAGAGCCGCCGTGACCTTAGTAGCGAGCTCCGGAGACAGGGGCGCATAGCCCAGCTGCTCAGCATATTGCTTACCATCACCCAGCGCCCACTGGATCATTTCCTTGAGCGCTTGAGCCTTGGCTGGATCATCGTACTTCTCGTACAGCAAGAGCCAGGTCAAACCAATGATAGGATAAGCGTCTTGGCCCGTCGGGTCGGGAATCAGCAGCGCAAAGTCTGCGGGAATTTCAGCCCCTTCGGTTGCCTTGGCCGCAGCGCCTGGAGTGGGTGCTACGAACTGGCCTGCTTTGTTTTGCAGGGATGCCATGCTGAGATCGTTCTCGTTTGCATAGGCATATTCAACATAGCCGATGGCGCCCTCAACTTGCTTCACCTGAGCAGTGACACCTTCGTTGCCTTTGCCACCGATGCCTACGGGCCACTCGATGGATTTACCAGAGCCAGCGCTCCAGTTGGGGCAGGCTTCGTCGATGTGGTTGGTGAAGATGAAGGTGGTGCCGCTGCCGTCGGAGCGGTGAATGAAGGAAATGTCGCGATCGGGCAAGGTTGCGCCGGCGTTTTCGGCTGCAATCTTGGGATCGTTCCACTTGGTGATTTCGCCCTGCACAATACCGCAGTAGGCTTCGCGGGACAGCTTCAGGTCGTCAACACCCGGTAGGTTGTAGGCAAACACCACAGCGCCTCCCACCATGGGAACCTGCATGGCGCCTTTTTCGGCGGGGATCTGAGATTTCTCTTCGTCGGTCAGAGGTGCATCGCTAGCGCCAAAGTCGACGGTTTGGGCGATAAATTGTTTGACACCGGCACCGCTACCCACGGACTGGTAGCTGATCTGCACGCCGGGGTTGGTTTTGTTGTACTCGGCGAACCACCGCTGATAGAGGGGAGCGGGGAAGGTTGCGCCAGCGCCGCTAAGGCGAGCTTGGAGGTTGCTGCCGGATTGGGCAGCGGGAGAGGCCTCCCCACCGGTGGTACCGCTGGGAGCGTTGGCGGTGTTCTGGCAAGCGGAAAGACCGACCGTGAGCGCGATCGCAGAAATTGCGACCAAGCGGGTCGAGGTAAGGGAAGCTAATTTGGAGAGCATCGTCCTAGGGAAAAAATTACTAGCAGCGTTACGCGTAAACGTATAGAACAATAGAACCTCATCGTAAAGACGAGGTTAACAAACCTCCCCAATCCAGGATAGCGGGTGACCTGTTCGAGGAGGCGTTTCTGGTTCTGGCTGCTAAGGTTGGTGCGCTAGCTCAGAGTGATATCAGGAGTAGGCAACCGGACAAATAAGTCTAAAAATTTTATTGATTGAAGCATTATACCGAAGTTGCCAGGGGGCGCACCTGCTTGGACCCTGCTTCAAAGAAGGTCTGAGTCTAGGGTTCCCCAAACTGCAAATAAATAACAGGCAACTTCTCAAAGGTGCGGACGGAAAGGACGATGCTGCTCTCGGGCAATGTCCTAATGGTTGACCTGAAGTCTGGCTGCTGCTGTAGCCAGATTTACAATTCTCTCCTGGGCTTGAGAGGGTTGACTATATCGCAGGATACGAAAGGCCAAAATTGTTGCCACCTAGCGGGAGATAGATGTGGGGCTAGGGGCGATCGCCTAAGAGAGGATGAACTGGAAGTGCATCTGGTCCTGGTGCTGGAGATCCCAGGTGTCGTGGTCGGTGAGGTTGGTGTCGCTGAGTTCGAGGTTGTAGAAGTCGACGAAGTCGTGGCTGAAGTAGGGGCCAGCGTGCCAGGTGCCGACATGGAGCTTGATGAAGCAGTTGCCAGGGATGTGAAACGCGGCGATCGCCTCGAGATCGGGATGGGGATCAGCGCTAGGCGGGGCAACGGCCATGAGCCAGTCTTTGTCAGCGAGGGAGCCCAGACACTGGGTGCAGCGCTGGTGGCGGGTGATGGTGTGAAACTGCAGGCCGGGAGAGGGCAGGCGCATTAGATAAAAGCGGGGAATGCCAGCGGAGAGCTCGAGCTGGGCATCGCCAGGGCCGTAGGGTGCGCCGTCTTCGCTGGGCCAGAGGACTTGGCCGTAGGGCTCAAAGGCTGCGGCGGTGATGGACTGGGGAACCAGCGATCGCACGCTAGCAGAAGCAGTCATAGCTCAATCCCTCAAGCGAGTAAAGCTGACCCTTTCACTTTAGCAAGTCGCGCTTTTGCGGCTGAAAAACGCGCCTCAGTCGCTCAGATCGGCGATTCAGATCGGCGATCGCCCCTAGCCTATCTGGCGCCCTGCTATTGAGAACCCTCATGGGAGCGATCGCTCCAGCACCTGCTTGGCGGGCTCGATCATGGCCCAGGTGCCGTCGGGCTGCTTGCGCAGCGCTGCAAAATGCAGCTGTTCCCCAGTGCCCAGGGCATCCCCGGCCTTGCGATCGCCGAGGCGCACCCGCTTTAGGCCGCAAAACCGAAACAAATAGGCCGGTACCTCAGCGCTAGAAAACAGTAGACACTCGCGGTTGTAGGCGTAGGCCGTACCCGAAAACGGCGCGCGCACCCACTTGCCGTCGAGGTCCACTGAGATATCGCCCAGACCGCCTGTGACCCGGTAGCCCTCGACCTCATCGCCGGGCTGGAGCTCCCACTGCTGAGAAATCTGCACCGTGCGAGGGACGCTCGCCTGACGCTGCTGGGACAGCGTGCGGTTGACCCACAGAAAACTGCTGGCGATCGCCGCCCCAAATAGCACCCTAGCGAAAACTGAATTGATACCCCGCATACTCGTTCTCCTCATACAGGACGACAATCCACGTTTTGGGATCAAACTCGAGCGGGTACGCCTCCCGCTCCGCCACAATGCCCGATCGCACCTGCAGCGCTGGCAGCCGGCAGTAGGGCTCCTTGACCACAGCCCGCACCTTTTCCTTGAGGTCTCGCTCGGGGATGGTCAGCAACTGGGCAAGCTGCCTGCGCGAAAGGACCGCCTTGGGCTGGACCACTTCCTGACATTGCTGATGGCGCTGCTCTAGCTGAAAGGCGTTTTGCAGACCCAAAAACAGGCCCAACGCAGCCAAAATCGAGCCGCCGGTGAGCAGCCCGGGTAACTCAAGACGGCGAGACCGCCGTCGGCGCGGTCTGGGATGAGTCATGGTGGTTTTCCTCGATGCATAGATTGAAAAGATGAGAGAGCCGCGATCGCCCCAAGGCCAGCAAAAATCAGCCCCCAAAGACCTGTGGTAACCAGTCTTGGCAGCCAGCAAAATCCAGGGCACACCCCGCTCGGAAAACCAGGAAGCGATCGCCTAGGCGATGCTTCCTGGAACGCTGTGCAACCCTAACGATTTGATTGTAAACCTATTATGGTACAATAGTACTATTTATATTGACATAAGTTATCTTTGACCGGACGATCGCTCTCCTAGGGCCAAAAGTCCGCGAAAATTTTGGCAGTCCCTCAAGACGGCGCCCGCCCTACCATGACCGGCCCGAACTTCCCTGACTCCCAGCCCCAGCGATCGCTCTATGAGGCGATTTATGATGTGGTGCGGCAGATCCCGCCCGGTCAAGTCGCCACCTATGGCCAGATTGCGGCGATCGCCAACCTCGCGGGCAAAGCGCGCCTGGTTGGCTACGCCCTGTTTCGAGTGCCCAAAGACTCGGACGTGCCCTGGCAGCGCGTCATCAATGCCAAAGGCGAAATTTCCCATTCCGTCCTGCGCGAAGGAAGCGACTATGTCCAGCGAGCGCTCCTTGAGGACGAGGGCATCATTTTTGATGACAACGACAAAATTTCTCTTCAGCGCTATCAGTGGCGGCCCGATTTCCCGGTAGACAATTCCTGGGGCGAAGACGCCTAGGCTAGCAGCAACCCGGCAGAGCACAAAAAAATCGCTCCCGAACCAGGGAGCGACGACCAGCCTGAAATCTGGGTTTGCAATCTAGAAATCGCTGCGGGTTTTGTCCGAGAACAGACCAAACAGCGGACCTAGCACCGCCCCAAAAACAAAGCCCCCCGCGTGAGCCCAGTAGGCGACGCCGCCGCTCATGCCCACATCTGTCTGGACATTCAGGCTGACGGTTCCATTGAAGGCCTGCTGGATAAACCAAAACCCCAAAAACAGCACCGCTGGCAAGCGCACCGTCGTAATAATGATGCCCAGGGGCAGCAGTGTCAGCACTTCTGCGCGGGGAAAGCGCAAGATGTAGGCGCCCATCACGCCCGCGATCGCCCCACTCGCGCCCAAAGACGGAATCGGCGACTGCTGGGCAAAGAACCACTGGGCTAGAGCCGCCAGCGCGCCGCAGAGCAAATAAAAGAGAATGAAGCGCACGTGGCCCAGTTTGTCCTCGACGTTGTTGCCGAAGATCCACAGAAACAGCATGTTGCCGCCCAGGTGCAAAAATCCAGCGTGGAGAAACTGGGACGTAAAAAGCGTGATCCACTCACCGGCAGGCGTGCCATTCACAAAGCTGGAGGTCAGCTCTCGCGGCACAACGGCCCACTCTTGCAAAAACGCGTTGAGCTGGGGCGGGGTCAGGCTAATTTCAAATAGAAAGATGACAACGTTGAGAACGATGAGGGCGTAGGTAATGTAAGCCGTCGTCTGCGTTGGGTTGTTGTCGCGTAGAGGAACCACAGTTTTGGCGAAATCCTGGTTTATTCAGGAGAATACTGTGTTTTTTCTAACGATGTCTTCTAGCTCAAGGTAGGGGTTGCTGCGGAGAAAAGCGGCCCTGAGTTTAAGCCGCCGATGGCCAGCCCTGGGCTGCTTGATCCAGGACGTAGTCGGCGATCGCCGCGATTTGCTCATCGCTGAGGGACTCGCCAAAGGCCGGCATGACGTTTTTGCCGTACTTCACTTGGCGAGCGATCGCCCCTTGGGAGTTCATGGCGAAGCGCTCCAAAGTCTTCTGCTGAAGGTTTTTCTCCGGCACGATGAGGTTGCGCCCTTGGCTGTGGCACATGCGGCAGTTGGCCTGAAAGAGTGCTGCCCCTTCTCTTGTGGACTCTGCCCAGGCTGCCTGACAAAAGAGCAGCCCTCCGAGGGCGATCGCCCCCAGCCACAGCCCTAGCTTTCTGACCATGCAACAAAAATCTCCTCCGAAGGGAACAACAGCGGTTGCGGGAAGGTTGCTGGGAAAATCTTACGATTTCTTCTCAACATCCCCACGGATCGTCGCTGAGCCGCTTCGGAGGAGACCAATGGTTAAAAGTGCTTCGACCGCAGTCTGAAATTCAGACGAGCTTAGCCTTCAACGGTGATCTTGCCGACCATGCCTGCGCCACGGTGGGGCTGGCAGTAGTAGGTGTAGGTGCCTGCGGGCAGATCTTTGATTTCGAGCTTCACCTCTTCACCAGCGGTGTAGAGGAGCTGGGGGTGGGACAGTTCCTTGGCGAGGTCAGCGCTCTTGGTGGGAACGTTGGCTGCGTCGAACACGATGTTGTGGGGAGGCAGCTTGTTGTTGACCCACTGGACCACGTCGCCAGACTTCACGGTGACATTAGCGGGCTCGAAAGCCAGCATGCCGTTGTCGGCGCCCATTTTGATGGTGTAGGTTTCAGCAGAAGCGGGGGCTGCGGCGAGGAAGAAGGTTCCTGCGACGATAGCAACCACCGACAGCGCGAGACCGAGGCTCCGCACGATGGAATTTAGAAATTTCATGTTTTTCTCCGGAGATCTAAGGACAGCTTTAAATTCTCCGTTCCGATCTTACCAAGATTCGTCGCGTTCCCCGTCTGAGCGGCGATCGCCCCCTGCTTCTGGTCAGGGCAGCAAAAAAGCCTGCGATCGCGCGATCGCAGGCTGAAGCCGTGAAACTGAGCTTGTGCGAGCCAGAAGCAAAAAGCTGGTGCCTAAAGCCCCAAAAAGCCTCAAATTAGCAAGTAAAGCAGCAAAAACAGAACAATCCACACGACATCGACGAAGTGCCAGTAAATTTCAGCAGCTTCTACGCCAAAGTGGGACTGGCTGCCGTAGTGCCCTGGTTTGCGCGATCGCCACAGCACCGCCAAGATCGCCAGCAGCCCCACAAACACGTGAAGCCCGTGAAAACCCGTCAGCACATAGAACGTGCTCGCGTAGAGATTGGTTTTGAGGCCAAACTCGAGGTTGCTGTACTCATAGATCTGACCGGCCAAGAAGACAATCCCCATCAGCGCCGTCAAGCCAAACCACAGCCGCATCTTCCCGACATCATCTCTCTTGATGGCGCCGTCTGCGGCGTGGATCACGAAGCTGCTGGAAATCAGAATGATCGTGTTGATGCCGGGGATCAGCAGCTCCGGGTCGGGGGTACCTTCGGGGGGCCAGTTTGGCGAGACCAGCTTGAAGGTCAAGTAGGCCGCAAAAAGACCCAGGAAAATCATGCCCTCCGCCACCAGGAACACAATCAGGCCAAAGATCCGAAAGTCGGGATGTTCGGCGTGGTGGTCGACGGCGGCTTCGTGGGAATAGTTGAGATCCGCTGAAGAGGGATCAACAGTTGAACCTTGCATAGTGCTGTGCCGATAGCGTCATCAAAAGCATTGGTGAACCGCAACGGGGGCGATCGCAATTCATGAATTGCGATCGCCCCTTGCCCCCTAGGACGCCGCCGAAAGGGGCGAATCCTCCGGGGGAACCTGGCCGGCGGGTTCGCGGTGACCCGTCCCGTAGTCATAGGGACCGTAAACCAGCACCGGCAGCGTCTCAAAATTCTCCACCTCGGGCGGCGAAGTCGTTTGCCACTCCAGGGTCAGAGCCCGCCAGGGGTTGTCCCCCGCGATCCGCCCCTTAAAGGCGCTCCACACCGCATTGATCAAGAAAGGAATCGTCGAGGCCGCCAGGAGATAGGCGCCAATGGTGCAGATCAGGTTCAGCGGCTCGAACTCCACATCGTAGAGCGCCACCCGGCGATTCATGCCCAGCAGGCCCAGCTCATGCATCGGCATAAACGTCACGTTCATCCCGATCAGCGTCATCGCGAAGTGCACGCGGCCCCAAAATTCATTCATCATCCGGCCCGTCATCTTCGGATACCAGTGATAAATCGCCGCAAAGAGGCCAAACACGCTGCCCCCAAACAGCACATAGTGCAGGTGGGCCACCACAAAGTAGGTGTCGTGCACGTGAATATCAAAGGGCACCGAGGCCAGCATCACGCCCGTGATACCGCCGATCACAAAGGTCGACAGGAAGCCCAGGGCAAAGAGCAAAGAACTGTTTAGGTCCAGCTTGCCGCCCCAGAGCGTGGCCAGCCAGCCAAAGATTTTGATGCCGGTGGGGACAGCGATGATCATGGTCGTGATCATGAAAAACATGCGCAGCCAGGCGGGGGTGCCGCTGGTGAACATGTGGTGCGCCCAGACGATCAGGCCCAAAAAGCTAATGGCGATGCTGGAATAGGCGATCGCCCGGTAGCCAAAAATCGGCTTGCGAGAGTGGACCGGCAGGATCTCTGACATCGCCCCAAAGAAGGGCAAAATCATGATGTACACCGCCGGGTGGGAGTAGAACCAGAACATGTGCTGGTACACCACCGGATCGCCGCCCCCCGTCGGGTTGAAAAACGCCGTCCCCGCCAGCAGATCAAAGGCCAGCAGAATCAGCGCCCCGGCCAAAACCGGCGTCCCGATCAAGATCAGCCCCGAAGCCGCCAGCATAGACCAGCAAAACAGCGGCATCTGGTTGATGCTCATGCTGGGCACCCGCATCTTGATGATGGTGACGAAAAAGTTGATCGCCCCCAAAATCGACGAGGTTCCCAGCACCAGCACGCTCATGATCCAGATGCCTTCGCCCACCTGGCCGGACATCACGCTCAGGGGAGGATAGGACGTCCAGCCCGCCTGGGGTGCCTCTAGCAGTAGGCTCAGGGCCAGCAGGATCCCCGCCGGGGGAATCATCCAGAAAGCGACGGTGTTGAGGCGCGGAAACGCCATGTCCCGCGCTCCGATCATCAGCGGAATCAGGTAGTTACCGAAGGCTGCCCCCGCTGGCACGATCCACAGGAAGATCATGATCGTGCCGTGGAGGGTGAGCAGGTTGTTATAGGTTTCGGGGCTGACAAAGTCTGGGTTGGGGGTCGCCAGCTCGGTGCGCATGGCGGTGGCGAAGACGCCCCCAATGAGATAGAAGATGAACGACGTGACGAGGTACTGAATCCCGATGACTTTGTGATCGGTGCTGAAGGTGAAGTAGTCCGTCCACTTGCGCAGATGGCCCATTTGGGGGGTGTCTGCGGCGGGATTGGGACTGTTGGTGACGGAGGCTTGTGTCATGGAGGCTCTCGCAGCAGGTCGGACAAGAGGGCGGAGCGCCAGAGGGAGACGCGCCGCTGAGAAAACGAAGATGATTTAGGAAGCGGAGTGGTGATGGGCGTGCATCTGGGCGATCGCCTCAGAATCGATGCCCATGGCTTCGACGTAGGGCGCTAAGAACTCATCGGGAGTGCGATCGCCCGCTGGCACGAAGGCCGCCGCAGTCTGGGCATCCGGGGCCGGTAGCTGGGCCTGGACCCACGCCTCATAGTCCTCGACCGAATCCACAAACACCCGAGACTTCATGGCGCCGTGGTAGGGGCCGCACAGCTCTGCGCAGATCAGCGGATAGTCCCCAACGCGAGTGGCCACAAAGCGCAGCTCCGTTTGGCGACCGGGAATGGCGTCTTGCTTGAGACGAAACTCGGGCACCCAGAATGCGTGCAGCACATCATTGGCCATGATCCGCAGCTTGACTTCTTTGCCCACCGGCACGTGGAGCTCTCCGGCGGTGATGTTGGTGCCGGGGTAGTTAAACAGCCACGCATACTGAATGCCGGTGACATCCACCGTCAGGTCTGCGGGCTGGGTCTCCATCTCGGGCGGCGCGCCGACGCCAGCGGCCACGGGCATCCCATCGTGATGGTGGGTGGCGGGGAGGCTGCTCTCGTCAGACAGCGTGGCGGCGATCGCCGCGCCGGGCATCGACTTTTTGGCCGTGGTTTGCTCCACGCGCACCCCGTGGTGATCGGAGCCCGCCTCCGGATCGAAGCCCCCCATGTCCTTGTAGACATCGAAGCTGTAGATCGAAATCACCAGCACGATCACCGCCGGAATCGCCGTCCAGAGGATTTCTAGCGGAATGTTGCCCTCGATGGGCGGGCCGTCGGTGGTGTCTCCGGGGCGGCGACGAAACCGGATGGCGGCGACGACGATGACGCCTTGGACCAGCAAAAAGAGGCCGACAGAGACGGTCATCATCGCGTTGAAGAGGCCGTCGATGCGGACGGCGTCTTCGGTGGCGGCAACGGGAAGGAGGCCATGGTTTTGGCCAAACCAGAGGCTCACCAAGGTGAGCAAGATGCCGGCAATGAGCGTTGTGATGTTGCTTGGAATTTTCACGGCTGCCTGCTAAACACAGAAACGTTGGGAGAGGCCATCGATCGCCCCAAAAGCCTACAAAAGGCTCGCAGAATGGGCCGATTGACTATTCTCAAAGCCCCCAGCAGCGATCGCCCGCCCTGTCCAAAACGCCTAGAGTCGCGCTTTGCGAGGGTGGCGGACATCGTCTAGAGAGCGCCAGAAAAACCGTTGCAGGACCTCTCGCCCTGAAACCGCTGCGGGGGCGATCGCTGAAAAATTCACCAGCATTCTTGAAAGACTAGGCCAGTGAATTCTCAAAAATCATGCGTTCTGCAAGGTCCTGGGAGCCTAGAAAAAGCTCACCTACCACGGTAGAACAGACCTCCTGAATTCGCACGGATCTGTCTGGGATTTCAAATGTTTTTTAGGAATTTCTTTGGGATCTGATCGAAAAGGGCGATCGCTCTCAGCGTCTTGGTTCAAGGCGATCGCTTTTATGTAACTGTTTATGAAAATTTAATGTTTTCTGTAACAACAGTTTTTGATTAAAAAATCTGAAAACAATCCAAAAAATCTCTAAAGACTGAACCATTCAGAAGCAGGCTCATTAGAGTGGTAGCTAGAGACTCTCAAGATATTGCTGAGAGTCATTACTCACTCATTTGCGAACTTTATTCATCGGAATCATCTGGAATCCGCCCTTGCCTTTGCAGTCCCAGCCCGTTGACGACTGCTGCATTCCTGGCCCACCGGGGGCTTGTGAGCAAGGGACGTGGAGTCGCTGAACTGTGTCTGCCCTAGCGCATCTTGAGGTGAAAGCCCATGACCCATTTTGTTCTCCGCCCAGAGTCGGTGCCCCAGGTCGGGGACGCGATCGCCGAAGGAGACGCTGCGATTCGCCAAATCCGTCGTCTAGTGGGGCGAATGGCGATCGCAACCTTGATCCTCATGGCCATTGGGAGCGCAACCCGCGTCATGAATGCAGGCTTGGCCTGCCCCGACTGGCCCCTGTGCTACGGCACCCTCTTTCCCGGCCAGCAGATGAACCTGCAAGTATTCCTCGAATGGTTCCACCGTCTCGATGCAGCCTTCTTGGGCCTTTCGGCCATTACCCTGGTTGGGTTCTCTCTCTGGCAGCGTCGCCACCTGCCCACCTGGGTCCCCAAAGCCTCTGGGCTGGCCCTCGGCCTGATCGTCTTTCAGGGCGTCCTGGGCGGCCTGACCGTCACCGAGATGCTGCGCTTTGACATCGTGACGGCCCACCTGGGCACTGCCCTCCTGTTCTTTGTCACGCTGCTGGTGATGTGGGCTATGCTCACGCCCCACCAGGGCGTGGGAACCGCTGGCAACCTGCCCTGGGTGAGCCTGCTGGCCGCCGTCTTGGTCTACGTCCAGAGCTTGCTGGGCGCCCTGGTGGGATCGCAATGGGCCGCCCACCAATGCCTGAGCCAGTCGGGCCTGTGCACCGTGCTGTACAGCCACCTCGTGGGCGTGGTGCCGCCGACCCTGGCAACCTTGGCCGTCGTGGCGATCGCCTGGCGCACCCCCGCTCTTCATCCTGTCCTGCGGCGCTGGGCCTTGCTCGCAGGCGGCTGTCTAGGCCTGCAGCTGCTCCTGGGCCTCGGCACCCTCTACCTCCACCTGCAAGTCGAGCCCCTCACCGTCGCTCACCAAAGCGTGGGAGCGCTGCTGCTCGGATCCCTGGTGGGCATCACGGTACTGGGCTGGCGCGATCGCGTCTCCGACGATCCGATCCCCGCCGATGCTGCCCTGCTGTCTGGGGCCAATCCTGCCAACGCCCAATCCTAGCCAGGATCCGGCACCCTCGAAAATTCATACCCAAAAGAACATGCAAGAAACCTTTCTCACGCGTGCGCCTCGCCATCACGCCAACTTGCTGCAAGTGCTCCAAAGCTACTATCAGCTCACCAAGCCCCGGATTATTTTGCTACTGCTGATCACCACCGCTGCCGGAATGTGGCTGGCCGCCAAAGGCTCGGTCGATCCCCAGCTGCTGCTGATCACCCTCATCGGGGGCGCGACGGCCTCCGCCTCCGCCAACACCATCAACTGTCTCTACGATCGCGACATCGACTACGTCATGGAGCGCACGCGCCACCGGCCCTTGCCTTCCGGGCGAGTGCAGCCCCGCGATGCCTTGGTGTTTGCGATCGGGCTGGCGGTGTTTTCCTTCACCCTGCTGACCCTGGGCGCCAACCTGCTCAGCGCCCTGCTGGCTATGGCCGGTATCGTCTTCTACGTTTTGGTCTACACCCACTGGCTCAAGCGCCACAGCACCCAAAACATCGTGATCGGCGGGGCAGCGGGCGCGATCCCGCCCCTGGTGGGCTGGGCGGCGGTCACCAACGATCTGGGCTGGCCTGCCTGGGTCCTGTTTGCCATCGTGTTTGTCTGGACGCCGCCCCACTTCTGGGCGCTGGCCATGATGATTCGCGATGACTACGCCAAGGTCGGGGTGCCGATGCTGCCGGTAGTCGAGGGTGAACAGACCACCAGCTGGCAAATTTGGCTGTACACCCTGCTGCTGCTGCCCGTGACGCTGCTGCTGGCCTTTCCGCTTCAGGTGGCGGGGGTGGTGTACACCGGGGCGGCCTTCCTGCTGGGAGCCGTGTTCATCCAAAAAGCCTGGGCGCTGTGGCAAGATTCGAGCAATCGCACCCTGGCGCGATCGCTCTTCAAGTTCTCTATTTTTTACCTGATGCTGCTGAGCGCGGCCCTGGTGGTGGACAGCCTGCCGGTGTTTCAGCCGCTGACCCAGCAGTTTGCCTACCAGTGGAGCGCCTTGCTGAGCGCGATCCCGATGCTGGCTGGAATCTAGACTCGACGGTGCGGGGCCTGGGTGACAAACCTCATAGAATATGAAGAGGGCGTTACAACGCCTGTTCTTTCCTTTTGGATTCAGGTTGTCTAGAAAAGGCATTGAGACAAGCATGGCTCCCGCCGTTTTGATTGAAAACCTGCAAAAGCGCTACGGCAGCGTCGAAGCGGTTAAAGATGTTTCGCTTCAGGTGGAGCCGGGCACCATCTTTGGACTGCTCGGTCCCAACGGTGCTGGCAAAACCACGACGATCCGCTGCCTGTGTACCCTGACAACGCCAGATGCGGGGCGCATCGAGGTCTCGGGAATTTCGGCGATCGCCCAGCCCAAGGTGGCGCGGCAGCGGCTGGGCTACGTGGCCCAAGAAGTGGCCCTCGACAAGGTGCTGACCGGTCGCGAGCTGCTGGAGCTGCAAGCGGCGCTCTATCACCTGCCCAAGGCCGTGGCCAAGGAACGCATCAATCAGTTTTTGCAGCTGCTGGGCCTAGAGGATCGGGCAGACCAGCGGACGGGAACCTACTCCGGCGGCCTGAAAAAACGCCTAGACCTGGCGGCGGGTCTGCTCCATCAGCCGGATGTGCTGGTGCTCGATGAGCCGACGGTGGGCCTAGATATCGAGAGCCGGGTGGCGGTGTGGAATTTTCTGCGGCAGCTGCGCGACGGCGGCACGACGGTGCTGATCACCAGCCACTACTTAGAAGAAGTAGACGCCCTGGCCGATCGCGTGGCGATCATTGATCAGGGGATGGTGATTGCCAGCGGCACCCCGTCGGAGCTCAAGGACCGGGTCGGGGGCGATCGCATCACCCTGCGCCTGCGTGAATTTTCTCCCATGGCGGAGGCCGAGGCTGCCAAGCAGCTCCTCGAAAAGCTTTCCTGCGTTCAGGAAGTGATCGTCAACGCGGCCCAGGGCAACTCCCTAAACCTGGTGGTGTCCTCCCAGGGCGACGCGCTGACGGCGGTGCAGCAGGCGCTGCGGGAGGCGGGCCTGCCCACCTTCGGGATCGCCCAGTCGCGCCCGAGCCTGGACGATGTTTACCTGGCGGCGACGGGCCGCACGCTGATGGACGCGGAACTGGCCGCTGCCAGCGCCCGCGATCCCAAGAAAGAGCGCAAGCAAAACATGCGATAGGGGCGATCCCTATCCCGACAACCTGTTGTCAAGAAAAATCCTATGAGCAATAGCGCAACTCCGTTCCAACCTGCCGCCGATCGCGGGGTCGAGGCCCTCGCAGGCTCGGCTCCCGGCTTTTTCTCCTCGGCGCTAGTCCAGGAGACAGCGGCCCTGACGCGGCGTCTGTTTATCCAGCTTCAGCGGCGTCCTTCCACCCTGGTGGCTGGGATCATTCAGCCCCTGATGTGGCTGATTTTATTCGGGGCTTTGTTTCAGAATGCGCCCCAGGGCCTGTTTGGCGAGAGCCAGAACTACGGGCAGTTTCTGGGGGCCGGGGTCATCGTGTTTACGGCCTTTGCCGGAGCGCTGAATGCGGGCCTGCCGGTGATGTTTGACCGGGAGTTTGGCTTTCTCAATCGGCTGCTGGTGGCGCCCCTGGCGTCGCGGTTTTCGATCGTGCTGGCGTCGGCGATCTACATCACGGCCATGAGCTTTTTGCAGACGGCGGTGATCGTGGCAGCGGCGGCGGTGATGGGCGCAGGCTTGCCCAACGTGGCGGGTCTGGGTCTGGTGGCCCTGGTGGTCCTGCTGCTGGTGCTGGGGGTGACGGGCCTGAGCCTGGGTCTGGCCTTCGCGCTGCCGGGGCACATCGAGCTGATTGCGGTGATCTTCGTGGTGAATTTGCCGCTGCTGTTTGCGAGCACGGCCCTGGCGCCCCTGGCATTCATGCCGACGTGGTTGCAGTGGGTGGCGTCCCTCAATCCCCTCAGCTATGCCATTGAGCCGATTCGCTACCTGTATCTGCATCCTGACTGGTCCTTTGCCAGCGTGGTGATGCAGGCGCCCTTTGGGTCGGTGACTTTGGGGGCGTCGATGCTGGTGCTGCTGGCCTTTGCGTCGGTGGCGCTGGTGATGATTCAGCCGCTGCTGAAGCGGACGCTGTCTTAGGGGCTGTCTGGGCGGTTAAAGAGTTTCCCTCATCCCCCGGCCCCTTCTCCCAAGCCTGGGAGAAGGGGGGCTGAAATCCTTTTTCTCTATCTCAAATCTGGGAGAAGGGGGGCTAAAATTCTTTTCTCCCAAACCTGGGAGAGGGGAATCAAAGGGGTGAGGGCACTACTGAGCTGACGAATTGCTGCAAAGTGTCCAGGTTTTTTGAAGAAGCCGCTCTGTGAGGGCGGCTTTTGTGCTGGATAGGGGCGATCGCCTCGGGAAGCGGCTCCAAGCTCTGCCTTGCGGGCTGGGGGAGTCTCCTCTGGGGATAGATGCTGGCAGCCCACCGCCCACGGCACACTCGGGGGAGGACTCTGATGTGGCTGAGCAAAGATTTTTATGCGAGTTGGTGCGGCGTATCTAGGCAGCGATCGCTGTGAGTTTACGGTGTGGGCCCCCGACAAACAGTCGGTTTCCCTCGAAATTTTGGCGCCGGAGCCCCAGACGATCCCCCTGACGAAGGGCGATCGCGGCTATTGGCGCGCAGTGGTGACCACACCGCCGGACACCCGCTACGGCTACCGAATCGATGGCGGTGAGCTGCGCCCTGATCCGGCCTCCCACTTTCAGCCAGAGGATGTCCACGGCTCCTCAGCGGTGGTGGACCACAGCGCCTACCGGTGGGGCGATCGCGACTGGCAGGGCCTGCCCCTGGCGGACTACGTGATCTATGAGCTGCACGTCGGCACCTTTTCCTCGGAGGGCACCTTCGAGGCCATCGTGCCCCGCCTGGCCGACCTCAAGGCCTTGGGGATGACGGCGATCGAGCTGATGCCCGTGGCCCAGTTTCCGGGCGATCGCAACTGGGGCTACGACGGCGTCTACCCCTACGCGGTCCAGACCTCCTACGGCGGCCCCGAAGGCCTCAAAAAACTCGTGGATGCCTGCCACCAAGCGGGTCTCGCGGTGGTACTGGACGTGGTCTACAACCACTTCGGCCCCGAAGGCAACTACACCGCGGAGTTCGGTCCCTACTTCACCGAGCAGTACCGCACTCCCTGGGGGAGCGCCATCAACTTTGACCACGCCCACAGCGACGGCGTGCGCAACTTTTTTATTCAAAATGCCCTGCACTGGCTGCGGGACTACCACATCGACGCCCTGCGCCTGGACGCCATCCACGCCATTTACGACTTTGGGGCCAAGCACTTTCTCCAGGAGCTGGCCGAGGCGACCGCGCTGCTGTCCCAGGCCGAAGGCCGCCCCCGCTACCTGATCGCCGAGAGCGACCTGAATGATGTGCGGGTGATTCGGCCCCGAGACCTGGGGGGCTACGGCCTGGATGCCCAGTGGAGCGATGACTTTCACCACGCCCTGCGGACGGTGTTGACCGACGAAAAAACTGGCTACTACGCCGACTTTGGCCGGTGTGAGCAGCTGGCAACGGCGATGGAGGAGAGCTTTGTGTATTCGTGGCGCTACTCGCCCTTTCGCCAGCGCTACCACGGCAGCGACGCCCGCGATCGCCCGCCTGTGCAGTTCGTCGTTTCCAGCCGCAACCATGACCAGATCGGCAACCGGATGCTGGGAGAGCGCCTCTCGGTACTCACGAGCTTTGACGGTCTGAAGCTGGCGGCGGCGACGGTGCTGCTTTCTCCCTACATTCCGCTGCTGTTTATGGGCGAAGAGTACGGCGAAGAAGCGCCCTTTTTGTACTTCATTAGCCATACGGACGCCGATCTCGTCGAAGCGGTGCGCCAGGGCCGCCGAGAGGAATTCGCCGATTTTCACGCTGAGGGCGAAGCGCCCGATCCTTTTAGCCGCGAAACCTTTGAGCGATCGACCCTGAACTGGGAGCTGCGCCAGAGCGGCAAACACCAGGTGCTGCTGAGCTTCTATCAGGCGCTGCTGGCGCTGCGGCGATCGCGCCCAGCCCTGCGCACCCTGACCCGTCAAAACCTCCAGGCGATCGGCCACGATGACTCAAAGCTGCTGATTTTGCAGCGATCGGCGGCAGAAAACCACCTGTGGGCCGCCTTCAACTACAGCCTCCAGCCCCAGACCGTGGGCGATCGCCCGCCCCAGGGCACCTGGGAAAAAATCCTCGACTCTGCGGAGCCGCAATGGCAGGGCGCCGGGGCCACCGCTCCCGAAAAGCTCACCCCCGCGGGCGAAACCCTGACCTTGCCCGCCCAGAGCCTGGTGCTCTACGAACGCCGCTTCTAAGGGGCGATCGCCGCGATCGCCTCGCTGACTGAGCCCTCCTCCACCTCTCCCCCTATGCGTATCCCCACCGCCACCTACCGCCTTCAGTTCAACCCCGCCTTTGGCTTCGCCGACGCCGAAAAAATCTTGCCCTACCTGGCTGAGCTGGGAATCTCCGACCTTTACGCCTCGCCGATTTTTGCGGCGCGCTCCGGCAGCACCCACGGCTACGACGTCGTCGACCCCAACCAGATCAACCCCGAACTGGGCTCGTCCCTGGCCTTTGAGCAGCTCCTGCGCACCGCCCAGCAGCACCGGCTGGGCTGGCTCCAGGACATCGTGCCCAACCACATGGCCTACGACAGCCGCAACGCCATGCTGATGGACGTCCTGGCCAACGGCCCGGACTCGGAGTTTCTGGAGTTCTTTGACATCGAGTGGGAGCACCCCTACGACGACATCAAGGGCAAGGTCCTTGCGCCCATGCTGGGAGACTTCTACGGCCAGTGCCTGGAGCGGGGAGAAATCCAGCTCTCCTACGATGAAGCGGGCCTGACGGTCAACTACTACAGCCTGCGCATTCCCCTGCGCATGGAGTCCTACAGCAGCTTCATTAAGCACGATCTGGGTCGCCTAAACCGGGCTCTGGGGCGGCAGCACCCCGACTTTATCAAGCTGCTGGGGGTCCTCTACCTGCTGCGCAGCCTCGCCACCGAAACCTCCGGTCGCCAGCATCGGGACCAGTCAGCCTTTGTCAAAGGCATTCTCTGGGAGCTGTACCGCGATAATCCCGAGATCAAGGCGTTTATTGACAAAAATATCCAGATTTTCAACGGAGAGCCGGGCAAGCCAGAAAGCTTCGATTTGCTTGATGAGCTACTGAACGATCAGTGGTTTCGCTTGGCCTTCTGGAAGGTGGGCGCTGAGGAGCTAAACTACCGCCGCTTCTTTACGGTGAATGAGCTGATCTCGATGCGGGTCGAGGATCGCAAGGTGTTTCAGCGGACCCACGAGCTGATCACTGACTTGGTGGCCCAGGGCCGCTTTACGGGGCTGCGCATCGACCACGTGGACGGCCTGTACGACCCGGCCCAGTACCTCCAGCGCCTGCGGGAGGCGGTGGGAGACACCTATATTCTGGTCGAGAAAATTCTGGAGACCGATGAAGCCCTGCCGCAGGACTGGCCGATCCAGGGGACGTCGGGCTATGACGCCCTGATTTATCTCAATACACTGTTTTGTCAGCCAGCCCACCAGGACCGCTTTAGCGCCATCTACGCCCGCTTTAATGATTTCACGGCGCCCTATCACCAGCTCGTGATCGAGAAGAAGCGCCTGATCGCGGAGAAAAACCTGGCGGGGGACGTGGACAATCTGGCCCGCCTGCTGAAGCGGATTGCGGGGCGGCACCGGTCGGGGCGCGACTTCACGCTCAATGGCCTGAAGCGGGCGATCTCGGAGGTGCTGGTGCTGTTTCCGATCTATCGCACCTACATCACGGAGGCGGGGGTGAGCGATCGCGATCGCGCCTATGTCCAGGACGTGATGGGTCAGGCCCGCCGAGAAATTCCCCAGCTGGTCAACGAGCTGAACCTGATCGAGCGGCTGCTGCTGCTGGAGTATGACGAGTCCCTGGGCGAGGACGAAAAGAAAGATTGGCTGCGCTTTGCCCTGAAGATCCAGCAGTTCTCGGGGCCGCTGATGGCCAAGGGGATCGAGGATACGTTTTTCTATGTTTACAACCGGTTTGTTTCCCTCAATGAGGTGGGGGGCGCGCCCGACTGCTTTGGCTTTGATCTGAGGGTGTTTCACGCCTTCAATCAGCAGCGCCAGGAAACCTGGCCCCACGCGATGACGGCGTCTTCGACCCACGACACCAAGCGCAGCGAGGACGTGCGATCGCGCCTGAACGTGCTCTCGGAAATCCCCGATCGCTGGGAGGCGGTAGTGACTGCCTGGAGCGAGCTCAACCGAGCCCACAAGGGCTACGTCAGCGGCCTAGCGGCCCCCGACGACAATGACGAATATTTCCTGTACCAGACCCTGGTGGGGGCCTATCCCCTGATGGAGGCGGAGTATCCGGCCTTTGTGCAGCGCATCAAGGACTACGTGATCAAGGCGGTGCGGGAGGCGAAGGTTCACACGGCGTGGCTGCGGCCCGACAGTGACTATGAAGCGGGCTTTTTGCAGTTCATTGACCAGATTTTGGACCCGACGCCGGACAACGCGTTTCTGCAAGATTTGCGAGAATTTCAGCAGATGGTGTCTTTTTATGGCCTGTTCAACAGCCTGTCTCAGGTGCTGCTGAAGGCGACGATGCCGGGGGTGCCGGACTTTTATCAGGGGACGGAGCTGTGGGATCTGAGCTTGGTAGATCCGGACAATCGTCGCCCGGTGGACTTTGAGCAGCGCCTGGAGCTGTTGCGGGACCTGAAGACGGCGGTGAAGAAAGACCTGCCGGGGCTGCTGGAGACGCTGCTGGCCCAGCGCTGGGATGGCCGGATCAAGCTGTTTTTGGTGCACCAGGTGCTGCAAGCTCGGCAGCAGTGGTCGGCCCTGTTTCAGGATGGGAGCTATGTGCCGCTGGCGGTGGCGGGGGCGCGATCGCCCAATGTGGTGGCTTTTGGGCGCCGGCTGGGAGACCAGTGCGCGATCGCCGTGGTGCCGCGCTTTGTGACGGAGCTGGTGCCGCCAGACTGTGATCCCCTGGCGGAGACGGTGTGGCAGGACACCCACCTTGTCTTGCCGGAGGGCTTCCCGCGCACCTGGAAAAATGCGCTGACCCAGGAGGCGATCGCCGGTTCGGGCACCCTGGCGATCGCCGATGCCCTGCGACAGTTTCCGGTGGCCCTGCTGGTGGGTGCGGAGGCCTGAGGCGGCCCAATCAAAACCCCACCGCCCTGAAGTTTTGACGAATCAAAGATTTATGGTTTTAGAAACCCCTGACATTCGCTCCAGTACGCTGGACCTAGACTTTGCGCCCGATCGCATTGCGATGATGCGCACCTATATCAAGCGCACCTGGCAGACCCTCTCGCGGGACCACAGCCACATCCTGGAGGCGGCCCGCGACTCCAAGATCGACCACCTGCCCGGCTCGCCGTGGCCGGTGTATATTTCCCCCAAAGAAGACTGTACCCAGGTGGACGGCGCGATCCGGCGCGCGATCAGCCCCCACGAATACGCCCAAATCGAGATTCGGGTGCTGCCGTCGGAGCTGGAGCAGATCGATCCCCACGGCCTGCTGTACCTGCCCAAGTCCTACGTGGTGCCGGGGGGCCGCTTCAATGAGATGTACGGCTGGGACAGCTATTTCATCCAGCTGGGGCTGCTGCGGGACGGAGAGTACGATCTGGCCCAAAACTTGGTGGATCAGCTGCTTTACGAGATCGACCACTACGGCACGATTCTCAACGCCAATCGGACCTATCTCCTGACGCGATCGCAGCCGCCTTTTATCACGCGCATGGTGCTGGCCATGTTTGAGCACAGCCAGGACAAGGCGTGGCTGGAGTCGATCCTGCATATCCTGGAGACCTATTACTACTACTGGATGGTGCCGCCCCACCTCAACCAGTGCACAGGCCTCTCGCGCTACTACGACTTTGGAGAGGGGCCAGCGCCGGAGGTAGTGGCCTCGGAGCAGGACGATCAGGGGCGCACCCACTACGATCGCGTGCGGGAGTTTTATCGCACCTTCCGGGTGGAGGCCTACGACGTGAGCCTCTACTACGATGCCCAGACCGATACGCTGACGGACCTGTTTTACAAGGGCGATCGCTCCATGCGCGAGTCGGGCCTTGATCCAACCCACCGCTTTGGCCCCTTTAGCGTGGACATCATTCACTATGCGCCGGTGTGCCTGAATGTGCTGCTCTACCAAATGGAGCAGGATCTGGGGGAAATTCGGGCGATTTTGGGCCACGAGGAGTCGGCGGCCTACTGGCGCGATCGCGCCCAGAGCCGCGTACAGCTGATCGATCAGTTTCTCTGGGACGAGGAGCGGGGGCTGTATTTTGACTACAACTTCCGCACCGACCAGCGCCGCCACTACGAGTACGCCACGACCTTTTATCCCCTGTGGGCGGGAATTGCGTCTGAAACCCAGGCTCGCCGCGTCGTCGAAAACCTCAGCAAGTTCGAGGCCCCCGGCGGCTTGCTCACCAGCACCCACGTCACCGGCAACCAGTGGGACGCCCCCTTTGGCTGGGCACCGCTCCACCTGATGGCGGTTCAGGGGCTGCGGCGCTACGGCTACCGGGTGGAGGGCGATCGCATTGGCCGCAAGTTCCTCGCCCTGGTGCTCCAGGAGTTCGAGCGCACCAACACCCTCTTAGAGAAGTACGACGTCGAAAACTGCTCCTCAAAAGTCTCAGAGGAGATTCACTTCGGCTACAGCACCAACGAAATTGGCTTTGGCTGGACCAACGGCGTGATTCTCGAACTGCTGGCCCTGCTCAAAGACGCTGACCCCTAAACAAATCCCAAAGAATTGGGGAGCAATCTCCTGTTTCCCGCGTCTTGCATACAATCGTGAGAGAGTGACGTTTTGCGGACCCCTGCCATGGCTACTCAATCTTTTGCTGCCACACCCATGACCCATCTGCTCCTCGGCGCTCTGGCCGTGGGCGCAGGCCTGACCCTGCTCTCGGGACGGGCGATCGCCAATCCCAGCGGCACCGTCGATCCCCTCCAGGACCTCAGACCCCAAGACGCCAGCAGTGACCCCTTCTCGGGTCAAGGGGATGCGTCCAGCGTCTGGGATCTGGTGCACCAGGCCAGCATGGGCAGCCGCGATATCAATGAAGTCGCCGCCGAGCAGCGGCAAAACGTCAGCAGTGAGGCGGAGCAGTTCCGGAAGCGTCGGGAAATGCTGCTGCTCCAGCGTCAGCCCAACAATCCCGTGCTGATGGGTCCCGCGACTCCTGCGGCTCCGGCCCCTGCGCCCTAGGCTTTTGGGCCTCTAGGTGAAAGCATTCTGAGCCAATTAAAGACGCCGGCCCTAGTCGGACCGGCGTTTGGCGTGTTTGCCCCAGGGCAAACGCGATCGGAGAGACGCGGTAGGATCAAGGCCAGGTGAGCACTGCGCCGTGGCAAAGGGGGATAAATGCTAGAGCAACAAAACGGGCGATCGCGCGATTGGCGACCGGTCATCCAGCAATTTGAGGCCATCGTGGGCAAGCGGGGCGTCATTCAGCGGCGAGAAGAGCTGTTGACCTACGAGTGTGACGGCCTGACCAGCTATCGTCAGCGTCCCGCCCTAGCCGTGCTGCCCCGCACCACCGAGCAGGTGTCCGAGATTCTCAAAGTGTGCGATCGCGAAGGGATTCCCTTTGTCACTCGGGGCGCGGGCACCGGCCTGTCTGGGGGCGCGCTGCCCCTAGAAGACAGCGTCTTGGTGGTCACTTCCCTAATGCGCCAGATCCTCGAAATCGACTACGACAATCAGCGCGTCGTCGTCCAGCCCGGCATCATCAACAACTGGGTCACCCAGGCCGTCAGCGGTCGCGGCTTCTTTTATGCGCCTGACCCCTCCAGCCAGATTATTTGCTCCATCGGCGGCAACGTGGCCGAAAACTCCGGCGGTGTCCACTGCCTCAAGTACGGCGTCACCACCAACCACGTGCTCGGCCTCACCCTCGTGCTGCCCAACGGCGACATCGTCCAGGTGGGCGGCAAGGTGCCCGAGATGCCCGGCTATGACCTCACGGGCCTGTTTGTCGGCTCCGAAGGGACCCTGGGCATCGCCACCGAGATCACCCTGCGCATCGTCAAAACCCCTGAAACCATTCGGGTGCTGCTGGCGGACTTCACCAGCGTGGAGGCTGCCGGAGCGGCGGTCTCGGACATCATCAGCGCAGGCATTATCCCTGGCGGCATGGAGATGATGGACAACTTCAGCATCAACGCTGTCGAGGACGTCGTGGCCACCCAGTGCTACCCCCGCGACGCGGAGGCGATCTTGCTGGTAGAGGTAGACGGTCTGGCGGTGGAAGTCGACGCCAACAGCCGCCGGGTCGAGGAGCTGTGCCGCAAAAACGGCGCTCGCAACGTCACCAGCGCCTCAGATCCGGAGGAGCGCCTGCGCCTCTGGAAGGGCCGCAAGGCGGCCTTCGCGGCCATGGGCAAGCTGAGCCCAGACTACTACGTCCAAGACGGGGTGATTCCCCGCACCAAGCTGCCCTACGTGCTGAAGGAAATCGAGGCCCTCGGGGAGCAGTACGGCTACCGGGTGGCCAATGTTTTTCACGCGGGGGACGGCAACCTTCACCCGCTGATCCTGTACAACAACGGAGAGCCCGGCGCCCTGGCCCAGGTGGAGGCCCTAGGCGGGGCGATTTTGAAGCTGTGCGTGCGGGTGGGAGGCAGCATCTCCGGGGAGCACGGCATCGGGGCCGACAAGCGCTGCTACATGCCAGAGATGTTTAGCGAGGCGGATCTGGAGACGATGCAGTGGGTCCGGGGCGCGTTCAATCCCAAGGGGTTGGCGAATCCGACCAAGATTTTCCCGACGCCGCGCACCTGTGGGGAGGGGGCGAGTACCGAGGTGGCGAAGGCGTTCCCGGCGATCGCCCAGTTCTAGGGATTGTCGCCGCCGAAGAGCTGAACCTCAGCCCCCTGGAGAAAATTGGCCTTTCCCTCAAAGCGACAGGTCGATCGCGAGCTGACCATCATATCGACGACGAACTGTCCGTCTTGCCGCAGCTCGATGGGGGAGCCGTCGTAGCCGACCAGGTTCCAGGTCATGACCTGAGCGCCGTCGAGGGTGCCTGCACTGGCCACCGTGAGATCAGGGTTGAGGGTCAACACGTGGGTGCCAAGGTCTTCGCTCAGGACCAGGGTGAAGCCAGTGTCGTTGGGCTCGACGGAGGCGTACCAGAGGGCGTTATTTCGCTGTGACCCCTGGATACTGGCGCACTGAACCTGGCCCAGAGGCGCCCGGGGAGCGGCGATCGCCGCTGCTCCCGGACCCAGCACCAGCGCCAAGGCCACCAAGCCCACACGGAGATTTCTGCGCATAGCCCGCCTATCTAGAAAATTAAGAAGAACACCCCTAGCAACAGCGTGCTAGTTGCCGTTTCCTGGCTGGCGGAGCTCTTCTTGCAGGGTTTCTTGCATGATCTTGATCAGTCGCGGCGTCATCAGCGCCGTGCTGCGCTCGGTGGCTTCGCGCATCAGCTGTGGCTGGCTCTGGATCAGGCGCTGGCCCGTCGGCGTCTGGTAAAAGGCAATGATGTCTTGCAGGTCTTCGACGGTGAAGTACTTGTCGTAGAGCGGATAGTACACCTCGCTCATCAGCTCATCAAAGGTGACCGCCGCCATCATGCGGGTGGCTAGCTTATCGAAGATCTGCTGCGACTGGGTTTCGAGAGCAGTTTGCTGATTGGCGTTCATCTGGGTGCCGGCCATCCCCTGCAAGATTTGGGGCAGGCTCATGCGGGCCTGCTCTAGGGTGACCGCCATGGTTTGCTCGTAGAGCTTGCGCCCGCCGGTGAGCTCCATGAGCTGGTCGATCAGGGCGCGCTTTTCGGCGGAGAGGGGTGCCTGGGCTGGCTGGGTGGCGGGGGCCGGGGCGCTCGGGGTCGCCTCGGCGCGGGCAGCGGTGGGCAGCCCGATCAGGGTGGCCAGGGCAAGGCTAGTAGTCCAAGACCAGAGGCGCATAATCGAAGATCTCCCAAGAAGTTTTAACAAGGGCTACGGGGCGGTGACGGTGGATTCCAGAGGGGGGTGCCCGAAGCGGACGATCGCTCGTTGACAAACTGGACCAAGGCCGGGAAAAAGTCCAGAAAGTGCTGACACAGGGCGGCTTCGTGGGCTTCTAGCTCCTCGATCGCGCCTGCGAGGGAGTTGGTGCGCTTGATGCGCTGCGAGATCCGGTTGAGGGTGTGGCCGATGCCGTCGAGCCTGCCATAGCAGCTCAGCCAGTCCTCGGCGATCAGGGCCTGAACGGCGATCGCGGCCCGCTCGGGCAGGTATCCCTGGTACTGCGCCAGCGCGCTGTAGGTCGCTGCGATGAACCCTGGCAGCGACCCGCTCGAAAAGCGGGACCAGTGCTGACACAGGCAGTAGTCGTAGACCACATCGACAATAATGCCAGCGAAGCGGCGGCGCAGCGGGCTGATCAGGCGCTTGCTGGCCAAAACTGTGGGGTGGTGGTCGGTGAAGTGGTCAATGGCCCGGTGCAGCCGAATCCCCGCGATCACTTCTGCCCCAAAGCGTTCGTCCGGCTGCCCCTTCACAAAGTCCCCCAGCAGGCTGCCCATGAGGGCCTCGGGGGTGGGGTCCGCCAGATAAAGGTGTGCCAAAAAGTTCATCGTGCGATCGCCCATCCGTGGGTCCGGCCATGGATGGGCTGGGAGTGGGGCTTTAAGCTTGCCAATCTGTCTCCGCTGCTGGAGCTTCAGCGGCTGCGTGTTTGGCATTCCAATAAAACATAAACAAGACCAAAACCGGAACAATGAAGAGAATCTGGTAAATACATTCAGACAGAACTTGAACAATCAAATTCTGATCTTGATTGAGAAGTCCTAAGGGAAATGAAATGAAGAGAATCATGCCTAAAATTAGGCCGACAAAAATCAGGATTATTGTTAGGAAAATATCCCATTTCTTGCCTTTTGTGAGTTCTTGACTCAGGTTGCAGGCCTGTAGACCCGTGGCACCCTCCAAAACGACGATCGCATCGGTAAAAGAGAGCCGCAACGCCAGCAAAATACCTGGAATAATAAAAACAATCAGGCCAAGAATCGTAATGACGCTGACTAAAATGCGAGTCAGGAGCAGCTTAAAGCTTTTGCGGGCTCCGTGGGACATGGATACGCCATAGCTGAGAGGCTGGCCTTGCTGGAACTGGGAAGCCGCGTGGAGAATCGCGCCGATATAAAAGGGGCCAAAGGCTAGCTCAATGATGTTGGCAATCCTCAATTCCTGAAGATAGATTCGCGCTTCATCTCCTCCCATCATCTCCGGAAAGACGTAGAGCCGCAAATAGACCAGTAAAATGGATCCTGGCAGCCAAATCGTTAATTTTAAGGCGCTTAGAAGTCCAAAATTTTTAACAAATATTTGGGTGGCGTCGCGAATTTCCGAAATCATGCAGAGAAGATTTTCCCTTTGACTTTGAAATAAAAACTCAGAATAGCACTGCTGTTAATCAAATCTCGAAAATTAAAATCTTGTTAACCTTATGCCTAGACTGTGATTTTGAAGCAGGGAATTGGCTGATAGGAAGCAGCGCGATCGCGTTCTTTCGGCGGGCCCTGGATAATGGCGATCGCCTCCAGGGGTTTCGGCGCTGAGTGGTGGTGGGGTGCCCTAGGCTAGAGTGTTGTACGACGACCTTTATTGCTTGGATGTCTGTGTCTTTTTCTGACTTGTCTGGGTCATCGGTGGTGACTGGCAATCCCTTGAGCATTGCGCCGATGATGGACCGTACCGATCGCCATTTTCGATATTTTTTGCGCCAAATTACCCGCTGCACGCTGCTGTATACCGAAATGGTGACCAGCGCGGCGATTATTCACGGCGATCGCGACCATTTGCTGGGATTTTCCCCTGAAGAGAAGCCGCTGTCGCTCCAGGTGGGCGGTGATGATCCGGCCCAGTTGGCCCAGTGTGCCCGCATTGCCGAGGACTTTGGCTACGACGAGATCAACCTGAATGTGGGCTGCCCGAGCGATCGCGTCCAGAGCGGCAACTTCGGGGCCTGCCTGATGGCCCAGCCCGAGCGCGTCGCCGAGGCCGTAGCGGCCATGCAGGCCGTGACCCGGCTGCCCGTCACCGTCAAGCACCGGATCGGCATCGACGATCGCGATCGCTACGAAGACATGACCGCTTTTGTGGAAACCGTCGCCTCAGCGGGCTGCCGTCACTTCACCGTTCACGCCCGCAAAGCGTGGCTCCAGGGCCTCAGCCCCAAGGAAAATCGCGACGTGCCGCCCCTGCGCTACGACGACGTGTACCGGCTCAAGCAAGACTTTCCCCACCTATTTATCGAGATTAATGGCGGCATCACGACTCTGGAGCAGGCCCGCGATCATCTTCAGCGCGTGGACGCCGTGATGATTGGCCGCGCTGCCTACGACCATCCGTTTCTCTTCGCCACCGTCGATCGCGACTTCTACGGTCAAGCCGTCGAGCCGCCGACTCGCCAAGCCGTGGCCGAGGCCATGGTGCCCTACATTGCCCGCTGGGTTGGTCCCCAGTTCAAGCTCAACCGGATCAGCCGCCACATGCTGCAACTGTTTAACGGGCAGCCCGGTAGCCGCGCCTGGAAGCGCCACATCACCGAGAACGCGTGCCGGGTGGGAGCGGGGCCAGAGGTGATTTTGGCGGCGCTGCCCGAGACGGCGCGATCGCCTTTCAGCCTCGCGCTAGAGGCACCCTAGCGTCGAAATTTGATATTACAACAGGCGATCGCCTGCCCTGCGCCCGGTCAAAAATCTTCTTGACAAGTCGGACTCATTACGAGTACGCTTTATTCATTGAGATTCTGACGTTCAACTCGCCCTCAAAAGGAGTCATTCATGCTGCCGAATCGCGAAGGCCAACGCGTCCCCAGCGTCACGTTCCGCACCCGCCAGAACAACGACTGGGTCGATGTCACGACCGATGAACTCTTCAGCGGCAAGACCGTCATTGTCTTTGCGCTCCCGGGAGCTTTCACCCCCACCTGCTCTGCGACCCACCTGCCCGGCTACAACGACCTCGCCCCCGTGTTCAAGCAAAACGGCGTGGACGACATCATCTGCCTGTCGGTGAATGATGCTTTCGTGATGAACGAGTGGGCTAAATCCCAAGAAGCCAGCAATATTCGGCTAATTCCCGACGGAAACGGCGAATTCTCCGCTGGCATGGGCCTGCTGGTGGATAAGGCGGACCTGGGCTTCGGCAAGCGCTCTTGGCGCTACTCCATGCTGGTCAAGGATGGCGTCATCGAGAAAATGTTCATCGAGCCGGAGGAGCCCGGCGATCCCTTCAAGGTCTCTGATGCTGAGACCATGCTCCAATATCTCAACCCCGAGGCCGCTCGTCCCAAGCTGGTGTCCCTCTTTGCCAAGGAAGGCTGCCCCTACTGCGCCCGCGCCAAAGAGCTGCTGAAGTCCAAGGGCATGGAGTACGAAGAAATCGTCCTTGGGACCGACATCACCACGCGATCGCTGCGGGCGGTGACGGGCTCGACCACGGTGCCCCAGGTGTACATCGACGGTCATCTGATTGGCGGCTCCGAAGCCCTCGCTGAGTACCTGAGCAAGGTCTAAAGTTTTTCAGCGTTCCCTGTTGCAGAAAGCGATCGCCCTGAGCGATCGCTTTTTTTGTGGCTGAGGCGGGCGTCTAGGGCTTGCGGTAGGGCTCGAGCAGCGCTTCCCAGCTACTGATGGCCTGCTCATACTCGGCCTCGCACTGCGCGGCCCGGTCCTCCGGCAGCCAGTCCGCCTCGACCCAGTCCTGATAGCTCTCCGGATCGCTGCCGTAGAGCAGGCACGTCATGTTGTAGCCCCGCTGGACGCTGAGGCTGTGCTCATCCCAGAAGGCCAGATCTTCCTCTTCGGCCTCGGCTGCCGCGTCCAAGTCAAACTGCTCAATGGCCGCGATCACGGCGTCTTCTTCTTCGCTCTCAGTGAGCAAGATGGCCGCGAAATTATCGACGATGTCTTCTTCGCGGCCCACGATGGGGAGCTGGTACTGGTCCACCAGCGCATGCCCTAGCTCATGGAAAAAGGTGAAAAATCCGGCGTAGAGCACCTCGGTTTCGTAGTCGGTCTCGCGCTCCTCATCCGCCGCAAACGCATCGGCGTAGTACCGAATCAGCTCGTAGCACATCGTGATTTGGGAATTTTCGGCGTCGTAGTAGGCGTTTTCTTCGTCGCAGGCATCAAAGGAAATCAGCACATCCTGGGGCAGGGCAAAGGTCTCATTTAGGTCGGCGACGAGGCCGTCATAGAACTCGCTGCTCTCAAGGATTTCCCGAATGCTTCGCAGCTCTGGATCTTCGACGGGCTGGTACTCCAGGACAAAGTCGCCCGCGTCTTCAAGGGTCTCGCTATTCGCCGCCAGGCTATCGACGGTCTCGCAGCCTGACAGGGCGATCGCCAAGACACAGCACGCTACAGCGCAAGAACGCAAAAATTCCATAGGGAACTCAGTAGAAAAATTGCCAGATACGAGGCCTAGAGTGCCCAAAAGCCTGCCAAAAGGCGCGACAGGAAAAATCTTGCTGGGGAAAGGGCGATCGCCTTTAGAAAAAATAAGCAATAAATCGTACTTCTAAGGAAGTATTGACTCAGAATTTTTACAGTCAACTGCAATATAAAAAATGATTTTCTGTTGAATTAAAGCTTGACTTCGTTGGCCTCTCCTAAAAAAAGAAAGCATGCTGAAATTGCTTATCTAAGGAAATAAAAGCGAGATGAAGTCTGCAATTTGGCAGGTGTATTTTGGGGCGATCGCGTTAGATTTAAACCGCCTCTTATGCCCCTAGGAGCCTCCACTTATGGCCACCATCTTGATGATTGGCAGCCGTCATTTCATGAGCCACAACTGGGCGCATCACTCCGAGAACACCCTGCTATTTCCCAAGAAGTTTCCCACCGGCCGCTATTCCCTCGATCGCTTCTGGCCCCCCTTCGAAGCCCTCGGCACCTGGAAACCCATTGCAGCACCCTACGATTTGATCCACGGCTTCAAGGCAGTTCCCTATACTCAGCGGCCTTTTGTGGTCAGTTTTGAGCTCTTTTTGCCCCATATCTACGCCAGCCACCAGGGGATGGCGGCTCAGGCCCTCGATCGCCTGCTGTGCCATCGCCTCACCTTGCCCAACTGCCGCAAAATCATTGCGTCTTCGGAGTACGCCAAGGGGCGATTTCTCAAGCGCTGGGCCGAGGGCGGGCGATCGCCCAGCATCGCTGACAAGCTGACCGTGATCCCGGCCAATGCCCCGATCCAGGTGTCTGCGCCTAAAACCCTCTCTGCGACCCAGCCTCAGCTCAAACTGCTGTTTGTGGGGCACCATCTGGCGCGCAAAGGAGGAATTGTAGCCCTTCGCTTGGCCCAGAAACTCCTCAAAGAAAAGCTGCCGATCACGATTGAAATTGTTTCAGATCTGAAAATAGGCGCAGGGATTCCGACGGACTTTCCCGATCGCCAAAAATATGCGGCTGACCTAGAACTTTTGACCCTGGAAAATATCACTTTTTCAGAACGATTGCCCAATGCTGAAGTGCTGAGAAAACTTCAGGCCTGTCACTTTCAGCTATTGCCAACGCTGCAAGATATTTGCGCCTACAGCATTATCGAAGGCTTGGCCACAGCGACCCCGGCGATCGCCACCAATATTGGCGCAGTTCCTGAGTGGATCGAGCACGAAAAAACGGGGTATCTCCTGCCGCTGCCGGTGGACGAAAACCAGATGTGGCGCGACTGGCAGTCTCGCAAAACCCTGCCCCCAGAAGACTACTGGGATGTCCTCAATGCCACCTACGATCGCCTAGCCGATCAGGCCTTCGAGACCCTGGCCACCTTCTGGAATCGGTCAGACCGGGATGCGGTGTATGAAAGCCTCAGCCGCAATGCCCTAGAGCGGGCGCGATCGCACCACAGCTCAGAGGTAGCCAGTCGCCACCTAGACGCCGTCTACGCAGAGGCCCTGGCCCCAGCGGGGACGCGGGTGCCGGTGCTGGCGGGCGATCGCTAGTCGACCTGCGTCGCCTGCTCCCGGACCTCAGCAGGAATCGCCTGACTGCCGTAGAGAACCAGCAGCGTCAGCAAACCAATGCCCACCAGGTACTTCACCGGGTCCGGAATGCCGGGATTGGGCGAGAAAAAGCCCTCGATGATCCCAGCGATGACCAGCATGGGCACGATGCCAAACACCAGACGCGCCCCGAGGAGACCGTAGTACTTCAGGGCGTCCGGGCGGCGCAGCTTTCCGGGCAGCAGGAGACCACGGGCAATCAGCAGACCTGCGCCCCCTGCCAAGAAGATCGCGGGCAGCTCTAGGGCGCCGTGGGGAAACACAAAGGCCCAAAAGGGAAACGCCAGGTTGTTTTGGCCGACCAGGGTGGCCACAGCGCCGATGTGTAGGCCGTTGTAGACCATGAGAAAGGCGGTGTAGAGCCCGGCCGTGATGCCGCCGCCCGCTGCCCCAAAGGACACCTGAATGTTGTTGATCATGATGTTGCTGGAGGCGAGGGGCTCGATGCCGACGATGGAGCCCATCCACAGCTCTTGGCGATCGCGCACCATCTCAATTAGCTGATTGGGCACCAGCAGCGCCATAAACGACGGATCTCGCCAGCTAAACCACCACGCCACCAGCGCGCCCACGAGAAACAGCCCCGTGGCGGCCAGGGTGTAGCCGAAGGTGTGCTGAATCACCGCCGGTAGGCCCCAGCGATAGAACTGGACAACCGATCGCCATTCCTGCCGCCGCGAGCCCTGGTACACCTGGGTATAGGCCCGCGTGGTCAGCAGCTGGAGCTCGCGAACCAGGGTTTCGCCCACCTGATGGGTGCGGGCTCGGGCAAGGTCAGCGGAGGCTGAGCGATAGAGGCTGGCCAACTGCTGAATTTCCTCGGCCTTGAGGGTGCGCAGGCCCCGCCGCTCGACCCGCCTCAGCAAGGCGTCAAGCTGCTTCCAGTCGCTCTCCCGCCGCGCAATCCACCGCTGAATATTCATAAAAATAGTGCTGAAATTTCTGAAGTCTTGCTAAGACTTTTGCCGAAGTTGGGCCTAGCCTAGCCTAGGATAGCGGCATCTTTCGATGTTGTCTGAATCGCGAAGGACGAGCAATGGCCGCGGACCAACAATCAACCAGTTCTCTGCGCGCTCTTAGTGTGGGAGACATTGTCAGCGTCGGTGTGCAGGTGTGTCGAGCCTACCCCAAGCTGTTTTTTCGGACGGCGCTGGTGGCCTGGCTATGGATTTTGGTGCCGATCTATGGCTGGGCCAAGTACTCGGCGCTGTGCGCTTTGATCTCCCGCCTAACCTACGATCGCTTGACGAGTCAGCCCGAGAGCCTGAAGTCGACTCGAGAATCGATCGATCACGATCTTTGGAATTTCTTTACGGTGGGGCTGCTGGTGTCGCTGCTGTTTGGGGCGTGCGCGATCGCGGCTTTGGTAGCGGTGGTGCTGCTGGCAGGGATCTTCGCTGGTATTGGAGCCGTGGCGTTTCAAAATTCTCTAGCAGACATTACCAATAACTGGGCGCTGGCGCTGTTTCTGTTTGTGGTGCTGCCGCTGCTCGTTTTGATGCTAATTGCGGCCCTGTTTGCCTGGCTGGTTGGACGGTTTTTCATCCCGGAGGTGGTGCTGGCCGTGGAGCCATCGGTCGATCCGGTGAAGGCGATCGGTCGATCTTGGCGGTTGACCCAGGGAGTGCCGATCGCCTTGCGCCTTCAGGGCCTCTTTCTGATTTTCCTGCTGGTGACGCTGCCGGTGAATGTCGTGGTCCAGCTGCTGCCGGTGGCGGCGCTGTTGGTCGGGGAGTGGCTCTCGCTCGAACCGACGTCGGTGTCGGTGATTAGCACGGTCATCAATCTGGTTCTGTTTTTTGGGCTGAGTGCGCTGATCACGATGCTGTGGCAGGCGGTGAAAGCCGTGCTCTACTACGACGTGCGATCGCGCCAAGAAGGCCTGGATCTGTCGCTTAGCAACAAGGTTGTGCTAGCCGATCGGTTTTTTAATCGCGTGCGTCTGCAAACTCCGGAGAGCGTGGAGCTGGAATTCACGCTGGCGGGCATCGGCAATCGCGCTTTGGCCCTGGTGACGGACTATCTGATCCTGGGGCTGGTTTTGAGTGTGCTGCTGATTTTGTTGAGCATTTTTGCTGAGCAGCTGTTCAATCTGCTGGAGTTTTGGCTCGGCTCAGACAATCTAGATTCCTTGGGGCAGTGGCTGCTGGCGATCGCGCTGCTGCTGCTCTACTCCGTCTACACCGGCTATTTTGTGTTTTTTGAGACGCTGTGGCAGGGCCAGACGCCGGGCAAGCGCCTGCTGCGGCTGCGGGTGATCCGCGATAACGGGCGCAGGGTCGGGCTGGGTCAGTCGGCGCTGCGATCGCTGATGCGGCCGGTGGACGATCTGTTTCTAGTGGGATCGCTGCTGGTGGCCCTGGGCAAGCGCGAAAAGCGGATCGGCGACTGGGTGGCGGGGACGGTGGTGATCCAGGAGGATCGACCGCTGACGGCCACGAATTTTGTGGTGTCGCCGGAGGGAGAAGGCCTGGTGGAGCAGGTGATGAGCCTGGGAGATGTGTCGCGGCTGTCGCCGGATGAGTTTGCGGTGGTGCGGTCCTATTTGCAGCGGCGGCAGTCGCTGCTGCCCCCGGCGCGATCGCAGCTCAATCTGGAGCTGGCGCGATCGATCAAGGAGACGATCGCCCTGGGAGATCTGCCCCAGCGGGTGCGCCCGGATGTCTTTTTGGAGGCAGTGTATCTGGCCTACCAGCGCCAAGGATCACGGGGACGTTGATCTTGAAGAATTGGCACAGAAAATCTGGGCAAAGTGGCGATCGCCGCCATCATGGGCATACACCGCTCCGCAAAAAGGCTGTGGTCTATGACTGCTCCGGAAAATCGCTCAATTCGCCTGGAAATTCCGATCGCTGCCCATGAGGCAGTGCTGTTGCAGGGCCTTGAAGCGTGGATCGCCCTTGGGCTGATCAGCGAAGCCAAGATTCTCCAGATTGCCCGCACTTCCCTCAGCTGTCTGATCCCGGAGCCGCTGCCCCAGCAGAGCAGTGTACCCTCGCGAGCGGCGGACGCGGCGGCGGCTGAAGGGGGCGATCGCAGCTTTTTGCCCGATGTCTCCCAGCCTCGCACCCCTGCCCGCCGCTCCCAATCCCGTCCCCCGGCCCGAGCCGAAGCGCCCAGCCTGGTGACGCAGGTTTTGCAGTCTTTTATGGCGGAGCTGAGCTTGCGCTGGCTCCTGTTTTTGGGCGTGTTTTTGGTGGTGGTGTCGTCGGGGGTGCTGGCGGCGACGCAGTGGACGCGCTTTCCGGCGGTGGGCCAGTATGGCGTGCTGGCGGCCTACACAGTGGTGTTTTGGGGGGTGGGGCGCTGGGCGGCGCGCCAAGCAAACCTGCGCCTGACGGCCCGCACGCTGCACATCGCGGTGCTGCTGCTGGTGCCGGTGAACTTTTGGGCGATGGATAGCTTTGATCTGTGGCAGCAGCCCTGGGAATGGCTGGTGGTGCTGCTGGCGGCGGTGGGGCTGAGCGGTTTGGCCTGGAGCCTGCGATCGCCCCCGGCGGCGCTGGCTTTGGGCCGCTGGCCCGTGATCAACCTGCTGGGGCTGGCCTATCTGCACTGGGGCTGGCGTCTGGACGGTATGCCGCTGGTGGCGGTGTATGTGGGGACTGTGGGGACGACCCTGTTTACCTTCTGGCAGCAAACCCGATCGCAAACCGGGCGATCGCCCAATGCCCGAGAGGCCGCAGCCCCGGCTCTGCCGCCCCTGGCCGGATTGCTGGTGATCTACGCGCTGGTGCTGCTGTTGGGCCGCGCCATTGTCACCGCGCAGCTTCCCCTGGCGCAGCTGGGCCTGGCGCTGGGCATTTGCGGTACTCTGCTGGCGTGGCTGGCAGAGCAGCAGTTCGAGACGGAGGACGCCTCCTGGCATGTCTGGGAACTGATCGGCGGCCTTCTCTTGCTGGGGGGCTGGCTGGTGTCGGTGACGGCTCAGCCGCCCTGGCAGGCGCTGCTGGTCAGCGCGTCGGCGCTGTGGCTGCTCCACCGGCGCTTGGGGCGGTTTTGGCAGGTGGCGGATCTGCTGGTGCTGCTGCTGGTGCGGCTGCAAATTGTGTATCTGGCGTGGCTGCTGCTGCCCCAGCCTTGGCGCGATGGCGTGACGCAGCAACTGCTCACCGTTTTCCAGGCCTCGGCGACGCCCTGGGCGCTGATCGGCCCGGTGATGTTTCCTTATATCTGGGCGGTGCTGCGGCTGCGGGCCTGGCTGGCCAAGAATCAGCAGCGATCGCTGGCTTCCCTGACGGACTGGATCGCCCTAGGCATGAGCACGGTCCTGTTTTTGATTTCCGTGGCCAGTCCGTCTCTGCGCCTGTTCAATCTGCTGCAAATCGGCGTCACTCTGCTGTGGGAGCTGCGGCGGCGCGGCCAGACTCAGCCCTTGGTCAGCCTCACCCATGCAGTGGGGCTGTTGATCGGGGCGATGACGCTGAGCCTGCTGACGAACCTCGCGCCTGAGGTGTGGGCCGTCCTGGCGGTCAGTGTGACCCTGCTGGAGCTGTGGTTCAGTGTGGGTGAGCGCTGGGAGTACTGGCGCGTGAGCGCTGGGCGTCTGGCCCTGATCCTGTCGGGTGTGAGCTATTTGCTGCTGCTGCCTCTCTTTCAGCCCTGGCTGGGGCACCCGGCAATCCCGTCGATGTGGAGCCTGATCTGGCTGCTGGTGCCCGGGGGAATGACCCTGAGGGCGGCCCGCCAGCCCGAGCCAGAGCGCTGGACCGGACTGAAGCTCAGTGTGGGTGCGTTGGGAGCGGCCCAACTGCTGTTTTTGGGGCTTCCGAGGCTGCACGGCATCGGGCTGCTGCTGTCGGCGGGGCTGCTGCTGTGGAATACGGTGTACTGGCGATCGCTCTGGCTGGCGCTGGTGGCGGTGGGCGGCGTGGTGCTGGGAGCCGCTTTGCTGATCTTTGCCGAAGCGCCTCTACTGTCTTGGGAGAGCTGGCTGCTGATTGGGGCGATCGCGGTGGGCTTGCTGTCGGCGCTGATGCGCAGCCTGATCCGCTATTCCCAGCCCCTGGCCCAGATATACGGGCGATCGGCTGAAGTCTGGGCGGACATAGTGACCTTTGTGGTGCTCTTGTCCTGTGCGACGGGCCTGCTGGTGCGGTTTACGGTGCAGCAGTTCGGCATGACGGCGGAGGTGCCGCTGTCGGCCATAACGGCGATCGCCCTCGCGGGTCTGCTGGTGTGCAGCTTCTGGCGACGCTGGGGCGCTCCCACCGACAACGGCGTTTATCAGGGGGCCTGTGCTCTGGAGCTGCTGGTGATTGTGCTGGTGCAGCTGCAAGGCGGCTCGGTGCTGGCGATCGCGGCGGCGAATGGAGCCTTGGCCCTGGCTTTGCTGGGGCTGACGGAGGTGCTCCAGCGACGGCGACCGGTCCTGTGGAGCGTCCGGATTTTGCCGTTGCTGAGCGCTCTGCTGGCCTTGGGATTTCGGGCGGGGCTTTGGACGTCCTGGACGGGCGGTCTGTTTTTGGTGGCGGGGGTGGTGGGCCTGAGCGTGATGCGCCAGCGCGATCGCTCCTCGCTGCTGACCTACGCGTCCTTGGCGGCCTGCACCCTGGGCTGGTACGAGCTGGTGATCTATCGCCTCAGCCAGATGCCCGGTGGCAGCCCTGCCGATGGCTTGGTGGTGCTGGCGCTGGTGGCGGGGGCGATCGCCGCGCTCTACCAGGCTGCTGCCACTGGGTGGGTCCAGCGGCGCGATCGCCTTCTGGGCCTGACGGCCCCTGAGCTGAGCTTGGCGGCGGATCTGCACTGGGTGCTGGGCAGCGTCTTCCTGATGCTGGCGACTAGTTTCTTGACGGTCCAGGTTTTCACGCCTGACCAGACAGCGCAGCTGATCGGCTTGGGGCTGGTGGTTGGGGCGGGTCTGTCGCTGTACGCCCTGCTGCGGGCTCGCCAAATCCAGCAGGGCATCTGGGTCTATCTGGGCGTGGCCCAGGCGATCGCCACGCTGATCTATGTCCGGCTGGGCTGGTCCGCCCTGCGAGGCCTCGATCCTTGGTGGGCGGCGATCGCGGCGGGTGTGGCGGTATTGCTGATCGAGCTGCCCTGGGAGCGCTGGGGCTGGCCTGCGCGGCCTTGGTTTCGGAGCGCGGCGGCTCTACCGGCGATCGCCCTGGTGCTCACGCTGTCTTTGCCCGGCGATGTCAGTCTGCTGATTGTCGCGGCGAGCTACTTCTGGATGGCGCAGCGCCGCCGAGAGATCCGCCTGACCTACGGAGCGATCGCGGTTCTGGACTTTTGGGCGCTGCGCTGGCTGCTTGGCCAAAATCTCACCAGTCTTCTTTTCTATGTGGCGTTGGTCAGTCTCCCGCTGCTCTACGTGGCCCAGGTAGATCCAGCTCTCCGACGGCGCGACGCCAAAGGCCAGCGCCACGCCCTCCGCACGGCGGCCCTGGGTCTGCTGGCGATCGTCGCCCTCGTCAATCAGCAGACGGGCCTGGTCTCTGGCGGGATTGGTCTGGTGGCGGTCCTTTTGGGCCTAGCCCTGCGGGTGCGAGCCTACCTCTATATCGGCACGTTGACCTTTGTGGCCACGGTGTTCTACCAGCTCGTGGTGCTGATCGGTCAGTACCCGTTCTCAAAGTGGATCATCGGTCTCACCCTCGGCATTTTCCTGATCTGGCTGGCGGCTACCTTCGAGACGCGCCGGGAGCAAGTCCTAGCCCTGGTCCGCAACTGGCTCCAAGAACTAGAAGCTTGGGATTAGCTGTAGAGTGACTGGATCCAGGCCCACTCTTGGGTGAGGCCTTCGGCGAGGGGCACGGTGGGATTGTAGCCGAGGCGCGATCGCGCCTTAGAGACATCGGCTGCCGTGTGGCGAGCATCCCCCATTGCCTGACCAATGTGCTGGCGCTGGATCGGCTTACCCACGATGCGCTCCATCGTGTCGATCACCTCCGCGAGGACGACCCGGCTGCCACCCCCGATATTAAAAATCTCTCCCACCGCCTCCCCTGCGGGAGCCTCAGCAGCGGCTAGATTTGCGGCCACCGCATCCGCCACAAACGTGAAGTCCCGAGTCTGCTGGCCATCCCCGTAGATGGCGATCGCCTCATCCAGCATCGCCGCCCGAAAAAACTTGTGAAACGCCATATCTGGCCGCTGCCGGGGGCCGTACACCGTGAAGTAGCGCAGCGAAACGAAAGGCACCCCAAAATTTTTCTGGTATAGGAGGCCGAGCTGCTCCGCCGCCAGCTTCGTGATGCCGTAGGGCGACACCGGCTTGGGGCACATCGTCTCTGTGGTGGGCAGCGTCTCGGCGTCCCCGTAGATCGACGACGTAGAAGCGTGGACAAAGCGCCGCAGCTTGGGGGCGTCCTTGGTAGCCTCTAGCAAAATCTGGGTAGCGCTGATGTTGCGCTCGGTGTAGTCGTGGAACCCCTTACCCCAGCTCGCCCGCACGCCCGCCTGGGCCGCTTGGTGGTAGATCACGTCCACGCTTTCCAGGATGCTGCTCCAGTCCTGGGCCTGGATGTCGCCCTCGATCAGCCGAAAATTTGGGTGCTGCTGTAGCGCGGCGACATTTTTGCGCTTGAGGCTGGGGTCGTAGTAGTCGTTGAACTGGTCAATGCCAATGACTTGCTCACCGCGCTGGAGCAGCGTTTCGGCAAGGTGGGAGCCAATAAATCCCGCAGCTCCTGTGACGACGCTCGTTGGCATAGAAAGACCTGATAGAAAAAAGGGTTGTCTGAACCGAGACGAAAAAAGGCCGCAGAGTAAGGCGACAGGCTCAGGATTCCCGGCGATCGCCCGCTAACAACGCGCCCTGAGAGCATTTTGCCCAGGAAGGGAGTGCAGGTTTCCCCCACTCCCTTCCTGGCACCCCGCTGAACCGGCTTTGTTTCGCGGGGCTGGTGATGGCGCGGCGGCCCTAGGTTCGAGCGACGCCGTCTGCTCCCAGCAATTCTGCGATCGCCTGGCGCTCCGCCGGAGGATGGGACGGCATTACCTGACGCGCATCGGTGATCAGCCAGTCTAGGGCCGCCGCCTGCACGTCGATCGTTGCCCCCGTCTTGTCCACGCAGTAGCGACCAAACACCAGCTTGTCCACCAAGCGGACCCCCGGACCCAAGCGCGAATACTCGAAGATCACGCTGCTCTCCACCGTCGCGCCGCTGCACACGCAGCAGTTGGGACCGATCATCGTCGGACCAATGATCGTCGCGCCGTCCTCGATTTTGGTCATGCCGCCGATGTACACCGGGCCTTGGATATTTACCTTGTCCCAGTTCACCGACACATTCAGGCCCGTGTAGATGCCAGGAGCCACCTCATGCCCCGGAATCGACACGTTCTTAATTTCGCCCGCCAGCACGCCCCGGATGGCCCGCCAGTAGTCCGGCACCTTCCCGATGTCCACCCACTGGAAGTCCATCGAAATGCCGTAGAAGGGTGCCCCTGCGGCCACCAGTTTGGGGAACAGGTCCCCCCCGATATCGAAGGCCTCATCTGAGGGAATGTAGTTCAGCACCTCCGGCTCAAAGATGTAGATACCGGTGTTGATATCGGTGCTGAGGGCCTCTTCCACAGAGGGCTTCTCTTGAAACGCCTGGATGCGGCCAGACTCGTCCGTCACGACCACCCCGTAGCTCGACACCTCGTCGCGGGGCACTGATTTCATGACGATGGTGGCGATCGACCCTTTTTCGCGGTGCCACTTCACGGCCTCCGTCAGGTCGAGGTCGATCAGGGCGTCGCCGCACAGCACCACAAAAGTGTCATCAAAGAAGGGCGAAAAATCCTGGATCTTGCGCATACCGCCCGCCGAGCCGATGGCTTCACCCATCAGCTCGCCATCGACAATGCGTCCCTCAAAGGAATAGGCAATCTGAACGCCAAAGCGCTGGCCATCTCGAAAATAGCTCTCGATCTCGTTGGCGAGGTGGCTGACATTGACCATAATTTGGTCGAAGCCATGCTGGCGCAGCAACTCCAGCAAGAATTCCATCACTGGCTTTTGCAGGATGGGAATCATCGGTTTGGGAATCGTGTAGGTGATGGGACGGACACGGGTTCCTTTACCCGCTGCCAGGATCATGGCTTTCATAAATTTGGGTCTCTTAGCGCTAGGCCATTAACGTCGGTTCTGGGTTCAGTGCAACCCTGGGGTGCGTCTCAGGTACGACGGCTCTTGTCTGGCGGACGGCCTAAGTCAAATCACTTAGGTTGCGTCGTTATTTGTCGTCTGGCCCATTTTAACTAACGAGGGGTTTGGGGAGCTATCAGTCCCGCGCTGTATGCGAAGCATTAGCATCGGAATACATGGACTCCCCGCGCTTGTCGATTCCCCTCGCTGGGGATGAGACGAGCATTTACCAGCAGCCATAACTTGTGGTCAACGATAGCCATGCTAACAATGAACTACACCTACCGAATCTATCCAGATGTCACGCAACAGACAGAGCTGTTGGAGTGGCTTGAGACGTGTAGAGGCGTGTATAACTACGCTTTGTGCGAACTCAAAGACTGGATTGCTTCGCGTAAGTGTTCGGTAGACAGGTGTTCGCTCGAAAAGGAATATATCATTCCCGCCAATGAGCCGTTCCCGTCCTACCATCGCCAACAAAACAACCTGCCCAAAGCTAAGAAGCAATTCCCGCACTTGGGCAAGGTGCATTCTCAGGTTTTGCAAACTACGATTCGTAGACTGCACGATAGCTGGGAAGCGTTTCAGAAGCGTGGACATGGATTCCCGCGTTTCAAAAAGTTTGGTCAGTTCAAGTCCTTTGTGTTCCCCCAGTTCAAGGACAACCCTATCGATGGCTTCACGATCAAATTGCCAAAGATCGGGGAAGTACCGATCAACCTGCATCGCCCCATTCCAGAAGGCTTCAAGGTAAAGCAGGCGTGAATCTTATCTAAAGTGCGAGGGACTCAGTGGTATGTCGCTATCACCATTGAATCGGATGTGTCGGTTCCCGATGCCCCAGTTTATGGTCGAGCGATTGGCATTGACTTAGGATTGGAACGATTCTTGACAGCTTCGGACGGCAGTTTCCAGGAGCGTCCTAAATTTTTCCAGTCGATGCAGCGCAAGCTGAAATTGCTGCAACGCAGATCGGCGCGAAAACAGAAGGGTTCTCAAAACTGGGAAAAGGCGCAGGTCAAAGTGGCCAGGATGCACCACCGGATTACGAACCGTCGTAAAGATTTTCACTTGAAAACGGCTCACAAGCTTTGCGACCAAGCACAGATGATCTTTGCAGAAGACCTCAACGTCGAAGGGTTGACGCGAGGAATACTGAGAAAAGATTGCGTTGATGCTGCCTTTGGGCAATTTCTGTCTCTGACGGAATGGGTCTGCTGGAAACGGGGGGTGTACTTTGCGACGGTCAATCCCAACGGGACTAGCCAAACCTGCCCGTCCTGCCTTGCTACTGTCAGCAAAGGTCTGGGAATCAGAGAGCATCAATGTCCTGAGTGTGGGTATCGAACACATCGTGACCATGCCGCAGCAGAGATGGTTTTGCACCGTGGACTAGAGAACGTAGTAGCCCAGGGACTCTGGGGAAAGGAAACAGCCTGCCAAGTCGGTCTGTCGGGGGTCTATGACCTAGATAAGTGGCGTGGGGCAGGAATATCCAATCGCGAGGTTGGGAAGCCCTCGCTGTACCCGTAGGGTCAGCGTCGGGAGGATGTCACGTGACACAATTAGCCAGCGCCAACCTGCCCATAGGCGGAGGGCGCGACTTCGAGGGCGGGCTCTAGGATACGAATTTTGAGATCTTGGTAGAAATCATCTTGCAGCAGCTCGACTTTGGACTGGGCCGATAGCAGCAGCAAGGCCCAGAAAACCCCCACGCGATCGCTCGGTTTGGCGAGTTCGTGGCCGCAGTCGGCCCACAGGGTCAGCAGATGATCAAAATCGAGCCATTCTCGCTCTGCGTGCAGGGCGTCTCCCTGGTCGCGCAGCAGGGTCTCCAGGGCGATCGCCACCTCCGTCAGGTTTTCCTGGTGGGCTAGCTGCGTGATTGCCCGGACGGTCTGGCTGCGGCTTTGTTTGGGGATGCGGCGGGTGCGGGGCCGGGGCGGTCGCGACTCCAGGGCGACGGCGATCAGCTCCAGCTGCTCGATCAGCTCTGGCAGGGTGACGCGGCGCTGCTGGGGCGGCCGAGCGACGGCCCGTCGACGGATTCGGCGCTCCAGGTTTAGGGGCAGCGGATTGCTGCCCAGGGGCGAAAAGTCTTCAAAAAATTCTTCGACCTCGGCGGGGGCCTCGGCTTCGTCGGTTTCGAGGCGCGCCAGGCTGTCGGCTTTCAGCAGGACGAGCATGGAGGCGTAGAGAAACGCTTGGCCCGATCGCGACAGTTCGGCTTCGTAGGCGGCGCGATCGAAGGCCTGGGTCTCGACGGGCTTCAGCTCGCTCAAAAAACGGTCGATCACGTCGATGACCTGGACGTCCCAAGGGTTGATTTCGCCCCGTTCGGCCAGGTCGATGAGCATGGCGATCGCGTGTTGAGCGAGGGAAGCGGTCATGGTTGCGTCCTGGCGAAGACTTTCCCGCATCTGGCAGAAAGTCGGGGGTCAAAGGCGATCGCGGCAGGCCTAGCAAGCCCGCCTAGGGGCGACTAGCGGGGCGTGATGCGCACAAAATAAACCGCCGCAGCCACAATCAGCCCCAGCAAACTCAGCGGAACCCACAAGCTCCAAAGGCTGCTGGGAGTAATCCAGTCGGTGGGGGTCATGGGGAGTACCGCAATCAGCAAGGGCAAAGGGCGATCGCGGGATGCAGTCCTGTGACCGCACCCAGGACCAAGGGCCTCAGGGAGGCGGGGCCAGCCAGCCGAGGCTTAGAATATCCCGTCTTTATACCACAGGGGCGGCTGACTGAGCCCGCCTAGAGGGCTAGCTGGCGTAGGCGTCGACGGTCTCGCCGTCGCCTCTATTTTCGGCGGGCGGCAAGCTGCGCTGCTCGTTGATTTCCACTTTGTAGCGCTCGATGTCGTCTTGAAGCTCCTGGATCCGCACATCCCGGTTTTGGATCTCCTGGATGTCTTTTCGAGCTTCGATCAGGCGCTGCATGCGCGTCCACACGCTGAAGATCCACGCGAGAACGGCTCCGGCGCCCATGGCCAAAATCAGCTCAACGCACAGCGGGGCCTGGACCTGCACGCCTTCTACCACCCGAATAAGGGCGGGTTCGGTGTTTTGGAGACTGAACAGCACCAAGGCCAACAGCATGACAAAAATAATCAGAAAATTGATTTGTCGCATCGTCTGGACTCCTCAAATTGACGGGTTGCGGAGGGTTGATGGGAACGGCGCAATTCGCCAGCCCCATTGTAGTCTGGTCGATTGCGCTGTCTAGTCTTTTGACGAGAGAAGCGTGATTTTGGCGGGCGATCGCCTTTTGGGGCGACTGGGTGAGGGTTTGAAACCCGATCGCGAATTTCACTGTCTAGACTGGCTAGTGATAGTCATTTCAGCGCCGCGTTTGTCCTCCCTCAGTTTCTTGCATAAATTCATGATTGCTAAGTCGATTGCGTTCCTCGCGTCCCTGGCTGGCCTGATCGTCCTGGCGATTTCGGAAGGGGCGATCGCCCAAGACGCCAGCGATCAGTCTCTGTGCCCCCGGCCCGCCCTGTCCCGCGTCGTCCGCCACACCATCGCCCCCGGCGAAACCCTCGACAGCATTGCCCAGGCCTACGGTCTGCTGCCCGCCACCCTCATGGGCCTCAACCCCGCCCTGCGCAGCGGCAAAGCGCCGGTCGGCCAAGAAATTTTGGTGCCCCCCTACAACGGCATTCGCGTTGTGGTGCCAGCGGGCCAAACCTGGCGAGACGTCGCCGATACCTATGGCGTCCGCGCCGACGCCCTCTTCGAGGTCAACGGCTGTGTCGCCTCCCCCACGACGATCTTTGTGCCGGGGGTCAACTGGTCACCCAACACCCCAGGCGCTCAGTACGCCGCTGCGCCCCCGACCCCCCAGCGCTATCTCACCCGCTATCCCCTGCCCAGCGCTGCCCAGGTCGCAGACGTGTACGGCTGGCGGGTGCATCCCGTCTCCAACGAGGTGGCTTTCCACAGTGGCGTCAACCTCCAGGCCGCCGCAGGGACGCCCGTATACGCGGCGGGCGATGGCACAGTCGCCTTCGTGGGGATGCGGGAAAACTACGGCAACCTGGTGGTGATCAATCACCAGGGCGGCCTGCAAACCCGCTACGGCTTTTTGGCGAGCATGCAGGTGAAAACTGGCCAAACCGTGAAAGCGGGGGACGTGGTTGGAGCCGTTGGGGAAGGCAATCTCCCCAGTCCGTCCCTGGACTTTGAGGTGCGGCGCAACTCGGATCTGGGCTGGGTGGCGGAGGATCCAGAGCCCTACCTGCGCGAAATGGGCCGTCCCTAGGAGCCGCTTGCCTAGAGCTGGTTGCGGGCCTTGAGGCGCAGATATTGCTCCACGAGCTGATCGGTCACCTGGTGAGCGGGCGCGTCGAGAACGAGGCCGCCGCGCTGCTTCAGGCTGGCGAGGGCGACTTGGCGCTGGGCCAGCAAGTCCAGGGCGACCGCTCGGGCATAGGCCGCTTCGATGCTCTGGGTGGTGGTGTGGGCCTGCTCGTCCATGCGGGGATCTCGCAGCGCCACACAAAACGGAAGATAGCGGGGCGCAAGGCGGCCCATGGCCGAAAGCACCTCACCCGATGCGGTCTGATCCACTAAGTCAGTCAGAAGCACCACCAGGGCGCGGCGAGTTTGGCGGTTGACGATGGTGGTGACGGCGCTCAGGTAGTCCGGCTCGAGCAAGACGGGCTGGAGGGGTGTGAGGCGCTCGATGAAGCGGGGAAGCTGCTCAATGCCGCGCTCTGGAGGGATCCAGGTGGTGATCTCGCGATCGAAGACGGCAATCCCCACGCGATCGCCCCGATGGAGGCCAGCCGTCGCTAAAGACAGCGCCGCGTTTAGGGCCCAGTCAAAGCGCTTCAGCCCCTGGACCTGGGCAGTCATCAGGCGACCGCGATCGAGCAAAATCAGCAGGGTCTGCTCCTGCTCGGGCTCCAAAACCCGGACCAAAAACGGAGACTGATCCTGGGTATGGGCTCGGCGGGCGGTGGCTTTCCAGTCGATCAGGCGGGGGTCGTCGCCCTGGCTGTAGTTGCGCAGCTCCGCAAATTCGGTGCCCATGCCGAAGCGGCGGCTCTGGCGAATCGAGCCCGCCGACTGGAGGGTGAGCTTGAGAGAGAGCGATCGCAGGCCCAGCAGGTCAGGATACACCGCCACGGCTTGGGGCTGGGGAATGCTCCAGTCGTGCCACGCTAGCCCCCACGGGCCCCGCTGGCGCACCTGGACTGCGCCCCAGGCAAACTCGCCCCGCTGGCTGGGCCGGACGCTGTAGGTGAGCTCTTCGCTGTGCTGCGCTGGCAGACGGGCCGTCAGGATCGGCGGCGTGGCTGCCACGACCTCTGGGTAGCCGTCGCGGATTTGCAGCTCGGCGGGGCGCTTGCCGGTCTGGACCGTGAGGTGCACGGTGTTGTCTCGCCCGATAGAGAGCCGCCGCAGGGGCTGGCGCGCCACGGTGACTCGCTGGGACCGCACCCGCCAGCTGTCGATGGCCATCAGCGCCAGCACGACCACATCAAAGGCGATGACCGCGATGATGCTGGTGCGCAGATCCCCCAAGGCTGCGATGAGAGCGGCGATCGCGATCGCGCCCAGCAGCAGACCATAAACGCGCCAGGTTGGAATCATGGGGCAGCTCCAGGGCTGAAAAAGCGGTGAACTCGAGAACCAAGAACTAGTAACGGCGTCGCGTGCGATCGATCCCTGCCAAGATGCCGGTAATGACGCTAAAGAGAATCAAAATCCACAAGACTGCTCCCGGCATGAAGCTCAAAAGCTTGATGCCCCGCAGCACCCAGACGATCAGCGTACTGCTGAGGGCGATCAAAAAAACGATAGTGGTAGGTCTCAGTTTCACGGTCAAAGGGGTAGTAGACGGTGGTCAGGGCCTGGGGACATGGGGGTGGAATGCTCATTGGGCCAAAGGGCGGGCCTAGGGGCGATCGCAGACTTGAGGAAAGGCGTGGTCCATGGGGCAGTGCCCGAATATCAGGAAATTCTGAGGGAAGGCGCGGGCGATCGCCTTTAGGGTTTTGGTGGCAATGTTAACTGAATCTTCATTGACCATTCGCCCCTTTTTTAGCCAACCCTCGCTAAGGTTTGGAAGGAATGCCGGAACCTCGCTCCATCACGCAGACTCAAACCTAGGGTTAATACGGATGTCGTTACCTGTGGTTTTCAATTGTCTTGGATTATTAGATGTCACTGCATGGGCCCAACCTTTTCGCTTCAGTTGCCCAGCCTTTGAGCCTTTTGCTTGACCCTGATGGATCCTGCTTCTCCAGCATCCCAATTCCTTCTCCTCAGGCTTTTCACCATGGTAGTTTCTACGCCCAGTTTCTTTGATGCCTTTGCCCACTGGAATGTCAGCGCAGGGCAGCAGAGCGCAGTCCACCGGGGCGAGATTTTGCTCCATCCCCAAGTGCACCCCAGCGGCGGCGGCTCAGCGACCGCCCAGATGTATCTGCCGATGGCCCGCGACCTTGCTTGGAGCCAGCTCACCAACTACTCTCGCTGGGTTCACTATTTCACCGACATCACCAACAGCCGCCTGCTCGCCGTCGATGCCGACAATCCAGCCTGCAAGCGCATCTACCAAATGGCGCGCAAGGCGTTTCTCTTTTTGACCGCCGAGGTCGAAATCTATCTGCGCGTCACAGAGCGATCGCAGCAAAAAATCGAGTTTCGCCTAGAGCGCGGCAACTTTGTTGATTTTTCGGCAGACCTTTATCTGCAAGACTGGCAAGCGGGCACGCTGATGACCTACAGCGTCTGCGCAACGCCGTCGATTCCGGTCCCGTCCTTCGTGGTGCAGCAGGCGCTCCAGCTCGAGCTGCCCGCCAACATGCGCAACATGCGGCGGACCCTGTGTCCTGGCTCCTAGCCAAGACCCCAACCCTTGAGCCCTCTCAAACTATTTGTCTCATGCGAAAACCCCGCCCTGTATGAGGTGCGGGGTTTTGTTTTGCCCAATGGCAAAAATTGCCAGAGCCAGTCTAGGAAAGGCGCGATCGCTAGTTTTGCGAAGACTCCTGGACGGCTTCTGCTGCCTTCTCGGGGGCGCTGGCGTCCAGGGCGATCGCCTCACCCGCCGCACTGTCGAGAGCAGGCGCCGTTTCAGGCTTCGCCTTCTCTCCCGTTTGGAACGCCACTCGCAAGAAGGGCGGCGCCAAAAACGTCGTCGCAATCACCATCACAATAATGGCGGCGTCCAGCGACTCCGACAGCACGCCGCTGGCCGCGCCGACCCCAGCAAACACCAGACCCACTTCGCCCCGGGGAATCATGCCCACCCCGACGGCCAAGCGGTTGACCTTCTCTTTCCCAAAGGCTCCGACCCCGGCGCAGATTTTGCCGATGATGGCCACCACCACCAAAAAGCTGGCAATGATCAGGCCTTCGCGGTTCGCGGGCACCGCCGGATTGAGGACATTCAGGTCCGTCTTGGCACCGACCGACACAAAAAAGACCGGCACCAAGATGTCGGCCACGGGAATCACTTGCTCTTCGAGTTCATGACGCTTCTCGGTCTCCGCCAAGATCAGGCCCGCCGCAAAGGCACCCAAAATCGCCTCTAGGTTAATGGCCGCAGCGATGTAGGCCAGCGCAAAGGCAAAGATCAAGGCGCTCAGCAGCAGCTGGCCCCGCGTCTTCAGCTTGTTGACTAGCGCGACAAACAGCGGGCTCAGCAGTCGACCCACCAAAATGGCGCCGATCAAAAAGACCCCAGCGCTGACAATCAGCCAAATAACATTGCTGACTTCGATTTCGCCCGTTTTGGCCAGGCTCGCCACCACCGCCAGGATCACAATCCCTAGGACATCATCCAAGACAGCGGCGCCAATGATGATTTGGCCCTCGCGAGAACTCAGCTGCTGGATTTCGGCGAGGACCTTGGCCGTGATGCCGATGCTGGTCGCCGTGAGGGCGGCCCCAGCGAAAATTGCGGCAACCGTGGGCACGTTGAACAGATAAATCAGGCCGACGGTACCGGCGACAAACGGGATGGTGACCCCAATCACGGCCACGACGGCAGCCTGGGGGCCAACCCGAATCAGCTCTTTGAGGTCAGACTCAAGACCGATTTCGAAAAGCAGAATAATGACCCCGAGCTCAGCAAGGACTGAGATAACTTCGCTTTGGGCCTGGAAAACTCCCTCTGCGGCCTCTGGCGTGAGTCCTGCGGTCGCTTGCAGGAAAGACATGATGAGGGAACTGCTGCTGTCGGCGCCTCCTTCGGGAAACACCAGCAGGTTAAGGGCTGAAACCCCCACCACGACCCCGCCAACGAGTTCTCCCAAAACAGGAGGCAGATCGATGCGAGCACACAGCTCTCCGCCGAGCTTGCTGGCCAGATAGACCACCACTAAGCTGAGCAGGACCCCGGCTAGGATCATGGGGCCTGCTTCGGCAGAGGCGGTGGCGAGGAGCGGTGTGGGTAGAGGAAAATTTGGGACGAAGGACGTCACCCATGTAGTGGAATCGACCATCGGCTCCGCAGAAATCGTCTTTTCCACTGTACCGGTTTCTCGCCAGTCTCACATGGGTCTCAGGGATGGGTTGAGCCCAAGTAATAAAGTTAAAAATCCAGCCTCATAAAGCCTGGGCGATTTTGTGAGTGAGACTCAAGGGGCGGTCCAAGGATCGCAACTACAGAAAAACGCGGTGCTGGAGGGAGGGCATCTGGCGGCGCACTTGCTCGATGCGGCTGGGCTCGATGGAGGCGATCGCCACGCCCGGCTGGTCACCGGCGTCAGCCAAGATGGTGCCCCAGGGATCGATGATCAGGGCGTGGCCGTGGGACTGGCGCATGGTGTTGTGCTTGCCGGTCTGGGCGGGCGCGATCACGTAGCAGGTGTTCTCGATGGCCCGGGCCTGCAAGAGGATCTGCCAGTGGTCTTTGCCGGTGTAGGCGGTGAAGGCAGCCGGCACAAACAGGACTTCGGCGCCCATCTGGGAAAGGTGGCGATAGAGCTCTGGGAAACGGACGTCGTAGCAGACCGAGAGTCCTAGGTTGCCATAGTCTTTGCTGGGGGTGACGCTGGGCAGCTTGATACCGGCCAGGACGGCGGCGGATTCTTTGTAGGTGTTGCCGTCGGGGAGGTCCACGTCAAAGAGGTGCACCTTTTCGTAGCGGGCCAGTTCTTGGCCATCTGGACCGATGAGCAGGGCGCTGTTGTAGACTTTGCCGTTGCCCACGGGGATGGGGAAACCGCCGCCCAGCAGGGTGATTTGGTAGCGCTGGGCCATGGTTTTGAGGAATTTTTCGCTTTCCTGGGCGATCGCGTCTGCCTGGGCGACCTTGGCGGCTTCATCTCCGAGAAAGGAGAAGTTTTCGGGCAGGCCCACGACTTCTGCCCCCTGGCGCACTGCCAGATCAATTAGTTCTTCTGCCTGTGTCAGGTTTTTGGCCAGATCAGGCACGCTCGTCATTTGGACTGCTGCCGCCAGGTAGGACTTCATTGATAATTTCGCTCAAACGCTTGTGGGATAGGCTTCTCATTTTAGATCTTATTATGGGCTCTCCCACGGCGAATACAGGGGTTTGCGCTGGGCACAGCGATCGCCTCCTTTGCCCCTCAGGGCGTCTCTGGCGGATCGCTTCCCTGGCGATAGCCGTCGGGGTATACGGTCATAGAGTCCACGGCAGCCCCTGTCCAGTCGATGTTTTGGGCTCGAAACAGATTGGCGTTGGCCAAGATGGTCGCCTTCAGGGTCGCTTGATCGAGGTCGGCTCGCTGCAGGTCTGCGTCCTGGAGATTGGCGCCCTGGAGGTTGGCGCCGTAGAGGTCTGCGCCCTGGAGGTTGGCGCCCTGGAGGTTGGCCTGCTGCAAGCTGGCGTAGCGCAGGGTTGCTCGGCTCAAGTTGCTGCCACGCAGGTCCGCTCCGGCGAGATTGGCTTGGTAGAGCTGAGCATCGCTCATTTCGGCCCCTTGGAGCTTGGCCCCTTGGAGGTTGGCTTTGTTGAGGTTGGTGTACGGCAAATAGGTGGATCGCAAATCGCTGTTTTGCAGGCTAACGGCCTCTAGATTTGCGTTGAATAAATTGGCTTCTCTCAAGTCGATTTCATCGAAGTTTCGCTTTCCCTGAGCGTATTGCAGGAGGAAGTCGGTTGGACTAACTTTTTGCATTGTGATTTGTATGTGCTTCGCTGACAGCGTCAGTAGGTCAGCGAGTGCTCAAAAATAAACGAACGGTAAATGACTCTCTGAAAGGGTCCAAAACGAGGGCCTCAGGGGATGCTTTGAGCCAAGAGCACCTGCGTCGACAAGTCAGGGGTCTGAGCGGTATCCGGTCGGCTCGATAAACAAGGGGCGATCGCAATTTCCAGGCTCGAAACAGGCATCGACTTGGGGCAGCGCAATAGTCCTGTAATGTAAAATAATGTGTTGATAAAATAACGCTACTTAAACTTTCCTTTAGGGTTCGTTACTCCGATAGATAGGGAGACACGGCCCTCTCTGAGGGAATTTTGACCCTAAGATGGGGCGTTAAAGAGGCATGGGTTGATAAAGGCGATCGCAAGCCTGGAATCTTGACGGTATCCGGCCGCTCTAGCGCCTCAAATGACGGCAAGAGTGTCAAGATCGAGCTTGAGGTGAACCGTCTTCCAACCAGTCCTATGACAGAACTGCACGTCTCGATCGCCCAGCACTATCACGAACGGACCAAGTACGCTCCAGAAACCATTGCGTCCAAGGGCCGATCGCCAGATTGGGATCACCAGCCAACTCCGTTTAAGGACTACAAAATCGGGACGCAGATTGATCTCAAGGCCTTTTTGGATGAGCCGCCAGCGGGCGATCGCACTGCCCAGCAGTGGCACCGGCTGTCCAAGCTGCTCTACTGCACCTACGGCCTGACCGCCAAAGTCTCCCTGGGCGGCGACAAGAGCCTGTATCTGCGGACAGCGCCCTCTGCGGGAGGGCTCTACCCGGCAGAGGTGTATCTGGTGTCTCGCGGGACGGCGCTCCTTGCGCCGGGGCTGTACCACTACCAGCCCAAGACCCATGCTCTGGTGCATTTCTGGGATGACCACGTTTGGGGCGGTTTGCAGGGGGGATGTTTTTGGCATCCGGCCCTCGATAACGTGCCCCTGGCGATGGTGGTGACGGCGACTTTCTTCCGCTCAGCCTGGCGCTATCAGGACCGGGCCTACCGCCGCATTTGCCTGGATATTGGCCACCTGCTGGGCAATGTGGAGATGGCGGGAGCGCTGGCGGACTATCGGCCCCACCTGATTGGCGGCTTTGCGGATGAGTCGGTGGATGCGCTGCTCTACCTCAATCGGGAGCAAGAAGGGGCGATCGCCGTGATGGCCCTCGCCGACCTGCTGGACGTGCAGCAAAACCTGCCGCGCTTCCGGACCGCTCTGGCTTCGACCACCCAGCATGAGTATCCCGATGTGGTCGACGGAGAGCTGCTGCCCTATTTTCATCAGGCGACCCAGATTTCTCAGGAGACGCCCCCTGACACTCAGTGGCGGCTCGACCCCGAGGCCGAAGCGCGCAAGGACAAGTACAACTTTCCCTTTTGCACCAAGGTGTCCTCGGTGTCCGCGCCCATTGACTGGGGCGCCGGGCGATCGGGCCTAGACCAAACGCTGCTGCGCCGCCGATCGACCCGCAGCTACAGCGGCGCTGATGTCAGCCTCGAGGAGTTGCTGGCGCTGCTGGACTTTACCTATCAGCCGGAGCACTACCGCGATCAGGACTTTGATGGGGAGCCGGACTATTTCGCGATCCACCGCATCGAGACCTTTGTGGCGGTGTCTGGGGTGACGGATCTGGAGGAAGGCTGCTACTACTACGCGCCCAAGGCCCAGGAACTGCGTCAGATCCGGTTCAAGAATTTCCGGCGAGAGCTGCATTTCCTGTGTCTGGGTCAGGAGCTGGGGCGAGACGCGGCGGCGGTGGTCTTTCACACGGCGGACTTGCGTCAGGCAGTCTCTGAATACGGCGATCGCGCCTATCGCTATCTGCACATGGACGCCGGTCACTTGGGCCAGCGCCTCAACCTAGCAGCGATTTATCTGGGGCTGGGGGTGAGCGGCGTTGGCGGCTTCTTTGACGATCAGGTGAATGAAGTGCTGGGCATTCCGGAGGACGAGGCGGCCCTGTACGTGACGACCCTGGGCCGCCCCCGCGCCTAGAACGCTACTTGCCGATGCAGAACCGGCTGAAGATCTGGTCGAGCACAGACTCGGTCACTTCTTCGCCGGTGATTTCGCCGAGGGCCTGGATGGCGCCCCGCAGGTCAATGGTCCAAAAGTCCAGGGGGAGCTGCTGGGCGATCGCCTCCTGGACGTGGCGCAGGGCCGTTTCGGCCCGCAGGAGCGCCTCCGCCTGCCGCTGGTTGATCGCGATGTCCAGATTGGCGGCCTGGGTCGCGCCCGCGTGAATGGTGGCCAGGATGGCTTTTTCTAGGTCTTCGATGCCCTGCTGCTGGGCGGCGGCAGTGTGCACCACGGTGGCGATCGCCGCTGGATAGGTCAGGGTCCCTGGGAAATCAGTCCCCAGATCGGGCCGCAGGTCCACCTTGTTGACGACCAAAATCAGCGATCGCTGCTGAATTACCTGGTAAATCGCCTCGTCATCGGCGGTCCAGCCCGCCTGGGCATCGATGGTGAACAGGACCAAATCGGCGGCGGCCGCGGCAGCCTGGGAGCGGGCGACGCCGATCTGCTCTACCTGGTCTTCGGTCTCGCGGATGCCAGCGGTGTCCAGGACCCGCACCGGGATGCCCCCGACCACCAGATAGGACTCGACCACGTCCCGCGTGGTCCCCGGCAGGTCGGTGACAATGGCGCGATCGCTGCGGCTCCAGGCATTGAGCAAGCTGGATTTGCCGACATTGGGCCGGCCCACGATGGCGACCTTGAGGCCGGTGCGCAGGAGTTCGCCGCGATCGGCGGTGGCCAAAATCTGTCGGGCCTCGGCGCTGACGGCCTGGAGCTGGCGCTGGATATACCCTTCATCTAGGGGCGGCAGATCGTCCTCAAAGTCAATGCGGGCCTCGATTTCGGCCAGCAGCGACAAACAGAGCGATCGCAGATGGCGGATCGGCTGGGCCAGCTTGCCCTGGAGGCCTGCGATCGCGCTTTGGGCTGCCTGGGGCGACTGAGCGCCCACCAAGTCTGCGATCCCCTCAGCCTGGGTCAAGTCCAGCCGCCCGTTGAGAAACGCCCGCAGCGTAAACTCGCCGGGCTCGGCAAGCCGCGCGCCAGCCTCCAGACAAAGCTGGAGCACCTGCTGCACCGCCATCATGCCGCCGTGGCAGTGAAACTCTGCCACATCTTCGCGAGTATAGGACCGAGGCCCCTGCATCAGCAGCAGCAGGGCCTCATCCACCGTGGCCTGGGTGTCGGGATGGCGAACGAAGCCGTAGAGAATGCGATGGCTGTCCCAGGGCTGGCGGCCCGGAGCCTGAAAGATGCTGCGGGCGATCGCAAAAGCCTGGGGACCCGAAACCCGAACGATCCCCACGCTGCCTTGCTGGGGGACGACGGCGGTGGCGATCGCTGCAATGGTCGTGCCGAGACGGTCTGAAAAAGTAGCCATGCTGACTCAACGGTGAAAAGCTAGGACAAGGGCGCGATCCCAGGCGAGATTGTGATCCCCGGCGCGAGATACTACTGGGCAAAACCTGCCATCGATCTCCATAGTAGGAGTAGTCCTGTGCACCATCGCTGATTTCGGTTCCTGCATGTCTCACCCACGCCCCACCCCGGAAACGACCTCCTCCCGCGCCCCTTTGCCCATGACTCCTCCCCCTGATGCGCCTCGAATGGATAATCGGCGGGGGCCTCGCTGGCCAGTGCACCGCAGCCTGCGCTACTACTACTGGCGCTTTATTCGTCTACGTGGAACCCCAGAAGACATTGCGCGGGGAATGGCAGTGGGCGTCTTTGCGGGGTTCTATCCCCTCTTTGGGCTCCAGATTGCCATTGCGGTGGTGCTGGCGTCGCTCTGTCGCGGCAGTAAAATTGCGGCAGCGGCGTTTACGTGGGTCAGCAACCCGCTGACCTATTTGCCGATCTACGCGATGAATTTTCATCTGGGGCAGTGGATTTTGGGCTCCCAAAGCCAGAGCTTTACCCTAGATGACTTGCAGTCCCTAGACGGGATTTCCCAGCTCGGTCTGGAATTTACGGTGACGCTGTTTTTTGGATCGACGGTGGCGGCGCTGATCGCGGGGGCGATCGCCTATGTCGGGGGGCTGTGGCTGGTGCGATCGCTGCGCCACAAGCACGGTCGCTCTCCAGCCCATCGAGCGCGCAGACGCCACTCCCACCGCCTCTAAGCCAGGAGTTTTGCAGTCGATCGCAAAGGTTTGTGATGCCAGGGGGCTCCTCTCTGGAAATTGCCCGGCAGAGATCGCATCCTAGGGGCAGAACCCCCAACAAAGTGCGGTAAGCTATGCCCATTCTGCGGCCATGACCCAAAGGGTTAGCGTTGGGACACGCTAGGGCTCAGGGGAGTGCGCAGGCAAGCCGTTGCGAACATTGCGATCGCTTAAAGGCGGAGGTGAGAGCGGATGGATGAGGCGTTCTATCAGCGAGGCATCGAAAAGGCCGCAGCAGAAGATTTTCAGGCTGCGGTCCAAGAATTTAGTCGCGCCCTGCGGGTGCGGCCTGACTATGGAGCGGCCTACTATCAGCGGGGCCTGGCCCACTTCAATCTTGGGGAAATCGCTGCGGCGGTGGATGACTACACCCAGGCGATCGCCCACGGCTATGAAGGGGCTGAACCCTGGCTGCGCCGCGGCTTTGCCTATCTGACCCTAGACCAGCCTGAGGCAGCGATCGCGGACGCAGAGCAGGCCCTGAGCTGTCAGCCTTCCTTGGCGGCAGCCCACAGCCTGTGCGGCACAGCCCATCGCCGCCTCGACCAGACATCCCAGGCGATCGCCTGCTGGAAACAGGCCGCTCAGCTCTACTTGGACCAAAAAGACGCAGCCAACGCCCGCCGCTGTATCGCCTGGATCGAAGCGATCGCTGGCCCGCCGCCGGTTCCAGTCCCGGCTCCTGAAGCGCCTTCCCTCAGTCCCCTCCAGTCCCCCCAGGCTTTTCTGGAGCAAGCCATCGAAAAAAGTCGCCAGGGGGATGTGCGAGGGGCGATCGCCGACTTTGACTGGCTACTGCAAATTAACAGCCAAGACCCCCAGGTCTATCGCCATCGCGGCGTGGCCCGCAGCAAGATCGGAGACTATCAAGGCGCGATTTCAGACCTCAATCAGGCCCTCAAGCTCAGCCCCCAAAGCGCCCCCACCTACTACAGCCGCGGCGTCATCCGCTGCCAGCAAAAAGACTATCGGGGGGCGATCGCCGATTTTGATCGGGCTTTGGAGCTACAGCCCGGCTACGCTCCGGCCTACGTGGGGCGGGGGGTCGCTCACCAGGGCCTCGAAGATCACCGCGCAGCCCTCCAGGACTATGCCCAGGCCCTCCAGCTAGACGCCCAGGATGCCGAGGCCTACTTTAGCCGCGCCATCACCCACGCCAGCTACGGCGCCCATCAGGCCGCGATCGAAGATTACCAGCGGGCTGCGGCCCTGTGGTTCGAGCAAGAAGAATGGAAGCGCTACCAGCAGGCCCTCGATCGCGTGGACCAGCTCCGCCAGCAGCAAACCAGCCTCAAAGCGTCGCCTTCCGCCGCCCGCCCCGGCATGGTCTACGTTTCGGCCGCGGACTATCTCAATGAGCTGCGCCAGCACCTGCTGAACTTGGTCGGCGGGCACTGGGAAATCGCTGAACGGATGCTCGAGCAGGTCGCCGAGCGCTATCCCGGCATGCCAGAGGACTGGTATATTCTGCGCGTCATTGAAGAACTAGAGCGCGATCGCTCCTAGAAAAGCTCTCTGTCAAAGAGATCTTCTAGAAAAGCGATCGCGCTCCTTCAAGCCCCAGCTCAGAGCTGAGGCATAGGCTCAGATAACGTGAGCGGTATTACGAGGCGACTTTGGCCGTCGAGCGGCGACGCCGTCCCGGCTTGGGAGCACCGGCCTCAGGGCTCGGCATCAGGAAGACCAGCAGCGGATTGCTCTCTAGCTCGCGGCGAATGCAGCGCTGCACGCCACGCTCGAGCTGCACTTGCAGGCCAGCCCAGTCAATTTCCACCACTTCATCATCGTCAAAGCTGCGCGCATACTCCCGCCAGCGATCGTTCAGCGTCGACTCGATGGCCTCCTGCACCCGCTCCAAAAGGCGCGATCGCTCGATGGACGTCACTACCCCGTGGAGGTGCACCTCCGGCTTGCCAATCAGCTTCCCTTCAGGGCTTACGGCGGCCGCCACCGTCACAATGCCGTCATTGGCCAACTGCTGACGCTCTTTCAGCGTCCGGTCGTTGACAATGCCCGAGCGGGACGTATCCACCAGCTCGATACCCGAAGGCACGCGGCCGGCGACTCGAATGCCGTTCTCCGCGACCTCCACCACATCACCATTGTTGATGATCACCATGTTCTCGGCCGGGATGCCCATGCTCTGGGCCGTGGACGCGTGCTTCACCAGCATTCGGTGCTCACCGTGGACCGGCAAGAAGAACTTGGGTCGCGTCAGGCCGATCATCAGCTTTTGCTCTTCTTGGCAGCCGTGACCCGACACGTGGATGCCCTTGTCGCGCCCGTAAATCACGTTCGCGCCCTGCATCATCAGCTTGTCGATGGTGTTGACCACCGCGATCGTGTTGCCCGGAATCGGGTTGGCCGAGAAGACCACCGTATCCCCTTTGCGCACCTTGACCTGGCGGTGTTCGCAGTTGGCAATCCGGGTCATCGCCGCCAGCGGCTCGCCCTGAGAGCCCGTCGTCAAGATCAAGACATTCTCATCGGGCACCTTTTGCAGGACGTGGAGCGGCTGCAGCAGCTCGTCATCGCACTTGATGTAGCCCAGGGTGCGGGCTTGGGCGATCACGTTCAGCATCGAGCGTCCCAGCACCGAGACCACGCGGCCGTGCTTTTTCGCCAGATCCAAGATCATGTTGACCCGGTGGACCGACGACGCAAAGGTCGTGACGATCAGGCGGCCCTGGGCTTGGGAGAAGACGCGATCGAGGTTGGGGTACACCGATCGCTCCGACGGCGTATAGCCGGGGATTTCAGAGTTGGTCGAGTCGCTAATCAGGCACAGCACGCCTTTTTCGCCGTACTCCGCCATCCGCTGAAAGTCGAAGAACTCGCCATCTACTGGCGTGTGGTCGATCTTGAAGTCGCCGGTGTGGATCACGATGCCAGCGGGGGTGTGAATCGCCACCGAGAAGCTATCGGCGATGGAGTGGGTGTTGCGAATGAACTCCACCAAGAAATATTTGCCTACGCGCACCATCTCCCGCGGGCGAACGGGACGCAGTTCGGTGCGATCGGCCACGCCCGCTTCTTCGAGCTTGCCCTGGAGCAGGGACATGGCGAGGCGGGGGCCGTAGATGACGGGGATGTCGATCTGCTTGAGGTGAAAGGGAATGCCGCCGATGTGGTCTTCGTGACCGTGGGTGACAATCATGCCCTTGATTTTGTGCCGATTTTCCCGCAGGTAGGTCATGTCGGGCAGCACGATGTTGACGCCGTGCATGCCGTCGGTCGGGAAGGCTAGCCCTGCGTCGAGAAGCATAATTTCGTCATTGATCTCGAAGACGCAGGTGTTTTTGCCAATTTCGTGCAGTCCTCCGAGGGGAATGACTTTCAGCGCGGGGGTCGCGTCAGTTTTGCTCATGCGGGGTCCTTTCGGGTGTTTGGTACTCAAAGCGTTTGAAATGTAGAAGGGTTAAAGACAAATTTCAGAGGAAAAATTTGTTTCTCGTAGCAGCTGCTGTCACCAGATTTTGAAAGTAGAAAAATGGCCTCTAGCTATAGCAAAGGGATTCCCATGCAACGAAGGGCGGCAATGGGGCTAGGGGGAACCGAGGGTCAGGCGTGAGGAGGTTCTGGGCTGGTGCAGACGGGCGATCGCGACAGGGTTGGAAGTTAGGGCACCAGGGCCTGCGTCGAGGGACTCAGCGAAAACCAGAAGAAAACCGTGACAGACACAGCCTATTTAGTTGTCGAAAAACTGGAGCTTTAGGAAGCCTAGGGCAGTAAGGCAAGCTCGCCCATGGCCTCTTGGAGAGGGGCTAGCAGGGACTCAGGAAGATCGCAAAGGGGCGATCGCGTCGTGCCAACCTCCCAGCCTTGCAGCCGCAGGGCCGCCTTGACCGGAATGGGATTTGTCGTTGCAAACAGCGCCTTGAACAGAGGAAACAGGCTGATGTGGATGTCCGTGGCTGCCTGAGGTTGACCCGCAAAGAAAGCCTGAATCATGGCTTTCATCTGGGGGCCGACGACGTGGCTGGCCACGCTGATCACCCCGGTCGCACCCACGGCCAACATGGGCAAGGTCAACGAGTCATCACCCGAATAGATGATGAACTCAGGCGGCGTCAGGCGGCGGATCTGGCTCACTTGATCCAGATTGCCACTCGCTTCCTTGACCGCGACGATGTTAGGAATTTCGGCAAGGCGGGCAACGGTCTCTGGCAACAGATTCTGTCCGGTACGACCGGGGACGTTGTACAGAATAATTGGCAGCTCAGGCGCGGCTGTCGCGATCGCCCGATAGTGCTGATAGAGACCTTCCTGGGGTGGCTTGTTGTAGTACGGTACAACTTGCAAAGAGCCATCTAGACCCAGCTTGGCGGCTTTTTCAGTGGCCTCCATGGCTTCACGGGTCGAGTTGGAGCCGGTTCCTGCTACCACTTTAGCGCGCCCAGCCACTGCTTGCTGAACCACGCGGAAAAGATCGTACTCCTCAGCCCAAGTCAGCGTCGGAGATTCCCCTGTCGTGCCACAGACGACCAGCGTGTCCGTACCGTGATCCGCCAGGTGAGCAGCCAGCTTCTCGGCCACCTCATAGTTGACCGATCCATCTTCCTTAAACGGCGTAATCATCGCCGTCAGCACTTGTCCGAAATCTACCACACGCTGTGAACTCCCAATCTTGGTAACCAATCCGTTCTGACGAAATCTTGGCAAGAGGACTGACTTTGGGCCTCGCAAAGGAATAGGCCCAAAGGCTTGCTACTGAGCGATCGCGGCAGTCGGCTTCAAAAGATTTTTGTGGACTAGCAGCTCCGCAATCTGCACAGCATTCAGCGCCGCGCCTTTGCGAATTTGGTCCCCGCAGAGCCACAGCTCTAGGCCGCAAGGGTGAGACAAGTCCTGACGAATGCGACCCACCAGCACATCATCCTGGCCGCTAGCATCAATCGGCATCGGGAAATAGTTGGCTTGCCAGTCTTCGACGAGCTTCACCCCAGGAGCTTGCTTCAGCGCTTCTCGGGCCGCTTCCGGACTAAAGGGCTGGGCAAACTCCAAATTGATCGCCTCTGAGTGGGCTCGCAGCACCGGCACGCGCACGCAGGTGGCCGTTACCCGCAGATCCGGCACTCCGAAAATCTTGCGAGTCTCATTGACCATCTTGAGCTCTTCTTCGCAGTAGCCCTGATCGGTGAGCGCAGAATTGTGGGGAAACAAGTTGAACGCCAAAGGATAGGGGAATGCCTCTGTCTTAGGCGTTTCACCCGCCAAAATCGCTTGGGCCTGCTGCTTGACCTCTTCCATGGCCCGAGCGCCCGCGCCGCTGGCCGACTGGTAGGTCGCCGCCACGATTCGCTGAATCGGCTGAATCTGGTGGAGCGGCCAGATCGCCACCGACATCAGGATCGTCGTGCAGTTGGGGTTGGCGATGATACCCCGATGCTGGGCAGCGGCCTCTGGGTTGACCTCCGGCACGATCAGGGGGACCTGGGGGTCCATCCGGAAGGCGCTGGAGTTGTCAATGACCACTGCACCCGCCTCAACGGCTTTGGGGGCCCACAGCTTCGAGGTAGAGCCACCTGCGGACGCCAAAACAATATCCACGCCTTCAAAGGCTGCTGCATCAGTGGCCGTCACCGGCAGCGCTTCTCCCTTGAAGGTCAAGGTTGTGCCCGCAGAGCGAGGAGAGGCAAGGAGCTTGAGGTTTGAGAGGGGAAAGTTGCGGCTCTCTAGCAGGGCGAGCAGCTCAGTGCCGACTGCACCGGTTGCACCCAAGATGGCGACGCTATAGGTTCGATCCAAGCTGATTTTCTCCTCCCCGTTGGGGTTTTAGGTCAGTAAACAAAAGGTTTAGTGGCAGTTTGCAGAAGAGCTTTTGTACAAGTTTCTTGATATTGGCTGAGGGTATCAGTATCTAAGTAAAATTTTGAATAATGATATCGCTAGTTCGCCACTCGTCTTCGACTAGCTAGACCTTAGTTTATGACGAGTCGGTGGCCTGAAGGCCGCGATGGGCAATTTATAGCCAAGCTCCATCTTAACCCGAACTTTTTCTCTGGTTTCCCTAGCCTGCCCAAATTTATGCCAGAGGTATCAGGGAGGTGCTAGGCTAGCTTACTGTTCAGAGTTTGGTCAATGGCGATCGCCAGAGGGGCCAATCCCTTCAGCAACCGTGTTGGAAGCGCCGTCACAGTGGGTTTTCACGAGCTACTGTCATTCCATAGAGCGCGATGCTTCACCAGGGGTCAGCTTCAGCCTCCTCTCTCATCGAGTTGGGGTCCCAACTCTAGAATTTGGGAGACCTCAGGGACTTATTGCCTGTTGTCCTCGTCCAAGTCCCAAACCTAAGTCTGCGTGGGGTAGGAGCGGACCCACAAAAGCTGTTGCGAACTTCTGTAGCATAGCTCCAGAAGAATGCTGAACGGCAACGCGGTTGGGGCCTCGACCCATGGGTAGCGCGATCGCACTATCAGGCAATGCCTGCGATCGCGCCTTGAACCCAAAATCCTCGCCCGCTCTGGGTTAGGGAGTCCGTCAATTACTAGTCATCTGAAAGATTTAAGAGAGCCGATGAAAGTCACCCAGGAGAAACTTCCCGCCAGCCAAATTGGCTTGGAAATCGAAATTTCGCCCGACATGTCCAAGCAAGTTTACGAGCGGGTTGTCCAAAGATTTATCCGTGAGGCCAACATTCCTGGGTTTCGGAAAGGAAAGGTGCCTCGCCACATTCTGGTTCAGCGCCTTGGGACCCTGCGCCTCAAGGCGACGGCCCTAGAAGATCTGGTGCAAGACAGTCTGAAAGCGGCCCTCAAGCAAGAGAACATCGAAGCCATCGGCAACTACCAGCTGCGATCGTCCTTTGATGAGCTGCTTGAGCAGTACGAGCCCGGCAAAGCCCTGACTTTCTCGGCAGCGGTTGATGTCCAGCCCGAAGTCACCCTCAAAACCTACACGGGTCTGACCCTGCAAGCAGAAGAAGTGACCTACGACGCAGGCCGGGTGGATACTGTCCTAGAGGACTACCGCAAGCGTATGGCCACCTTAGTGCCAGTAGAAGGCCGCCCCGCTCAATCGGGCGATGTGGCTGTCGTAGACTACGCCGGTCGCTACAAGAACGACGCGGGTGAATTTGAAGAGGTCCCGGGCGGAACGGCCCAAGACTTCCAGGTTGACCTCGGAGAAGGCCGCTTCATTGAAGGCTTCATCGACGGCATTGTCGGCATGAGCGCTGGGGAAACCAAGGAAATTGACGTGAAGTTCCCCGCCGACTACCCCCAAGAAACCATTGCGGGTCGGGACGCCCAGTTCACGGTCACCCTCAAAGAAGTCAAAGAGAAAGAGCTGCCTGAACTGGACGATGACTTCGCCCAGGATGTCAGCGAGTTCGAGACCCTGGCAGAGCTGCGCGAGTCCCTCGAAAAGCGCTACCGCGAGGAAGCTGAGAAGAAGACGCGCGGCAACAAGGAGCAAGCGGTGCTCAATGCTCTTGTGGAGTGCGTCGAAGCTGAGCTGCCGGAGACCTTGATCCTGCGGGAAGTGGACTACATGCTCACCCAGACCGCCATGCAGCTGAGCAATCAGGGCATGGACATCAAGCAGCTGTTCAACCAAGATACGATTCCGCAACTGCGCGATCGCTCTCGTCCGGAGGCCGTTCTGCGCCTCAAGCGGACCCTGGCCCTCGGCGAAGTCGCCAAGAAAGAGTCCATCGAGATCGAGGCGACCGCCGTTGATGCCCGTGTCCAAGAAGTGCTCGAGCAGTACAAAGGTCAAGCTCAAGAAATTGACGTTGACCAGCTGCGGGCCGTCACCGAAGAGGACATGCTCAAGGAAAAAATCCTCACCTGGCTGATCGAGCAGTCCACGGTGGAGCTCGTCCCCGAAGGAACCCTCAGCAAGGCTGCGGCGGAAGAGGCAGAAGCGTCTTCTGAGACTGAAGAAACCCCGGCAGAGTAATCTTGCCCTTTAGGCCCAGTTATCGCTTTGCGAGACTGGGCCTAAATGCTTCTGGACCCAACGTTAAGAATTTTGAAAAGAGTGTGCGTGGGCGATCGCAAACTTCCTTCCAAAATCTTGTCGCGATCGCCCCTAATCCGTACGCCAACGTGCCAAGAGGATTTTGATACCCTCTGCCGACGGTCTCAAAGCAGTTAGGGCATAATGGTTGCAGAGAGGGTATAAATGCCCTACCGTGGCCTAGACAGTGTCTTCACTCGGCATTGCAGCGGGCTGATTGCTCATCTATCGTGACCCCTATGTTGGAATCTCAATCATCCCAATACGCGATCTCAAGCCTTCAAGCCCACAACATCTATGCCGGACCGAGCAATATCGTTCCCATGGTGGTGGAGCAGTCCGGTCGGGGTGAAAGAGCCTTTGATATTTACTCCCGCCTCCTGCGCGAACGCATCATCTTCTTGGGCACGCCCGTAGATGACGCTGTTGCCGACTCTATCGTTGCGCAGCTGCTCTTTCTAGAAGCGGACGACCCCGAAAAAGACATCCAGATCTACATCAACTCCCCCGGTGGATCGGTCACGGCAGGCATGGCAATCTACGACACCATGCAGCAAGTGCGCCCCGACGTCGTTACCATTTGCTTCGGTTTGGCTGCTAGCATGGGAGCGTTTCTGCTAGCCAGCGGTGCCCGGGGCAAACGCCTGTCCTTGCCCAACTCTCGAATCATGATTCACCAGCCCCTTGGGGGAGCCCAGGGACAAGCCGTGGACATCGAGATCCAGGCGCGAGAAATCCTTTACCACAAGCGCAGACTCAACGAGCTGTTGTCCCATCACACCGGACAGCCCCTTGATAGACTCGAGGTAGATACCGAACGCGACTTCTTCATGTCTGCTGAAGAGGCTTGCAACTACGGCTTGATTGACCAAGTGATCTCTCGGCAAACTCTTCCGACTCCGGGAGAAAACGTTGCTCTAGCGCAGTAAGAGGCAGCTATGTCTAAGTACGACTCCCATTTGAAATGTTCCTTCTGCGGTAAGTCACAGGAACAAGTACGAAAACTCATTGCCGGTCCGGGAGTCTACATCTGCGACGAATGCGTCGATCTTTGTAATGAGATATTGGACGAGGAGCTGTTTGACTCTAGCGCAGCGGCTCCTCAGCCAGCGCCTCGTCGAGAACAGACCCCAGAGAAGCGCCACACGCGTTCTTCGAACCTGTCCCTCGGCCAGATGCCGAAGCCTCAAGAGATTAAGAAATATCTCGATGAGCACGTCATTGGTCAAGAATCGGCCAAAAAGATTCTTTCGGTCGCGGTCTACAACCACTACAAGCGACTCAGCTATATCCAAGGCAAGGGCAAGGGCGACTTTGACGACGCGGTAGAGCTGCAAAAGTCCAACATTTTGCTGATTGGCCCGACGGGCTGCGGCAAGACCCTGCTAGCCCAAACCCTCGCTGAGATCCTGGACGTGCCCTTTGCGGTCGCTGATGCGACGACTCTGACGGAGGCGGGCTACGTCGGCGAAGACGTTGAAAATATTCTGCTGCGGCTGCTGCAAGTGGCAGACCTAGATGTCGAAGAAGCCCAGCGCGGCATTATCTACATCGACGAAATTGACAAGATTGCGCGCAAGAGCGAAAACCCGTCGATCACACGGGACGTGTCTGGGGAAGGTGTGCAGCAGGCGCTGCTGAAGATGCTGGAAGGAACGGTGGCCAATGTGCCGCCCCAAGGCGGTCGCAAGCACCCCTACCAAGACTGCATCCAGATCGACACGAGCAATATTCTCTTTATCTGTGGCGGGGCGTTCGTGGGCCTCGAGAAGTCTGTCGAGCAGCGCATCGGCAAGAAGTCTATTGGTTTCGTGCAGCCCAATGATCCGATGTCGAAGGAGAAGCGGGCGGCGGATGTGCTCAAGCACCTAGAACCGGATGACTTGGTGAAGTTTGGCATGATTCCGGAGTTTATTGGCCGGGTGCCCATCGTGGCGGTGCTCGATCCGCTGGATGAAGACGCCTTGACGGAGATCCTGACGGAGCCGCGCAACGCGCTGGTGAAGCAGTATCAGAAGCTGCTAAAGATGGACAATGTGCAGCTGGAGTTTAAGCAGGAGGCTGTGCGGGCGATCGCCCAAGAGGCCTATCGCCGCAAGACCGGAGCGCGAGCCCTGCGAGGCATTGTCGAGGAGCTGATGCTGGATGTGATGTATGAGCTGCCGTCGCGCAAGGATGTGACGCGCTGCTTGATCACGCGGGAGATGGTGGAGAAGCGATCGACGGCTGAGCTGCTGATGCATCCATCCTCGCTGCCCAAGCCTGAGTCTGCCTGATGCCCTACGCTTCTATTTTCGGGGTCGAGCACTATTACGAGTGGGTGTGCGAGGCGGGAGACCAGCCCTCGGGTAAGCCGGTAATGGTGTTTCTGCATGGCTGGGGGGGCTCGCTGCGCTACTGGCAGAGCACGGCCCAGGCGATCGCCGATGAGTTTGACTGTCTGCTCTACGATTTGCGAGGCTTTGGCCGATCGCGCGGAGTTGTGACTCTGCCGGAAGCGGTGCCGCCCTACGAAGAGAGCGATCGCTACGCCCTCGAGAGCTACGCCCACGATTTGGCGGGCTTACTCGATCAGATGGGGCTCGAGCGGGTCTACCTCAACGCCCACTCCACCGGCGCGTCGATCGCCACGCTGTTTGTCAATCGCTATCCTGAGCGGGTTCACCGAGCCATCTTGACCTGTAGCGGCATCTTTGAGTACGACGAGCGCGCTTTCAAGGCTTTTCACAAGTTTGGCGGCTACGTGGTGAAGTTTCGCCCCCCCTGGCTGGCCAGACTCCCCTTCGCCAATCGTCTGTTTATGGCGCGCTTTTTGCGGCGCTCTCTGCCGGATGCGATCAGTCAGGCATTTCTGGAGGATTTCATTCAGGCGGACTATGACGCGGCCCTAAACACGATCTATACGGCGGTCAGCGAGCGGGCGGCTCTAGAAATGCCGCGCGAGTTTGCGGCTATAACGGTGCCGACCCTGCTGGTGGCGGGGGAGTACGACATCATTATCCCGGCGGAGATGGGGCGTCAGGCTGCTCAGCTGAGCGATCGCGTGGAGCTGGCGGTGATTCCGGAGACGGCTCATTTCCCGATGCTGGAGGATCCGGAGACCTATCTCCACCGGGTGCGAAGCTTTTTGGCAGCAGAGCAGCCTGCGACGTCCTCTCCGAGCTGATCGGCAGGGCTGGTCGCCTTAGAGGGTGTGGTTGGGCAGGCGATCGCCGAAGCGCTCACCAAAGAACATTTGAGAAATCTCGAAGCGTCCCCCGTAGGATTTGGCGGGTTCCTCGGCAGCATAGCCTAGGGCTACGAGGCAGCACACGTCTACTTCGCCCGGAATCCCAAAGGCGGCTTTGACCTGGCTGCTGCTGAAGCCCTCCATGGGGCAGCTGTCGACGCCGAGACTTTTGGCGACGATGAGCATGTGGGCCACAGCCAGCATGGTGTGGCGGTTGGTCCAGGCCTCCATGGTTTCAAAGCAGGGTTTGTTTTCAAAGAGGCCTGGTACCTGCTGGCGGACGACCTCGGCGTAGGCATCGGTCATGGCGTCGTGCTGTCGCCCCAGATCGATGACGGCCTCAATGTAGTCGCTGTCCCCAACCCGGCGATCGCCGCAGCAAATCACCACCACCGGCGCTTCGCTCACCTGGCGCTGATCAAAGGCACATTCTCGCAGCTTGTCTTTGTTCTCCTGGGCCTGAACCACGACAAAACGCCAAGGCTGGAGGTTGTAGCCAGACGGAGACTGGAGCGTCAGCCGAAAAATCTCCTCCAGAATGGCTGGCGGAATCGGGTCAGGACGAAAAGAGCGCGTCGCGCGACGCTGCTCGATCGCTGCCTGAAGTCCTAGAGAAGGCTGAAGTTCGATGGTCATGTCAAGTCTCGCTCTTGAGGGCGTACTGGAGCCTGCCAAAGAGCCGCTGCTGGCGACTCCCCGTGAGTCCTAGCTTCAGAGAACGGCCCTCAAAAGGCAACCGCCCAGGGAGGGAGTTGGGAGAGAGACCTAGGGGACTTAGTCGAGGCCGAGTTCCCGCTTCAGCAGGTTAATGGACTTGGTGCCGATGTAGTTTTCGCAGCACATCAGCTTGGGCGGACGAATGATGTCCTCGCGGGCGGCGGCTAGGGCCGTTTTGACGGCGGCGCAGCTCTTGGGGTCAAAGCTGGCAATCTGCTGGGTGCCGCGCACCATGGCGTTGAGCTTGAAGGCGTCATCGGGCTGGGCGGTCATGACCAGCAGGTCATCGCCCCGCAGACTGTGCACAATCAGCTCGGAGGCCCGCAAAAAGCCGCTGCTGAGGCTGACCAGGCCAACGCAGCTATCCTTGGGTAGCTGCAGCAGCATCTGGATTTCCTTGGCGTAGTCGTAGATGTCGACGGGAATCACGCGCACGGATTTGGGAGCGGCGATCGCCTCCGCATCGCCAATGAAATAGCGACTGGTGACAACGGTGCCCGAGCGTGTCTGGTCGAGGGCCTGACCGAGCTCCTCCATGGGCACTAGCTGAACGGGCATTTGCAAGGCCTGCTCTAGCTCGCGGGCCATCAGCTCGCCCGCGCCAATGTCTTGCTGGGGCGCCGTGACCAGCACCCGAGCGCTGCACCGCAGCCGCCAGTCGATCTCGCTAAGGAAAAGCTCCCGCGCTTCATTGAGGGAGCAGCCTTGCTTGAGCAGTTCGTCGAGGCTGCCGCGCACGAGGCGAGAGGCGATGGGATATTTCTCAAAGAGGGGCGATCGCGGTGCTTGGGTGCCGCCTTCGTCGCCCTGGGCGCGCACGTAGATGCCAGAGCCCGCTTGGGCGTCGACCACCCCTGCTTCTTCGAGCTGTCGGTAGACCTTACTGATGGTGTTGCGGTGGAGGCCGGTCTGCATGGCGAGCTGCCGGGTGCTGGGCAGTCGGTGTCCGGGGGGAAACTGCCGCGAAGCAATGGCGAAACGAATTTGATTGTAGAGCTGGGCAGACGCCGGAATGTCGCTGTCGGACTGAATATGAAATTGAACCATCCCAAGATCCTCCTGAGGGCTGACGGGTCAGGGCTGCGATGCCGGCCACAGGGCTTGAAGTGACCAAAAACCGGACTTTTTTGGCGATCGCCCGTCAGAAAAGCAATGCTCCGCGAAGTAGAAGCGTCTTCGCCGGCCAACGGGAACCTGCGGTGGTCTGCGGCCAAATTGCAGCGATTCGCTCCTGATAATACTTTAGGCCACGGGCATCCAAACCACCCAGGACGGTAATGTGGATGCTTTGGAGGCGCGGCCCAGCGTTTTAGACGCGCCAAGGGGGCCAAAAGTTGCCCAGCGCGATCGCCTGATCTATGAGCCAGTTCATGGGCTCGGGAAGGGGCAGCCAAACCTATTTTTGAGGGCCTGGGTCCAGGGGCATACCCTCCGAGCCCTTTGACTGAAGGGCGAAATATAGGGAGGGCGCGATATAACAAACGTATTTTCGGTTGCTTCGAGGGTGATCATGGCGGCAGACATTCGGACAGAAACGGTGACAGTCCCGGGTGAAGTGGCGATCGCCGCTTACCTAGCAGAGCCGGTTGGCCCCGGACCGTTTCCGGCGGTGGTGGTGCTGCAAGAAATTTTCGGCGTGAATGCGCATATTCGAGAGGTGACTGAGCGGCTGGCGCGCCTGGGCTATGTGGCGATCGCCCCGGCCCTTTACCAGCGATTGGCTCCGGGCTTCGAAGCGGGCTACACGCCCCAAGACATTCAGGTTGGCCGCGAATACAAAAACCAAACCCGCGCTCCAGAGCTGCTCAGCGACATCCAGAGCACCCTTACCTATCTCCAGCAAAAGCCCAATGTGCGCGCCCAGGCCCTGGGCGCGATCGGCTTCTGCTTTGGTGGGCACGTGGCCTACTTGGCCGCGACCCTGCCCGCGATCAGAGCGACGGCTTCGTTTTACGGCGCTGGCATTCCGGACTGGTGTCCCGGCGAGGCTCAGCCCACCCTCCAGCGGACCGCCCAAATTTCTGGCACCCTCTACGCCTTCTTTGGCATGGAGGACCAGAGCATTCCTGAGGCCCACGTGAACCAGATCGAGTCGTCTTTGGCCCAGCACGGAGTAAAGCATCGGGTGTTTCGCTACGCAGGGGCGGGCCACGGCTTCTTTTGCGATCGCCGCCAGAGCTACGAGTCCCGAGCCGCCGCCGACGCCTGGGAGCAGGTGCAGCGCCTCTTCCAGGGCGTTCTCCAGGGAGATTAGACTCGGCGGCGATCGCGCCCCGGAGTCCCCCCTCAGAGGCGGCGGGATTTTCTGCGTTTCTGGAGCAGGAAGTGTCAAAGTGGAGATAGCTCGTCAGGGGCACTCCGAGACCGAGGTGGGTACCTGCTCTAGGATGTCCTGGGCTGTCGGTCTCTAGGCCGAGGTCAGGCCCGCTCTGGCGATATCTTCGCGCGGCGTCGCCTCATCCCCATGGCTCGTCGTGCACCATTCGTTTTAGTTCAAAAGTAATCATGAATTCCGAATCAACGCGTCCTCAAGCAGCGGCTCCTGGCTTTTCAATGGATGACTTTGCCAAGGCCCTAGAATCCCACGACTACCAGTTTGAGTCGGGGCAGATTGTGCGCGGTACGGTCTTTGAATATGACAGCAGCGGTGCCTATGTAGACATCGGCGGCAAGGCCGCGGCCTTTGTGCCGGCCCGAGAAGCCTCCCTCAGCAGCCGAGTCGATCTGCAAACGGCGCTGCCGCTGAATGAGGCGCGGGACTTTCTCATCATCTCGAACCAAAACGCCGACGGTCAGGTGACCCTGTCGGTGCGCCGCCTGGAGCTCAATCGCGTTTGGGAGCGCCTGGCGGAGATGCAGACCAACAATGAGACGATCGCCGTGCGCGTTTCTGGGGTGAATAAGGGGGGCGTGACGGCCGATGCCCAAGGCTTGCGGGGCTTCATTCCGCGATCGCAGCTCGTGGAGCGCGAGGACCTCGACAGCCTCATCGGCAAGACGCTGACCGTGAAGCTGCTGGAGGTCAACCGGGAGACCAATAAGCTGGTGCTCTCCCACCGCCAGGCCGCCCAAGCCGCCAGCATTGGCCAGTTTGAAATTGGTCAGCTGGTCGAAGGCAAGGTGGTCAGCCTGAAGCCCTTTGGCCTGTTTGTGGACCTGGGCGGCACGACGGGCCTGCTGCACATCAAGCAGATCAGCCAAAACTATATCTCGTCTCTCCAGGCGCACTTCTCCGTGGGCCAAGCCATCAAAGTGGTGATCACGGACCTCGACGAGTGGCAGGGGCGCATTTCTCTGTCGACGCGGGTGCTGGAGAGCTATCCGGGCGAGATTTTGGAGAAGTTTGAAACTGTGATGGCGGAGGCGGGCGATCGCGCGAGCCGGGCCAAAAAGCAGCTCAGCGACGCGGAATAATGGGCAATCAGCGATCGTCCTGAGAGGGCGATCGCACTATCGGTTCCCAACCTCAACGATACTGATAAAGGGGCGGCTACCAGGCCGCCTCTTTTGTCGCGCTCAAACAGCGATTGCTGGGCCTGGAGATAGCCGCCCCCGCAAGCCTTGAGCCCTGGCGAAAGAGGCCCTGGCAGCCCTCGCTGGTTGTTTAAGATGCTGACGTTAAATCACCATGGCGACGATTTGGGAGCTTGATTTCTATTCCCGTCCAATCTTGGATGAGCGCGAAAAGAAGGTGTGGGAAGTGCTTGTATGCGAGAGTCCCCAGACCGTCAACCAGGCACCGGAGACGCTATTTCGCTATGCCGAGTACTGCGACAGTGGTGAAGTGAATTCGGTGCGGCTGCGTCAGGCTCTGGAGCGGGCGATCGCCCAAGCCCCCCAGCCTCCAGACAAGATCCGCTTTTTTCGCCGCCAGCTCACCAACATGATCACCAAGGCCTGTAGCGATCTGGGAGTGCTGCCGCTGCCCAGTCGGCGGACAGTCACGCTCAATCAGTGGCTGGAGGAGCGATCGCGCGATGTCTATCCTCTCGATCCCAACTACCGCGAGGGGGTGGTGGTGCCGTCGGTGCAGTTCGAAACCCCCGAGCCCAAGCGACTCCCCGATGCCCTCAACTACGACCGGCTGGCCTTTGTGACCCTGGAGGCCGGTGCCTTTGCCGATATGACCGAGTGGAGCATCGACTTTGGCGAGGCGTTTCCCCTTGAGGCCCTGGGCTTGACTCCGGAGACGCGGGTGCCGGGGGTGCTGCTCTTTTCGTCGCGGGCGCTGCCCTTGGCGGCCTGGATGTCGGGACTCGAGATGGCCTTTGTGCGCTACGAGGAGACGCCCAACCCCTGTTTGGTCCTGGATACGGGGGCCAATGAGCGCTGGCTGCTGCGCGGAAATCTGGCGGAGCGATCGCAGCAGCAGGAGGCCAAAAACTTTGAGTTAGCCAAGCAAGCAGCTCAGAATGTCCATTTCATTGGCGTTCAGAGCGATCCTCAGTCTGAGGCCTTTAGCGGATTTTGGCTGTTACAGGAGGTCAATCTAGCGTAGTCTAAATCTTAGGCGGGCGGCTGCTTGCGGCCTCCGGTCATTTAGGATTCAGCATCGCAGGGTCATGGGGTCTGATAAGTTGCAACAGGAGGCGCTGGCAGAACAGCTGTTGGAGTTGGCCGCTCGGGCTGGAGCCGAGGCGGCGGAGGTGTTTCAGTCGCAGTCCCTCTCGCGCCCGGTGTACTTCGAGGCCAACCGCCTCAAGCAGCTGGAAAGCGCTCAAGCGGCAGGCACCAGTCTCCGACTCTGGCGCGCAGGACGGCCTGGGCTGGCCGTGGCCTATGGCCCGGTGGAGCCCCAAGTCTTGGTGGATCGGGCGATCGCCCTCAGCCAGCTCAACGAGCCCGAAACGGTCGAATTTGCCAACACCAGCAAAACCACCTATCCCGACTTAGGCCATTCGGTGCCGGTGGAGCAGCTGGTGGAGTGGGGCCGCGAGGCGATCGCCCTCGTGCGCCAGGTCTATCCCGATTTGCTGTGCACCGCCGAGTGGGAGTGCGACGTCGAAACCACCCGCCTGGTCAACTCCCAGGGCCTAGACTGCGGCTACACCGACACCACCTTGAGCTGCTACCTCTCGGCGGAGTGGGTCCGGGGGGACGACTTCCTCAGCGTGTCCGACGGCCAGACCCAGCGCGACGTCCTCGACCCCGCCAGCCTGGCAGACCAAATTTTGCAGCGCCTGGCCTGGGCCCAAGAAAACGTCGCGCCGCCCATTGGCCGCGTGCCGGTCCTCTTCACCGCCAAGGCCGCCGACATGCTCTGGGGGACCATCCAGGCCGCCCTCAACGCCAAGCACGTCCTTGAAAAATCTTCTCCCTGGAGCGATCGCCTGGGGCAGCTCGTCATTGCGCCCCAGCTCACCCTCTCCCAGGACCCCGACGCGGGTCCTTTTAGCTGTCCCTTTGACGACGAAGGCATGCCAACCCATCCCTTCGTCTTCATTCGCGACGGCGTGCTGCAAATGTTTTATGCCGACGGCACCACGGGCCGCCAGCTAGGCAGCGGCAGCACCGGCAACGGATTTCGGCCGGGGCTGGGCAGCTATCCCACGCCGGGCCTTTTCAATTTGCTGGTAGCGCCGGGCCAAAAGTCTTTGTCAGACCTGATCAGTCTGCTCGATGACGCCATCATCGTGGATCAGATGCTCGGCGGGGGTGCTGGTCTCTCGGGCGACTTCTCGATCAATGTTGACCTCGGCTTCCGAGTCCAGAAGGGCCAGGTGACTGGACGGGTCAAAGACACCATGGTGTTTGGCAATGTCTACGCAGCCCTCAAGCAGCTTGTCGAACTCGGGGGTGACGCCGACTGGAACGGCTCCTGCTACACCCCGTCGCTCATCGTTGAGGGGCTCTCCACCACCGGACGTCAATAGCCGCCAGCTGTCCCCCCACTCCTAACCCCATGCGCTACCCCCCTGTGCTCCAGTTTGTGCGACCGTTGCTGAGACCCAAACGGACCGCAATTCTGGAAGCATGCCTCATTGGGCTGGTCGCGGCCTTTGCGGTTGTGATTTTGCGTCAGGGCATTGGGCTGCTGGGGGGATGGCGAGTCCACTTGGCCCAGCAAGGTCCGGCCTGGCTGGTGCTGTCGGGCATTGGGGCTGTGGGCGGCTTTCTGGCTGGCTGGCTGGTGGAGCGAGTGGCCCCCGAGACCGCTGGCAGCGGCATTCCCCAGGTCAAGGCGGTTTTGGCCCGAGTGCCGATCCCTCTGGACTTGCGGGTCGCGGCGGTCAAGCTGCTGGGCGCGGTGCTGGCGCTGGGGTCTGGGCTGACCCTGGGGCGCGAGGGCCCGACGATTCAGATGGGAGCGGCGATCGGGGCTCAGCTGAGCCGCTGGTTTCCGACGTCGCCCGATCACCGTCGACAGCTGATTGCGGCGGGGGCAGGGGCGGGGCTGGCGGCTTCTTTTAATGCGCCCTTGGCGGGCGTGCTGTTTGTGGTCGAGGAGCTGCTGCGGGATGTCTCGGGCTTTACGCTGGGGACGGCGATTTTGGCCTCGTTCATTGGGTCCGTCGTGGCGCGACTGCTGGGGGGACGCGGCCTGGACGTGAATCTAGCTGCGGTGCCGGTGCAGGCCAATTTTCACGCGGTGGATATCCCGTTTTATCTGCTGCTGGGGCTGCTGGCGGGGGTGCTAGGGCCGCTGTTTTGCCGCGGCATTTTGGCCAGTCTGACCATTAATCGGCGGGTGCTCAAGCTGAGTATGCCCTGGCGCATGGCTTTGGCGGGCTGTCTGTCGGGGCTGGTGGTGTCGGTGTTGCCGCTGCCCTTTCGGGACCATGCGGGGCTGCGGGCGTCTTTGGTGACGGGGGCGGCGGACTGGCAGACGATGGCGATCGCCTTTGGGGCGCACGCGGTGCTGACCATGCTGGCCTACGGCTCGGGGGCTCCTGGCGGCCTGTTTGCGCCGATTCTGGTGCTGGGGTCGGCCCTGGGCTATATGGTGGGGGCTGGCGAACAGCAGCTGCTGGGGGTGGGCCTGCCGACGACCTATGCCCTGGTGGGCATGGGGGCGTTTTTTAGCGCTGTGTCCCACGTGCCGATCACGTCGGTGGTGATCATCTTTGAGATGACGACGGATTTTAATCTGGTGCTGCCGCTGATGGTGGGGTCGGTGGTGGCCTATTTTGTGGCGGACAAGGTGGACAGTGCGTCGCTCTACGACCATCTGCTGGCCTGGAATGGCATCGAGCTGGAGCGATCGCCCAGTGCAGAGCCAGAGTGGGCCAACCTGCGGGCGGCGGATGTGATGCAGCGACGGGTCGAGACCCTGGCCAGCCAGCTGAGCGTTGAAGAGGCGATGCAGGCCTTTTCGCGATCGCACCATCGGGGCTTCCCAGTGGTTGACGACGGCAAGCTGGTGGGCATCATCACCCAGTCGGACCTGGCCCAGGCTGCTGCCCGCTCGGCCACGGTGCTGCGGGATCTGATGACGCCCCAGCCCGTGACGGTCAGCCCGGACGACACCCTCAACCAGGTCCTGTATCTGCTCAACCGCTACAAGCTCAGCCGCCTGCCGGTGACCGAGGGGCGGCGGCTGGTGGGAATTATTACGCGGGCGGACATTATCCGGGTGGAGGCGGACCGGCTAACGGGAGAAAGCGATCGCCCCGGTCCCCAGACGGCGCCGTCCTACTGCGTGTACCAGACGCGATCGCCCACGGTCGGCCAGGGCCGCCTGCTGGTCCCCTTGGGCAATCCCCAGACGGCGGATCTGCTCTTGCAAATGGCGGTGGCGATCGCCCGCGATCGCCACTACGAGATCGAGTGTCTGCGGGTGATTCAGATTTCGCGCCACCAGCTGCCCACGGAAACCAGCGTGGACACCCTGGAGAGTCGCCGCCTGCTCCAGCGCGCCGTCCGCTTGGGCCGTGACCTGCACATTCCCGTCCACACCCAAATCCGAGTGGCCCACGACCCGGCGCAGGCGGTGCTGGAAACCATTGAGGAGCGCCACATCAACTTGATCTGCATGGGCTGGAAAGGCAGCACAACCACGCCGGGGCGGGTGTTTGGCAGCACCATGGATACCGTGATTCGGCAGGCGGCCTGTGACGTGATGCTGGTGAAGTTTGGGGCGGGGGTGGCCCTCGCCCCGCGCTCGCCGATCTTTGCGGAGGCCCACCGCCTGCCCTTTGGCGGGGAAAAGGCGCGGGCGGCTGCCTCCCTCCAAAACTTCGATCGCTGGCTGCTGCCCATCGCGGGCGGACCCAATGCCCAGCGCGCTCTGCACTTTTTGCCGGGGCTCATTGCCCTGAGTTCGCATCCGAAGGTCCGGCTGTACCAGGTTTTCACGTCGCTTCAGGCGCCGATGTCGAGCGACCTGCTGGTCCAGGATGTGGAATTTTTGAGTCAGCACCTCAACTGCCCGGTGGTCGCGACCACGGCCCAGGATTCCTCGGTGGCTGAATCCATTCAGGATTTGGCGCTGCGCGATCAGACCGATGTGATCGTGCTGGGGGCAACGCGGGAGGGGCTGCTGCAGCAGGTGATGCAGGGGAATATCCCGGAGGCGATCGCCCGCAAAAGTCCCTGTACGGTTATTTTGGTACGGGGGGCGATCGCCGATGAGCCGCCCAGCGCCTGGGGGGTGTGACCCCTCATTTAAAAAGTGCCATAGTGGTGGAGTCGCTGCGATTGGGGTGAGACCGCGTCCCCTCTCCGGATCAAGCGTTGGTGCGCTCGGAGGAGAAAAGGGATCCCTGGCTCTCGCTCAGGCTGTCCGGTCGCGATCGCTTGCCTTCTCCTCATTCTTTTTCCTCCACCTTTGTGGTCTTAAAACGTCTCGCCCAGGTTTGTTCGCGAGTTGAGTCGCTGCCCCTCAAAAAGTGGCTGCTGGCTCCGGTTGTGATGCCGTTTGTGACCAGTGCGGCAGTGACCGCCAGTTTGCTCGGGCTCCAGTCTGTGGGAGCGTTGCAGCAGGCCGAATTGAAGGTTTTTGATACGATGGTGCGCCGCCGTCCTGAGCTGGGGCCGGACCCGCGCCTGCTGGTGGTGAGCATTACCGAAGCAGACATTCAGCGCCAGGGCCGCTGGCCGCTGTCGGATCAGACCGTCGCCGACGCCTTGCAGCGCTTGCAGCAGCACCAGCCCCGCCTGATCGGCCTGGATGTGTATCGAGATGTGCCCCAGATGCCGGGACGATCGCAGCTGCTCAAAGCGCTCCAGGCGGAAAACACGATCGCTATCACCAATCTGGGCAGCGGCGACGACGCCGGGGTGCCCGCCCCTGAGGGCCTGCCCACCGACCGAGTCGGCTTCAATGATTTGCTGATCGACAGCGACAATGTGGTGCGCCGCCACCTGATGATCGCGTCCGTGGCCGAAGAGACCTACTTTTCCTTTCCGCTGCTGCTGGCGATCGCCTATCTGGATACCGAAGGCCAAACGGCCCGCAACAGCCCCAGCAACCCCAACCATCTCCAGATTGGCGAGACGGTGTTTGAGCCGCTCCAGGCGACCTCGGGGGGCTACGCCAAGGTGGATGCTCGGGGCTATCAGCTGCTGATCAACTACCGCTCTGGCCGCCAATCGGTGCGCCAAATCTCCCTGACGCAGCTGCTCAATGGTGAGTTTGACCCGGCCTGGGTGCGCGACAAGGTGGTGCTGGTGGGCACGACGGCCTCAAGCCAAAAAGATGTGTTTTATACGCCCTTTAGCGCTAGCGAAGAAGAAATCCCCGAAATGCCCGGGGTGCTGGTCCACGCCCAAATGCTGAGCCAGATTTTGGATGCGGTCGCGGGCGATCGCCCGCTGTTTCGCTACTGGACGCCGACGGGCGAGGGCCTGTGGCTCTGGGGATGGGCGATCGCCGGGGGCGTCCTGGCTTGGCGGGTGCGCCATCCGGCGTTGCTGCTGTCCGGCGCAGCGGGGGTGCTGGTCCTGCTGGGAATGGCGAGTTTTTCGCTGTTTGAGGCCCACGCCTACTGGGTGCCGACGATCGCCCCGGCCCTGGGGCTGGTCCTGACCGGCAGCCTGGTGGTGGCCCACCGCGCCTACGAGGCCCACCAGCAGCAGCAGACGGTGATGCGCCTGCTGGGCCAGAGCACCTCGCCGGAGGTGGCTGCGGCCCTCTGGACCAGCCGCGATCGCCTCCTCAAGTCCGGCAAGCTGCCCGGCCAAAAGCTGACGGCCACCACCATGTTTGTGGACATCAAAAATTTCAGCACCATCTCCGAGATGCTGCTGCCCGAGCTGCTCCTGGAGTGGCTCAACACCTACCTAGCGGCAGCCACCCAAGAAGTCCTCGCCCACCAGGGCGTGGTGAACAAGTTCACCGGAGACGGCCTGATGGCCGTGTTTGGGGTGCCGGTGCCGCGGCAGAGCGAGGCCGAAATCGCCGCCGACGCCCGCAATGCCGTGCGGTGCGCCCTGGTGATGGGCGATCGCCTCCGGGCCATGAACCAGCTTTGGCGCGAGCAGGGCCTGCCCCTGATTGAAATTCGGGCTGGTATCTTCACCGGGCCAGTGGTGGCGGGCAGCCTCGGCAGCAAGGAGCGCCTAGAGTACGGCGTGATCGGCGACAGCGTGAATATTGCCGCCCGCCTCGAAAGCTGCGAAAAAGATCGCCAGGGCGATGTGTGCCGCGTCCTGATCGCCAAGGAAACCCTGGTCTACCTAAACGATGAATTCGAGGTGGATCACTGGGGACCCCTGGCCCTCAAGGGCAAGCACCACTTGGTGGACGTGTATCGGGTGATCGGCTTGGCGCGATCGCCCCAGCCCCGCCAGCCCGCCGAGCCCCCCACCGCCCTCAACTAGCCGCGCAAAAAAGCCCAAAAAAAGCTCCCCCACAGGGGAGCCAGATAGCCGAGTCAATCAAATCTATTGGGTCTCTATTGGGCCAGCCAGCGCGCTGCGTCCTTGGCGTGGTAGGTCAAAATCAGGTCAGCCCCTGCCCGCTTGAAGCTCAGCAGGGTTTCCATGACCAGCTTTTCCTCGTCTACCCAGCCATTGAGGGCGGCGGCCTTGACCATGGAGTACTCGCCCGAAACGTTGTAGGCGGCGACGGGCAGGTTCGTCGCTTCCTTCACTCGCCAAATGATATCCATGTAGGCTAGGGCTGGCTTCACCATCAGGAAATCAGCACCCTCAGCGATGTCGAGGGCAATTTCCTTGAGGGCTTCGCGGCCGTTGCCGGGGTCCATCTGGTAGGTGCGGCGATCGCCAAATTGGGGCGCCGACTCCGCTGCATCCCGGAAGGGGCCATAGTAGGCCGATGCGTACTTCGCCGCGTAGGACATGATGGGAATCTGCTCGAAGCCCGCCTCGTCCAGACCCGCCCGAATGGCCTGCACAAAGCCATCCATCATCCCCGACGGCGCAATAATGTCAACCCCCGCCTTGGCCTGGGACACTGCCGTTTTCTTGAGCAGCTCCAGGGTGGGGTCATTCAGCACCCGACCCGTCAGGTCGCCCGTCTCCAGGTAGCCGCAGTGGCCGTGGCTGGTATACTCGCACAGGCAGGTGTCGGCAATGACCACCAGATCGGGCACCGCTTCTTTCACCGCCGTGGCCGCTTTTTGGACGATGCCGCAGTCGTGCCAGGCGCCCGTAGCGTCAATGTCCTTGTCTGCCGGAATCCCAAACAGGATGATGGCCGGAATTCCCAGGTCGTAGACTTCCTTCGCCTCTTCGACGATCTTGTCGATGGAGAGCTGGTACACCCCCGGCATGGACTTCACTTCCTGGGCAATGCCTTCACCGGGCACCGCAAACAGCGGGTAGATCAGGTCGCTGGTGGTGAGGCTGTTTTCGCGCACCATCCGGCGGATTTGGGCGTTGCTGCGCAGTCGGCGGGGACGATGAACTGGGAACATAAATCTTCTTGTGCTACGCGCTTTAGAAAAACGTCTAGGGTCGGCGGGACTTCTTAAAAGTTTAAGGTCTGACCAAGACGGGACTGCGCCGCCGTAATGTTCTGTAAAGTCTCGCGATCTGGGAAAGCAAACAAACCGCAGACAAACGCAAAGAGGCGATCGCCCTAGGGCGATCGCCTCTTTGACTTAGGGTCGATCGAATGCAGCAAACCCCAAATCGTCAGTCTCTGGTTGCTTGGGCAATTAAGCCGTAGCTTCTGCGGCGATGGGGTAGACGCTGACCTTTTTGCCGCTCTTGCCGCGACGCTCAAAGGTCACAATGCCGTCTACGAGGGCGAACAGCGTGTCATCGTTGCCCCGACCCACGTTGTTTCCAGGGTGGACCTTGGTGCCGCGCTGACGAATCAGGATATTGCCAGCCCGCACAACTTGACCGCCGTAGCGCTTCACGCCGAGGCGTTTGGCGTTTGAGTCGCGGCCGTTACGAGTACTACCTGTTCCTTTCTTATGAGCCATTGTGTCCTTCCTGTCGTCTCTTTAGGGGTAAACCGTGGGCGATCGCGCCTAGCGTTTCTAGGCCTCAGCCTTTTCAGCCGCCGTCAGTTTGGTGCCGTTCAGGCTGATGGCGTCGATCATAATCCGGGTCAGCTCTTGGCGGTGACCTTGCTTCTTACGGGTTTTCTTTTTGGGGCGCATCTTGTAGACGATGATCTTCTTGCCCCGCAGGTGGCTGAGGACGGTTGCCTCGATGGTTGCCCCTTCGACAAAGGGCTGGCCGATGGTCACTTCGCCATCGTTTTGCACGAGGAGCACGCGATCGAGGGTGAGGGTGCCATTGGCGTCGACGGCCAGGCGGTTGACGTCGTAGAAGCGACCGGGCTCGACGCGCAGCTGCGTGCCGCCGGTTTCAATAATTGCGTAAGTCATAGCAGGTGGTGGTTTCCAGAATTGCCGTACAGGTAGCCAGTGAGTCCGCTCGTCGGATGCTCCGGCCTTTCGCGATGTCTGAACCTGATCCGAGCAGGAATTAAGACAGCCAGTTTATCAGTATCGCTAATAGCGACCCCCGGCGTCAAGGCGCGATCGCCCGGTCCCTGGAGTTACAAATACTGGCCCAAAATGGCGGCGGTTTGCTGGCCGGTCCGCTCCCAGCTAAACTGCTGCGATCGCGCGAGGCTGAGGGATTGAAGCTGCGATCGCCCATGATCATCGGTGGCGACCTGGCGCATGGCGGCGGCGATCGCCTCGGGCCGGTAGGGGTCCACCAGCAGGGCTGCATCTCCGGCCACCTCGGGCACCGAGGCCTGGTTGGAGGTGATCACGGCGGTGCCGCAGGCCATGGCCTCCAGCACCGGCAAGCCAAAGCCCTCCCACAGGCTGGGAAACACCAGGGCGATCGCCTGATTGAGCAAGCGCGGCAGATCGCCGTAGGGCACGTAGGACAAGAACTTCACCCGGTGGGCCAAGCCCAGCTCGGCCGCCTGCGCCGCCAGAGCGGGCGTAAAGCGCGGATCGGCGGGGCCAGCGATCCACAGCTCGACGTCAGGCAAATCCCGCACCTGACCAAAGGCCTCGATCAGGCGGTGGAGGTTCTTGTAGGGGTCGTGGCGACCGACGTAAAAAAAGTAGTTCTGGGTCGGCAAAGAAAGGGGCCGGAAGTGCTCGGCGTCGTAGGCCAGGGGCACTGCGGTCATTTTGCGGGCGGGCAGGCCGTAGAAGTGGGTGATGTCTCGGGCGGTGGCCTCCGAGTCGCAGAGGATGTGGGCAGCCTGGCGCAGCACCTGGGGCACGTAGTGGCGAAAGTACAGCCGCAGGGGCGATCGCGCCGAGCCGAAGCGCAGGGGAATCAGGTCGTGGACGGTGACCACCGAGCGGGTGCGTCGCCACAGAGGCGTCTCCGGCACCGGGGAAAACAGCAGAGACGCCCCCAGCTGGCGATACAGCTTGGGCAGCTGAAACTGGGTCCACAGCAGCCGCCGCAGGTGACCTCGCGAGCCGTGCTCGGCGGTGAGGTTGGCGGGGGTCGGGATGCAGCGAAAGCCCTCGAAGGGATGGGCTGTCAGCAGGGTGGGCTGGAGCGATCGCAGGTGAGGCACCAGCTGCCGAGCGTAGGTGGTCAGGCCCGTGGGCTGCTGCATCAGCAGCGATAGATTGATCAGCAGAGAATCGCTCAAAGCTTTAGGGCGCGCCGCCCGGACATCCACAACCCCTGTAGTTTACCAAGGGCGATCGCGGGTTTGAGGGGCAGCAGGGCGATCGCCTTTAGGCCGAGGCGCAGCGATCGCCCCCACAGCGCCCGCCGGTGGGCGTAGCGCGCCAGCGTCAGCAGATAGCTCTCGGTGCTGTAGCGAAACTTTTGGCGGGCGTTGCGGCTCGTCACCGAGGACGGCGCATGAATCACCTGCACCTGGGTCGCCAGGCCGACGGTGTGGCCCTGTTCGGCGTAGCGGCGGCAAAAATCCACGTCTTCGTAATAGAGAAAATAGGCCGGATCAAACTGGGGACACCGGTTAAAGCGCCCCAGCTGGAGCATCAGGCTGCAGCCGCTCACCCAGGGCGTAGGGATCCAGGGCTGCTCTGGGGAGGGCAGGGTTTCGAGGGCGTGGATTTCGCCCCGCGCCGGATCAAAAAAGCCGCCGCCAAACCAGGGCTCCCCCTCCGGCGTCAGCACCACGGTCCCCAGGATGGACGCTGGAGGCTGGCTTTCCCATAGCTGCTGGGCTTGGCTCAGGGCGCGATCGCCCAGCCACGCGTCCGGATTGATCAGCCAGGCGATCGCCTGGGGATCCTGCGCAAACACGTAGTGCAGGCCCGCATTGCAGCCGCCGCCGAAGCCGCAGTTTTCCCCCGTCTCCAAGATCACGGTGCGATCGCTCGCCCACTGGTAGACGGCCCGGTCTTCGGGTGAGTTGTTCACGATCACCCAGCGCCAGGCGATCGCCGTTTCCGCCATGAGAGACGCCTGGAGCCGCGCCAGCAGCGCCGATGAGCGGTAGTTGACCGTGATGAAATAAATCACACCAGCTCAATTTGGGAATCGTCGCCCACCATGAAGCGCACCGCCTTGGGCCGCCGCTCCGCCACGCAGAGCTGGACGCGCTGGCCGATCACGCTGTCGACGATCCGCTGATGAATGCCGGTGACCGTCGCCCCCTGGAGAATCACGCTGTGGTCTAGGTCCACATCCACCAGCTTGACCCCGTTGGCAATGCTGCTGTAGGGGCCGATAAAGCAATTTTCTAGATGGCAGTTTTCGCCGATGATCACCGGGCCGCGAATGGTGCAGTGGCGAATCTCGGAGTTGGCCCCGATTTGGACGCGCCCGATGATTTTGCTGCTCTCGTCGATGGTCCCCAGCACCTCGCTGTGGTGCAGCTTGGTATCGAGAATGATCCGGTTGGCTTCGAGCAGATCGTCTTTTTTGCCGGTGTCGAGCCACCAGCCGTCCAGGGTGCAGGCCTCCACGGCGCGCTGCTGGTCAATCAGGTACTGAATGGCGTCGGTGATTTCCAGCTCGCCCCGGGCCGAGGGCTGGATATTGGCGATCGCATCGTGAATGGAGTCATTGAAGAAATACACGCCCACCAGCGCCAGGTTAGACGCGGGCTGAGCGGGCTTTTCCACCAGGCGCAGCACCCGGCCCGCGGCGTCCACCTCCGCTACCCCAAAGGCGCTGGGATTTTTGACCGATCGCAGCAGGATCAGGCTGTCGAGGTGCTGGCTCTTGAAGCGATTGAGGAAGCCTTGCAGCTCGTTTTGGATCAGGTTGTCGCCCAGGTACATGATGAAGGGCGCGTCCCCCAAGAAAGGCTGGGCGATTTTCACCGCGTGGGCCAGTCCGGCGGCTTCCTCTTGCAGGATGTAGGTGATCTGGGCGCCAAAGCGATCGCCGCTGCCGGTTTTGCTGCGCACCTCGTCGCCTGTCTGGGGGCTGATGATGATGCCGATATCGGTGATGCCTGCGGCCACGATGGACTCGATGCCGTACCAGAGAATCGGCTTGTTGGCCACGGGCACAAGCTGCTTGGCGCCGGTGTAGGTGAGAGGCCGGAGTCGCGTACCTTTGCCGCCGGAGAGGATCAGCGCTTTCATTGTTTTAGGTGGTGGAGTAACTGTCGGAGGCCCTGACGCCAGTGGGGCGGCGTTTCGCCCAGAACTGCCGCTAGCTTATCGCAGGCCAAGACGGAATAGGCAGGCCGCCGCGCCGGGGTCGGGTAGTCGGCGGTGGTGATGGGCACCACGCGCTGCACGGCCAGCGGAAAATCGAGGGCGCGCGCCTCTTCGAAGATGGCGATAGCGAAGTCGTACCAGCTGGCGACGCCGCTGCTGGTGTAGTGGTAGATGCCAGCGGTCTGGGGGCCTAGGTGCGGGACAAACTGGGCGATCGCCCCCGCCAAGTCCCCGGCCCAGGTGGGGCTGCCCACCTGATCGGCTACGACGCGAATCTCTTCGCGATCGCTCCCGAGGCGCAGCATGGTTTTGACAAAGTTGCCCTTGCCGTGGGGGCCACACACCCAGGCGGTGCGAAAAATCGCGTAGGAAGCGTCTCCGGACACCCGGTAGGCCTGCTGGACGGCCTGCTCCCCCGCCAGTTTGGAATGGCCGTAGACGCTCAGGGGGCTGGTGGGGTCGTCGGGCCGGTAGGGCGTGTTTTTGCGCCCGTCAAAGACGTAGTCCGTGGAGATGTGAATAAAGGCGGCGCCGTGGCTCTGGGCGGCGCGGGCCAGGTGGTCAGGGGCGATCGCGTTTACGGCGTAGGCCAGCTCTGACTCGCTTTCGGCCCGGTCCACGGCGGTGTAGGCCGCCGCATTGACCACCACATCCGGGCCCACCGTCTCCAGCAGCCCGACCATGCGCTCGGGATGGGCAAAGTCCATCTCTTCGCGGCTTACGCCGATCACCTCTCCCAGGGGGGCTAGGGTGCGCTGGAGCTCGTGGCCGACTTGGCCGGTCACCCCGGTCAGCAAAAACCGTTTCACGCAAACACCTCCGCCGCCGCGAAGGGCACGCCTGCTTGGTCCTTGGCCGAAAGAATCGGCTCACCCGTCAGGGGCCAGGCGATCGCCAAATCCGGATCGTCCCAGCGGATGCAGCGCTCGTGCTCGGGGGCGTAGTAGTCCGTGGTTTTGTAGAGCACCTCGGCCTGCTCGGACAGCACCAGGAAGCCGTGACCAAAGCCCGCCGGTACCCAGAGCTGATGCTTGTTTTGGGCGCTCAGCTCGTAGCCGACCCACTGACCAAAGGTGGGAGAGCTGCGCCGCAGATCCACCGCCACATCGTAGATCTGGCCCACGATCACGCGGACGAGTTTGCCCTGGGGCTGCTGAATCTGGTAGTGCAGGCCGCGCAGGACATTTTGCCGGGACGAGGAGTGGTTGTCTTGAACGAACTGGACCGAGTTTCCAGCCTTTTCGGTGAAAACCCGCTGATTGTAACTTTCAAAGAAAAAACCGCGATCGTCCCCAAACACCCGCGGTTCGAGGAGCAAGACGTCGGGAATCTCAGAAGGGTGAAACTGCATAGGCGACCCGCCGGGAAATCACTCAAGCCATTGTGCCCTGGAATGGGCGATCGCTAGATCTGCTGTCGCATCCAGGCGTAGGTTTTTTTCAGGGCCTCGGGCCAGGCGGTCTCGGGCTGCCACCCCAGCACCTGCCGCGCCCGGGAGATATCCAAAACATTGATCGGGACATCGATGGGCCGCCCAGGCTTGTAAATGCGGGCGATCGGGGCCTTGAGCACCGCCTCCAGGGAGTCGAGCACCTGGTTGAGGCTGTAGCCTTGGCCGCTGCCAATGTTGAAAAGCGTCTCGGGGCCGCTGTACTGGCCAGCTTTGACCAGGGCGGCGGCGACGTCCTGCACGTAGACGTAGTCCCGCACCACCTCGCCATCGCCCCAGATCTCGATGGTTTCGCCCCGCAGGGCCTTGGCCAAAAAGATGCCGACCACGCCCTGGCGCTTTTCTAGGGGCTGGCGCTCGCCAAACAGGTTGGAGACCCGCAGCACGCAGTAGTCGATGTGGTGAACGGCGGCGTACATGTGCAGGTACTTTTCGATGGCCAGCTTGCTGATGCCGTAGGCGCAGATGGGCTGGGTGGGGGCGTCCTCGTGGAGGGGGAGCGATCGCGGAATGCCGTAGACGGTGCCCCCGGAGGAGACAAACACGATCTTGCGGACGCCAGCCTCTTGGGCGATCGCCAATAGCTGCAGGGTGCTCTCGACATTGGAGCGCAGATCGTAGATGGGGTCGCGGTTCGAGGACTCCGGTACCGTCGTGCTGATCAGGTGGTAGATCGTGTCGCAGCCCGTGACCGCTTCCTCGAGGGCCGCGCGATCGCAAAAGTCCCCGATCGCCCACTCGACTTTCCCAGAGCCCAGCACCAGGGGAACTTGCGATCGCCCAAAGGCCCGCACCGGCTGCCCCGCAGCACTCAGCGCTTCACACAGATGGGAGCCCAGAAACCCCGAGGCTCCCAACACCAACGATCCCTTAGAGTTCATGGCTGAGGCGGTCAAAGATCTTCGCAACTTTATCAGATTCCGCTTCCCAGCTGGTTTGCTGGGCGTAGTCTAGGCCCCGCTCGATCAGCTGTTTGCGGCGCGGCTCGTCCAGCAGCAGCGCCACCAGCGCCTCGCTCAGGGCCTCCACCGTCGGCTCGGCCAGCACCGCCACGTCTTCGGTGACCAGCCATTCCACATTGGGACCGCGATTGCTCACCACCGGGCAGCCGCTGGCCATCAGCTCCAGAGGCAGCAGCGACAGGTTGGTAAAGGACAGGACCAGCGCCGCATCGCACTGGCTGTAGAGCTCCGGCAGATCCTTGAGAGCCAAAACCCCGGGGCTAGAGTGCTGGAAGGGCAAAACGTAATTGGAGGTGTCCCAGCCCGCCAAAATAAACTGGGTGTCCGGCAGCTGCTTGGCCACCTCCGCCAGCACCAACAGCCCCAGCTCGAAGGCGCGGCGCGGCGTCACCGGCCGCGCATAAAAGAAGACCGTGCGTGTGTGGGGGTCGCGGCGTGGATAGGGCCGATAGAGGTCGCGATCGAAGGAAAAGCCCATGGCCGCCGTGCGCATGCCATATTCTCGGGCCAGCTTGTCCGCGAGCCACTGGCCAGCCGTGATGCCAAAGAAGTTGAACCGGTAGGTTTGCTCAGCCCACAGATAGTCGCTGCCGTGGGCGTAGAAAAAAGGCTCAAAGTCCTGGACGAAATAGCACCGCAGGGCCGTACCGCGGAAGTTGCGGACGGTGTGGGCCGTGATCCAGCTCGTGGCCACGGTGATCCAGGCAGGCTGGAGGGAGGCTTCGCCGATGCCAACGCTCGCCTGCACAGGGCTAAAGTGCTTGCGGATGGAGTCGCGGGCGGCCTCGCCGGAGGCGAACTGACAGGGGCCGACGATGGTGATGTGGCAGGTGTAGCCCTGGCGCTCGAGGTTTTCGACCAGACGAAAAATATTGATGTGGCCACCGGAGCCGATGCCAAAGTCGGGGATGACCCAGTTCACGGACTTGCGATCGCAGCGATCGCGATCGAGGGGCTCGCCGAAGGGCTGGTGGCGGACAAAGTCGTAGAACGAAACGACGTCAATCTTGCCCAGATTTTGGGTCGAAAGATCGGTGATGGACTTTTTGAGATACCGGAAATAGAGGTGACGCAAGAGGCCGCGGGTGCCGAGCTTGCGCCAGTAGAACTTCAGTAACCCTAGTTTTTTGCGGACCTTGATAATGATCACAAGTGGTGCCTTTGGCGGCGATCGCCCCTTTCCCTAACTCCTGAGTCCCCCAGCGGAGACATCCAACAAAACAATACGCTCTAAGCCCGCCGCTTCAGCGACTGATCGAGGGAAATTGTCGCGACGAGCCGCCGCGGGAGCCGATCGGCCCGCTCCCCCAGGTAGTAGCCGAGCTGCCGCGCCAGATTCAAAAAGGGCGATCGCAGGGGCCAAGCGGGGGCCTGGCGAAACAGCCGCGTCTGCTTGGCGTAGCGCCAGTCCGCCAGCGTACTGCGCACAAAGTGGCCGACCAAGTGAACAAAGCTGGGACACAGCTGATAGCCAAAGAGCGATCGCAGCGCCTTCGACTCATCAAAGGAGCGCCGCCCGTACTCCACGATCGAGTAGTTGTGGGAGTGGTAGACCGCCGCATCATCGGCGTAGGCCTTGCCATAGCCCGCCTCGATGATTTGCTTGGCCCAGATCTGGTCCTCCGCAAAGTCCACATCGGGATAAGGGTACTTTTCCCAGACGCTGCGCCGCACACAGGCATTGTTGTCTGAGAAAAAGTGCAGGACCTGCCGGTAGCCCGCCTCCCGCTGATAGCGATCGCGATCTTCTAGGCGCGCCACCAGCGGCCAAGTCAAGAAATGATCAAAATGAAGCTGCAAATCTCTCGCCACAAAAGGATTGCAGCCCGGATAGGGCAAATGACGCCCAAAGGCTCCCGCTACGTCCGGCGCCTGATCCGCTGCTCCGACCAAATTTCGCAGCCAGGCAGAGCTCGCTGGCAGCGCATCGTGGGTAATCAGCGCCACGAACTCGCCCTTGGCCATAGAAATCCCCAAATTGCGGGTTCGACCGTGGCCAAATTCCTGAGGCGCAATGGTGTGCACGCGCACCTGCTCCCCCAGGGACCGGCAATAGTCCACGGTGCCGTCCGTTGACCCAGAGTCGATCACCAAGACCTCGTAGGGCCAAGGTGTCTCCTGACTCAAAACAGCCTCCATCACCTTGCGAAATAGGGCACCCGGATTTTTGGTCGGAATCAAGACGGTGGCTTTCAAAACAACCTCTTCGGTAGGACGCTGCGTGCTCGATTGTAGCGGTTTCGCGGGACTAGATCGTGCTGTCTACTGCTTCCTGAGCCTGCGTAGCCGGTCCCGGATTTTTTGGAGGGGACTACGGGCTTGCGGAAGCTGTAGCGCATGAAGTGCTTGCTCTGCCTGAATTGTCTGCTGGCGCTGCTCTTCGCAGCGGGCTGCGGTTTCTTGGTAGGCCTGGCGATATTCCTCGTAGGCCTTGCGATACTCGGCGCTATCTTGGGCTGCTTTTTCGTAGGCTTGGCGATACTCTTCGTAGCCCTGCTGGTAAGACGCCGCGTCGCGCTGATGGTGCTGGACCAGGGCCTCGAGGTCGCGTTTTTCGGCCTGGAGGCGCAGCAAATCTTGGTGGGCGCCGCTCATCTGGACCTGCAGGTCCATGTAGCGCATCCGGGCGTGGGTTACCTGGGTGTGCAAAAAGGCCGTCGGGGTGAGGCTGCTGAACTGGCCGGTGAAGTGCTGAATTGCCTGAAGCCGCTGCTGAACAATCTGGCCGACGGCTTGGGGGCTGAGCTGCTGGCGGATGTCTTGGGCTGCGCGATCGCCCAGGGCCTGAGCGCGATCGCGCTCTTCGTAGACCCAGCGCATCCAGCGGGCCGCCTCTGCCACATCCGGCTCGGCCCAGCGGTTGCCCGCGCGATAGGGGCCGTAGTCCTCGGTCAGCGTCTGCAACTCGTAGGGGACCAGCAGGCTATTGCCCACATTCATGTACTCGGTGTTGGCCGAGTGGGCCGTGGCAATCACCGGTTTGCCGTAAAACATCGCCTCCGCCATCGTCAGCCCAAACCCTTCGGAGCGGTGGAGGGAAACGTAGCAGTCGCAGTGGTAGAGCAGGCCGTCGAGCTGGTCGCGCAGCAGGTAGCCATCGATGAAGCGAATGCCCGCGCAGCCCTGGGCGGCCTCCTGGAGCCGCTGCCGCTCCTGGGGATAGTGCTCGCCGTTGGAGCTTTTGATAATCAGCTGCACATTCTCGGGGGCATCCCCAAACGCTTGATGGAAGGCCTGGATCACCGCTTCCGGGTTTTTGCGCTCGTAGACGCTGCAAAAGTCAAACATGAACAGAAACACAAAGGTTTCTGCGGGAATCTCGAGATCAGCGCGGGTGGCCTGGGGGGTGGCAAGCTGAATGCTGTGGGGCAGGCGCATCACAGGAATGGGCGAGACGGCGGCGATCGCCTCCAGCGCGTAGTGGCTCGGCACCCAAATCTCGTGAAAAATCCCAAATAGCGGCCGCCAGTGCTCCGGAAACTCCGGCAGCTCCCACACCCAAATGCCGATGTTGTAGCGGTTCTGGAAATAACTGGGGTCGACCTGCTTTAGCAGCACATCCACCGCGTCCACATTCACCTGGATGATGTTGACCGGGTAGGGATTGTCGCTGGAAAAGCGATCGCGATACGTCGCGTCCTGCTTGCGGTGGGGATTAAATTCGAAATTGTTGATCGCCACCGGGATCTCGACCGCCTCGATCGCCCGAATCGTTGTGCGGACCGCTTCTCCCAGACCAAACTCGCTGCTAACGTAGCCCGCCACATTCACGCCGGGCAAATACGGGCGAGGGGAAGGGGTCGGCGAATTGGTCGAAACAGCGGTATTCAAAGCATTCATAACGGTGCTGACAGTTCACAACAACAGGCGATCGCGCCTTTGACCCACAGGGGCAATCTCCATTGTGGCAGCTCGTTTATTCCCAAATACGCACCAAAGGCAGCGCGATCGCGCTGCCTTTGGTGCTTTCGAGGTGCTTGGAACCTCCAGAATCTAAAGCCTGCCCTAGTAGGCGTCCTGCAACTCGTAGAAATCCGGCGAGATGTAATCCTTGCGGAGCGGATAGCCCACCCAGTCCTCCGGCATCAGGATTCGCTTCAAGTTGGGATGGCCCTCATAGACGATCCCGTACATGTCGTAGCACTCCCGCTCTTGCCAGTCCGCCGCCTTCCAGATCCAGTACACCGACGGCAGCGTCGGCTCTTCCCGATTGAGGAACACCTTCAGGCGCACTTCCTCCGGCCGATCGGCATTGTCGCTGAGCTTCACCAAATGATAAAAGCTCACCAACTCCCGACCCGGGCCCATATCGTAGGCCCCTTGGCACTGGAGATAGTTGAAGCCGTAGGCGTAGAGGGCCGTCCCGATCGGCACCAGCACCTCTCGCTCCACCCGAATCATCTCTACACCCGAGTGATCTGGCCCCAGAGACTCCGTCTCAAATCCATTGCTGTTGAGCCACTTCGCAACCTTGCCCGCCTCAATAATCGGCGCTTGTTCGGGCTGCCCTTCAGCAGGGACCTGGTTTGCTTCTTCAGCCACGATCGACCTCCTCCTTGCGAGACTCCTTCAGTGCGGGGGGCACCGGCATACCAATCGACTCCATCAACTCCCGCGGAGGCGCCTGGCGAGTCGCTGACTGCATATACTGACCCGTCAAAATCGGCTCCACCTGCTTCATGTTGTGGGTGGTGCTGTAGTAGCGGTGAACCTGCTGGAGCTTGCCGCGCTCTTGCAGCGATTCATTGGACACCTTCTTGCGCAGCTTGATGATGGCGTCAATAATCGCCTCGGGGCGAGGGGGGCACCCAGGAATGTAAACATCCACCGGAATCAGCTTGTCGACCCCGCGCACTGCGGTGGGAGAGTCGGTGCTGAACATCCCGCCCGTAATCGTGCAGGCACCCATCGCAATGACGTACTTGGGCTCCGGCATCTGCTCGTACAGCCGCACCAGGGCAGGGGCCATCTTCATCGTGACGGTGCCTGCCGTGATGATCAGGTCAGCTTGACGGGGGCTCGATCGCGGCACCAGACCAAACCGGTCAAAGTCGAAGCGCGAGCCGATCAGGGCCGCAAACTCAATGAAGCAGCAAGCCGTCCCGTACAGCAGAGGCCACAAGCTCGACAAGCGAGCCCAGTTGTACAAATCGTCAACGGTCGTCAGGATAACGTTTTCGGACAGCTCTTGGGTCACCTCGGGTGATCCGATGGGGTTGAGAATTCGCTCCTTCTGTTGCGCTTCCCAATTCAAATCCGCAGGGTTGGAGTTCATGACCATTCCAGTGCTCCTTTCCTCCAAGCGTAAACAAGTCCGACAATCAGAATCGCAATAAAGATCAGCGCTTCGATGAAGGCGAGTAGACCCAGTCGATGAAAGGCGACGGCCCACGGGTACAGAAAAACAGTCTCAACATCGAAGATGACAAACACCAGCGCAAACATGTAGTAGCGGATGTTGAACTGAATCCATGCACCGCCGATGGGCTCCATGCCCGACTCGTAGGTTGTCCGCCGCTCAGGACCCCGACGACTGGGACGAACGAGCTTCGAAGCGGTGAGTGCCAGAAGGGGAATTAGACTGCACAGGAGCAGAAAACCCAAGAAATATTCGTAACCGCTAAGCGAAAACACAGTATCCGACCACCGTTTTAGCGAGGGGACATTCGTTAATTCTCTTTCACATTTTGACATCCTTCCTGACACGCGTGGCAGTGAATTCTTCCTAGGCCACCCATTGGCAACCTCCATAGGCCTGTTGATACTTGGCCGTCGCGCGTTTCTAAGAATTTGGTGGAAAACGCTAGATGGATTTTCGGGAAGGGCGGGCCAAGCCCAGGCGTCAAAGGGGTTTTGGCTGAGACCATGGGGAGTTTCCCAGGGGCGATCGCCCCCCAGAGATGCGCTTCTCCTTCTGCCGGCCCTCAGAACCGCCTCCCCAAGATTGCAGAGCTTCCTGATGCGTACCTTCACACTTGCGATCGCCCCCTAACCCTTTAGCTAAGCGCATTTCAGAGGTTGCTATTCATGAGTCTGTGGCCGGGGTCAGCGGCGATCGCTCAAGAAGCGTACCGAGTTATGTCATAATCCTTAATGGATATTTTAAGGATCGCTAATAATTTTTCTATTGAGCTGGTTGACAGCGAGTTGGCGATGACGACAGAAACCCCTGATTCTCCAGCGCTAGATCGTTATGAGTGTCGCGCCTGCGGCTACACCTACGAGCCCACCAAAGGCGACGATCGCGCTCAAATTGCGCCCGGAACCCTTTTCGCAGAGCTGCCAGCAACCTGGCGGTGTCCCGTGTGCAGTGCTCGACCTGCGCAGTTCGAAAATATTGGTCCAGCTGGATCACCGTCTGGTTTCAAGGAGAATCTTGGTTATGGACTAGGCGTCAATACCCTAACGCCGGGACAGAAAAACCTTCTCATCTTCGGGGGATTGGCGATCGCCTTTCTTCTGTTTATGAGTCTCTACGGCTTGCAGTAAGGCTCAATCATCGCCTTATTTCCAACCCTCTCTGTTCCAACTTCCACCCCACTTAGCCCATCCTTCTCCCACCCAAATCAGCATGCGACTCGCCTTCAAGCACCTGCAAAAACTTTTCGCCCTCGTGGCCGTAGTCCTGCTGTGCGCAGGCTGCGCTGGCTACCTGCCCTCCCTAGAAAGCAGCCCCTGGCGCTCCGTCAGCCTGCCTTTGGAGGTAGAAGACATTACCCTGCTAGACATTGCCTTTGCAGAGAGCAACTCTCAGCACGGCTGGCTAGTCGGTAGCCGCTCCACCCTCTTGGAAACCCAGGACGGCGGCACAACCTGGGATGCCAAAGTTTTGGACCTCGACGAAGCAAAATACAGCCTCACCTCCGTCAGCTTCGCTGGCAAAGAAGGCTGGGTTGTGGGTCAGCCCTCTTTGCTGCTGCACACAACAGACGAAGGAAAGTCTTGGTCTCAGGTGCCCCTGAGCGAAAAGCTGCCTGGTGCGCCCCAGGTGATCACCGCCCTCGGCCCCAACAGCGCTGAGCTCACCACCAACGTGGGCGCCATCTACCGCACCCAAGACGGCGGCAAAAACTGGAAAGCCCTCGTCCAAGAAGCGGTCGGCGTCTTCCGAAATATTTCTCGCTCCTCCGACGGCAAGTACGTCACTGTCTCCGCTCGGGGTAACTTCTACTCCACCTGGGAGCCAGGCGCCGATCGCTGGGTTCAGCACAACCGCAACTCTTCTCGCCGCCTCCAAAACATGGGCTTTACCGCCGACGGCAACCTGTGGCTGATCGCTCGCGGTGGCGAACTGCAGTTTACCCAGGGCGACTACGAAGCTTGGGATGAGCCCGTCAACCCAGAATTCTCGACCAGCTGGGGCCTGCTCGACCTGGCCTATCGGACCCCGGATGAGCTGTGGGTGACCGGCGGCAGCGCTAACCTGTTGCGCAGCGTCGATGGCGGCAAGACTTGGGAGAAAGATCGCTCTGTCGAAGATATTCCCTCGAATTTCTATCGGGTTGTCTTCTTTGATGGTGACAAAGGGTTTGTGTTAGGCCAGCGGGGAACGCTACTCAAATACGAGGGCAATTCCCAGGCAGCCTAAGACAATTTCGAGATCCTTGAAAGGAGCCTCTCTCCTGTGGTCAAGCCTATAGACCCAGAGAGAAAATCCACTCTCTTTCTTGTGAGTCATTCAGGGATCTCTTGGCTAATTTGGTGGAAAACCCCCACTACACCAAAAGGCGAGTGGGGGAGGAAAGCCGGGGTGGTGAGACGCTAAATCGTCAAACACCTTTGACCAACACTCAAGCTCTAAGTAGGGTTGGCGACGAATCGCCAAGAGTGCAAAAATTAGCTTGGTAACGCCCATCGGTGTCCCGATCTTTGGGAAACGTGAAACTGGTATGTGGAGCCTCACCATAGGCCTCGAAGCATATCTTCCGATGTAAAGCTCAAAGTACGAGACCCCTGCAAAAACGAGCTTATGTTTCAGAAGCTCGCGCTGCGATCCTCGATTCAGCGTCAGGGGAATTTCACTATGATAGATATACGTCTAACGTGTTGTTGAAGGAGGAATCTGCATGGCTGGATCTACCGGCGAGCGCCCATTTTCTGACATCGTCACCAGTATTCGTTACTGGGTGATTCATAGCATTACCATTCCTGCTCTGTTCATTGCTGGTTGGCTGTTTGTGAGCACTGGCCTGGCCTATGATGCCTTTGGCACGCCTCGTCCAGACGAGTATTTCACCCAGCAGCGTCAAGAACTGCCCATCGTGATGGATCGCTTTGGTGCGAAGCAGCAAGTCGAAGAATTCATTGGTAAATAGACCCTTTTAATTCATATTGGGATCATGACGAGCAATAATCCGAACCAACCCATTTCTTACCCAATTTTCACCGTTCGCTGGCTGTCGGTCCATGCGCTGGCAGTGCCTACGGTTTTCTTCTTGGGTGCGATCGCTTCAATGCAATTTATTCAGCGATAGGAGATCACCATGCCAGAAAGAGTTACTAACCCCAACAAGCAGCCAGTTGAGCTAAACCGGACTTCTCTGTACCTGGGTCTGCTGCTGGTGTTTGTGCTGGGCATCCTGTTTTCCAGCTACTTCTTCAACTAAGCTGAAAGATTACCCAGCTTTACTGTTTCTCAGATTCGCAGTTTGATTTAGATTGGCTTGAGGCTCTTTGAAGAGAGCAACTCACTTAGGAGGTTAGACGGAATGCTCAGCAGTGGACGTATTCCTTTGTGGATCGTGGCTACAGTTGCCGGTCTTGGCGTGATTACTGTAGTGGGTCTGTTTTTCTATGGTGCCTATGCAGGCCTGGGTTCTTCTCTGTAGTTGACCCTTGCATTCATTGGATAACGACTTTAAAGCTAAAGAAGCCGCGTACAGCAATGTAGGCGGCTTCTTAGTATTTAGCTAGTTCAGCCAGAAGCCTCACGTCCATAATCTCTGATTTGGCGTGAGATGAAGGCGCGTTTATGGCGGGGCGGTCGGTGAACTATGTTTGACGCGAGAGGCGACCAGCACCGCCATAAACCATCTCTTTCGCTTCAGGTCGGAGAGTCTTGTTCCTCAATGTACCGCTTAAGAGTCGAGACCGTGACGCCTCCACCGGACGCAATGAAATAGGAGCCATTCCACAACGCATCCTTGGTGTAAAACTCAGAGACCCGCTCCTCAAACTCAGAGCGCAACCTCCGACTGGTTACCGTTTTCAGATTGTTTACCAGCTTACTCAGCTCCAAGCTGGGATGGTACTGAAACAACAAATGAACGTGATTTTCTTCCCCATTAAACTCAATCACTCGACAGTCCCAGCGCTCTAGAAGATCCTCAAAGATTTCATGCAGCCGCTCCAACATCTCCTTGGTGAAAAGCTTTTTTCGATACTTGGTTGTCAAAACCAAATGAGCTTTTAAGTCCGACACAGAGCGTCCTCTAGAGAAGAAATCGTTTTTCATGCAGCTAATACTCTTTTAATTGGTGTACAATGAAAAGCTATCACCAATTAAAATCTTTAAGTGAGAACCGCCTACCAGTAACGATTGCGTCCAACCTCCCGTCAAATCGCCTTGATGAGCGAATGGCTAGAGTTGCTGCGCAGACAGTACAACTATCGTCTTGGTGAGCGGTTCTCTTGGTACGAGCAAAACCGCTGTGACATCAACGCCTGTCCCCTAATCTGTCACCTGCCAGAACTGCGAGAGAATCCTGACTTCTACTCCCAAAAACGAGACTTGGTGAACTCCAAGACTTTATTCCCGGAGTACCAGCAGATTCACTCTCAAGTTCTGCAAGACTGCATTGGCCGGGTGAAGAAGACCTTTGACCGCTGGCTCAAAGGAGACTGCAACGCTAAGCGAAGCGGTAGACCTCGATTCAAAGGAGCAGGCCGCTATCGCTCTTTCACCTTCCCGCAGATCAAACAGGACTGCATCCAGGGCAAGCAGATCAACCTGCCCAAGATGGGCTGGGTGAAACTGATCCAACACCGTCCCTTACCGGAAGGGTTCAAGATCAAGACCGCCACCGTCAGCTACAAAGTTGATGGCTGGTATGTGACTCTCAGCCTAGAGGATTCATCAATCCCCGTTCTCACTCCCGACATCCCCAATACTGAGAACACGACTGGGATTGATCTGGGATTGAAGTCGTTTTTGGTAGACGACTCAGGACAGGAAGAACCCATCCCCCAGCACTACCGCCAAGCAGAGAAGCGCCTGAAGCGGTTGCAGCGGAGTTTATCGAGAAAAAAGAAGGGGTCCAATCGCCGAAAGAAAGCAATTAGACGAGTTTCTAAGGCACACCTGAAGGTTGCGAATCAGCGCAAAGACTTTCACTGCAAGGTTGCAAACAAGCTTTTATCCCAGGGGAAGCATGTCGCTCATGAAAAGCTGAATATTCGAGGCATTGCGAGAACGCGACTCGCAAAATCGACCCAGGATGCTGGCTGGGGCCAGTTCCTGCAAATCTTGGCAGTCAAGGCTGAAAGAGCTGGATTGCTTACGGTTGCAGTGAATCCTAGAGGTACGTCTCAGAACTGCTCTGGCTGCGGAGTCAAGGTACCTAAAACACTTCAGGACAGGCTGCATACCTGTCCTGAGTGTGGGTTGACGATTGACCGTGACCACAATGCAGCGATCAATATCAAGTCTTTGGCGGTAGGGCATTCCGTCAATAAAGCTCAGGAAACGCCCGATGGGTTGCCAGGGGTCACTGAGAAGCCGACACCGTATGCGTCAGTATCGGTGTAGGAGTATGTCACAGCAGGAATGGTAAGCGCTTGCTTAGATGCCAGCTGCGTCTTCGCGCTCGATGTACAGAAACAGGAAGGCCATGGCAACAGCGGGGAAAACCAGGCCAACTAGAGGAACGAGAATAGAGGGCAAAAAGGAAGCTGCCATACTTAAAGTTTCCATCTAAAACGACACGAATCCAAGGGAAACTGTACTGCGAATCGAGGGGCGGGACGGCGCTATTCTCAAGATTTTTAACAAAATGAGATGACGAAAGATTGCGCAGTGGCTTTGCGTCTGGGGCCAAGTTAGAGTCGCGTGTCAAAGTCCTCGAAGGGCATATTGGGCAGGTCAGGGGGAATGACCATGCGATCGATGATGGTTTTGCGGCTTTCGCGCTGGGTCTGGACGTCAACGGCGATCGCCTCAATCTGAAGCTCGAGACAGCCAAAGGGGATGGTGAGCTGGGTGCTGCCCAGCAGGTTGCCGAGGCCGTCGGGAGTCCAATCGATCAGCCAGCGTGGGCCATCGAGGAGCGATCGCGTTTGGCGATCGGTAGCCCAGAGCTTCACGTAGAGGCGCGTAGGCGCCTGGGGAAGCTTGGCCTGAATGGTGACGGGGCGTCCTGCGGTCAGCTCGCCAGCGGGTACCAGCAGCTCCGGGGCCGGGATAGGCGGCAGATCGTCAAGATCTGCTGCAGGCTGGCGATCGGGCTCGCTCGCTGGCTGGGGCCGCCGAGAGGGAGCCGGGTTGGGGTCATCTTCGACGACGACTTCCCGATAGCGATCGGCTTGAGGAGCCGCCTGAGGGGGGATGGGGGTCAGCTCTGGGGCGATCGCGGCGGTGGGCTCAGCATCGGGTGCTAGGCCATCTTCCCCAGGCTCGACGGGAGTAGGCGCTGCTTCGAAAACTGGGGCTTCGGAAGCCGGGAGCTCTGGTTCGGGGGTTGTTTCGGGCTCTGGCTCTGGCTCTGGGGGAGCGTAGCTCTCTTGCAGCCAATCCCGGAGGTTGTCGTCTTCGGCGATCGCGTAGAGCTTGCTCCAAAACTGGCGCGCTGTCAGAGACCGGAAGGGCGAAGGGCCCGGGGCCGGTGGCTCGGGAAGCAGTGGGCTCTCGTCGCTGGGGGGCTCGGTGTCGGTGATGGGCGAGATTAGAGACTCGTCGGTGTCGATCGCTTCCAGGGGGTCGTCGTCCTCGCTGGTCTCGACTTCTGCGGCAGTCTCGACGAGGTCGGGCTCCTCGCGGATCCAGTCTGCCTCGCTCTCTGGAGAGTCGTCGAGGTCTGGGACATCGGCGATCGCCGGTGGCTGCTGGGGCTGGGGCCGAGGAATCTGCGGGAGCTGGGGGCCACGAGCAGAGCGAACCTCAGGGCTGGCAGGAGCCTCGGGGCGGGCGGCATCGGTGGCCGTAGCGTCGGGAGCGGCCGCCTCCGCTGCCTCCGGACGCGGGCGAATCTCTGGCGGCATGCCCCGCGTGCCAGCAGGCCGCACTCGCAGCGGCGGGATGGCCTGGCGCGTAGAGACCAACTCCAAGAACTCCAGCCGCATTTTGGGCCGGGGAGCCGGGGGCGGACTGGGCGGGCGATCGCTCGATTCTAGGGGCAGGTCGATCAGGTCTTCTTCATCAATGTCTTCGTCGGTCTGGGCGATCGCCTCCAGCAGCTCGTCCACCGCCGCCGTAATCGTGAAGGCTTGGGTCGTGACCACCGTCGAGCCGTCGTAGAGCGTGATATTGCCCAAAAGCAGCCGAGTTTCACAGTCGGCCGGAATCTCGACCCCACAGCTAAAGGAAATGGGAAAAGCCTGGGCTGGCAGCGCCGGTTGCAGCGTGACCAGAGCCTGCTGGTTTTGCGGGTCAGAGAGCGTAATTTTCAGCGTGGCGTCTGTCAGGGCGCTGCGAGGGGTCTGATCGTCCTGGACGACCACCTGCCCCGCGATGGTGATACTCTCGCCCCAGTGCGCAATGTAGGCTTCCTGCGCTAGGACCAGCTGGAAAATTGAATCAGCCGGAATCTCTTCAACAAAGGACTCTACGGCCTTGGCGGCGGTGGGCTGGAGGTCCCAGGCATCCAGCAGCTCGTCGATGGCCTGCTGGGAGATTTCGTCGGCGATCTGCCGCAGTCGCTCCAGCGAGGGCAAAGGCTCCTCTTGTCCTTCGGAGCTGGCGGCGGTGCTGGTGGGCGCTGCTTCGGCCAGCAGCGGATCTGCCTCGAAGTCGTCCTGAACCTCGGAATCCGGGGCCTCTGCGTCTTCGAAGGCTTCGGGCGCGGCGGAGTCCGCGAAGATGTCCTCGCTGGGCGACCCGGCGGCCAGCGGATCCTCGGGCGAGTCGGCTAGGAAATCAGATAGAGAATCGGGTTCTGAGAAGTTGGCCGGGAGGTCGGCGGCCAGGGGGGCTGTTTCGGGCGAGTCGGCTGAGACATCGCCCAGGGGCTCGTCAAAGGCGATCGCCGGTTGCGTTTCAGGCAGGGCCTCAGAACGATCGAGGACAGGCGGCTCGGCTGCGTCTGGGGCGGGGGGCTGCCAGTCAAAGTCATCGTCCTCGCCGGTCAGGCGATCGCGCGACAGCACCTGAAGCTGGATGCTGTAGACCCAGCTATCACCCATCAAATCGGACATCAGGTCCCCAGAGCAGCGCACCTCCCAGAGACCCGGCTTCAGGCTGGTAAAGGGAATGACCACCATCAGGCCGTCGGGATTGGTGCGATTTTGGCGCTTCTGGACGCGGCGCTTGGGCGGAAACTCGTGGGTCGCCTTGTGGATGAGCCGCACCTCGACGTTGGTGTTGCTGCGATTGCTGCGAGCGACGACCCGGTAGCGGCCTTCCAAAATCTCAACGGTCGGAGACTCCAGCGGCAGCCAGGAGCGATCGCCCTCTTGCTGTAGCAAAAATTCCCAGTACTCCATGTGCCCCTCCTCGCGCCTAGCGCTGCTACCAGACGCCCAGGCAAGGCAGTGGCCCCCCGATCTCTGGTCCGACGCTATTTCTGGTTGTACAGCAATTTTTGCGCATATTGACCCCTCCAAACGCCTCAGGCGCTTGGGAAGTTGTGGCGATCGCCCGTCCGGAGCCGCAGCACGAGGGTCTAGGCGCGGGCCGCAGCCAGGCGCTGATGCCAGGCCTCCGCCTGGGCCAGAAGATCGCCTTGGGCGACGGCTTCTTGTTCGCCGCTGCCCAGCCACTTGACCTGGACCGTCCCGGCGTCTGCTTCTGCATCCCCCAAAATCAGGCAGGCCACCGCCCCGCTGCGATCGGCCCGCTTGAACTGTTTGCCAAAGGCGCTGCCGCTGAGGTCGAGATCCACCTTAAACTGGGCCTGACGCAGCTGGTGCGCCAGGGTGAGAGCCGCAGGCTCAGCGCGATCGCCCCGCGACACCACATAAAAGTCCAGAGCCGCCTTGGGCTGGGCGTGAATTTGCTGGAGCAGCAGAGTGAGGCGCTCCAGGCCGATGGCCCAGCCCACCGCCGCCGTCTCGGGGCCGCCCAGCTCCGAAACCAGCCCATCGTAGCGGCCGCCGCCGCACACCGTCGCCTGGGCACCCAGATCGTCCGACTGAATTTCGAAGGCCGTGTGGGTGTAGTAGTCCAGGCCGCGCACCAGACGCGAATTGAGCCAGAAGTCGATGCCCAAATCCGTCAGGCTCTGCTGCACCCGGTCGAAGTGGCGCTGGGAGTCCTCGCTGAGGTGGTCGAGAATGCTGGGGGCGTCCTGGGCGATCGCCTGGGTGCGCGGATCCTTGCTGTCGAGGATGCGCAGCGGATTGCGAGTGAGGCGATCTTGGGAATCGGGGTCCAGCTCGTCCTTGTAGGGCGTCAGGTAGTCCACCAGGGCGCCTCGGTAGGCCTGGCGGTCGGCTCGGCTGCCGACGGAGTTGAGGGCGAGGCGAAGATTCTTGAGGCCGAGGGCTTGCAGGATCGCCGTGGCGATCGCGATCACCTCGGCGTCGGCGCGGGGATCCCGGCTGCCCAGCACCTCGACCCCGAGCTGATGAAACTGGCGCTGTCGCCCTGCCTGGGGCCGCTCGTAGCGAAACATCGGCCCGGTGTACCATAGGCGCTGCACGCCTCCCTGGGCGTGGAGGCTGTGCTCGATGTAGGAGCGCACAACCCCCGCCGTGCCCTCGGGCCGCAGCGTAATCGAGCGATCGCCGCGATCGCTAAAGGTGTACATTTCCTTGCCCACCACATCGGTGGCCTCGCCAATGCCGCGTTCAAACAGCGAGGTCTGCTCAAAAATGGGCGTCCGAATTTCCTGATAGGCCGCTCGACCCAGTATGTCACGGGCCGTCGCCTCGACCCACTGCCAATAGCCAACCTCCTCGGGGAGGATATCGCGCGTGCCCCGTAGTGCTTGAATCGAACTCATCCCGGTTTCGTTGTCGTCCTGTCCGTTAACGACGCTGAGCCCGACTCCCTCGATCTGGAAGTGCCCCTCGCCAGCGCCAAAGCGGCTACTATCCTACCGAAAATCGGCTCCCTCCGCTGAACCTCCGGGGCGATCGCCCGCTCAAAAATAGCCGCTTCAGCCTGACTGCTGGCGGCGATCGCGCTTTTGGGGCAACGTGGCTTGAGACACCCTGACCAACAGCAAACGGCCCAGGGGACTTTTTATCCCTATGCGATGGTTTCGTCCTCTGGCGATGGCAGCACGCAGCAGTTCACATCGTTCAGGCAAACCTTGCCCCACTGCAGCGCCCAGCGCACCAGCGCCACCCGGTTGTCGGTGCTCGTCTTGGTCAAAATGTTGCTGATGTGGTTATCCACGGTGCGCTTGCTAATCTCCAGCGCCTCAGCAATTTCCTGATTGGTCAGACCGTTGGCCACTAGCTCAACGATCTGCAATTCCCGCTCTGATAGCGGACCGTAGGCTTGAGTCTCGCCCCCCGCCATAGTACTTCCATACCTCTGTATATCTACCCATCCATATTCTTTATCTTAAGGGCTTCTTTCTCAAAACCTCTTGCCTTGCGCCGATCTGTCGCTGGCTCGGGCTGGGGAGCGGGGTGAGCCAGCCCAGAAGCGAGCTTGCCCCGTGACCTGTCAGCGCATCGGGCTGCAGATCGGCTAATTTGGACACCAAGCGGCGTCTGGGCGATCGCCCGCCTCGTTCATGGCGGCAAACCAGACCCTTTGCCCAGACCCGCAATATCAGCCCTCACCCGCCATCAAGTTTGCAAGTTTATGGATATTCAAGCGATTCGAGCCGTGCTCAAGGGTTTTGGCAGCTGGATGTGGGCCGCTGGCTTGGCGATCGCCCTTTGGCTCAGCCCCCTGGCCCCGGCAACTGCCCAGACCCTGGCCCCCGCCCCTGCGCCCGAACCCACCGCCAGCGCCCCCCACAACGGCACCCTCAGCTCTGGGGACATCCCCTCAGAGAAGGTCAGCCAGTTTGTGCGGGCCTATCTGGCGGTGGTCAGCCTGGTGGAGGCCCGCGAAGGCGAGCTGCAGAGCGCCGAAACCGAGGTGGAATATCAGCGCTTGGCCCAGGCCATCCACACCGAAGCCATGGCCACGATTCGGAGCGCCGATCTGACGCCCCAGGAGTACTTGCAGCTGCTGGAGCTGGCCAAAGTGGACCCGGACTTTGGGGAGCGCATCGCAACGCAACTTCAAGAAGCGATCAATTAACCCAGAGGCGCTAGGGTATTGGTTGGATGCGTCTGACAACCGTTAGCGAGGAGAGTTGCTGTGAGTCACCCTCGGGTTTTGTGTCTGGGCGAAATTTTGTTTGACAATTTGGCGAATCAGCCGGGGCGATCGCTGGAGGCCGTAGAATCTTGGACGCCCTATCCCGGCGGAGCGCCCGCCAATGTCGCCTGCGGCTTGGTCAAGCTCGGGACCTCGGCGGGATTCATTGGCTGTGTGGGCGAGGATGCGGCGGGCAATGCCCTGGTCCAGCTGCTCCAGGAAGTGGGGGTCGACAGCAGCGGCGTGCAGCGCTACCCCAGCGCCCCCACGCGATCGGTGTACGTGGTGCGCTCCGAACGGGGCGATCGCAGCTTTGCGGGCTTTAGCGATCGCGCGACTCCCGAAGCCCAGCGCCCTGACCTTTTTGCGGACGCCTACCTGCAAGCGGATCGCCTGTCCGAGGCCGCTTTCGAAAACGCGGATTTCCTGGTGCTAGGGACCCTGGAGCTGGCCTACCCCCAGAGTGCCGAGGCCATCGAGCGCGCCCTGAGCTTGGCGGAGCGCCACTATGTGAAAGTGCTGCTGGACGTGAACTGGCGGCCCATGTTCTGGCCCGACCCGGCGGTGGCGATCGGCCGTATCCAGGCACTGCTCAAGCGGGTGGACTTCCTCAAGCTCTCCGAAGAAGAGGCGACCTGGCTGTTTGACACCACCGATCCGGGGGCGATCGACCACCGGCTGGGCGACCTCGAAGGCGTGCTGGTCACGGCGGGCGAACACGGCTGCGCCTACTGCCTGGGCGACAACGAAGGGACGTTCCCGGTGTTTCCAGTCGAGTCGGAGGACACCACCGGCGCGGGCGACAGCTTTGTGGCGGGCTTCCTGCACCAGGTTTGTCAGCACGGCCTGCAATTTTTGAGCGATCCGGCCCAGGCGCGCCAGGTGGTGGCCTACGCCAGCGCCGCCGGTGCCCTGACGACCACACGGGCCGGGGCGATCGCCGCCCAGCCGACCGCCCAAGAGGTGGAAGCTTTCCTGTACCTGCACGCCAACCTGGTCGCCAGCTAAACCATCCCCATGCCCAAGGAAATCGAGCGCAAATTTTTGGTCAAAAACGACGCCTGGCGGGCGATCGCCGTCGGGGTTCCTTACTGCCAGGGCTACCTGTCCTGCGACGTGGGCGCCACGGTGCGGGTGCGCCGGGTGGGCGATCGCGGCTATCTCACGGTCAAAGGGCCGACCCAGGGCGTGATTCGCCTGGAGTACGAGTATCCGATTCCGGTGGCCGAAGCCGAAGAAATGCTTCAGCGTCTGTGCCTGCGGCCCCTGATCGAAAAGGTGCGCCACAAAGTCGTCCTCGATGGCGTGGTGTGGGAAATTGACGAATTCGGCGGCGAGAATGCGGGGCTGATCGTGGCCGAAGTGGAGCTCGTCACCGAAGACCATCCCCTGACTTTGCCGGAGTGGATCGGCGAAGAAGTCTCCCACGACCCGCGCTACTTCAACGCGAATTTGGTCTCGATGCCCTACTGCCGCTGGTAGCGCCCCCGGCAAGCTGCGATCCCAGGGCCTGGGCCACCTGGGCAAACACGGGCCGCCACGCTCCCCAGCGGCGCTGGCGAAACAGCCGCGCGGTCGGGTACCAGGGCGAGTCGGCGCGCTCCAGGAGCCAGCGCCAGTCCGGATTGGTGGCCAGCAGCACCCACACCGGCTTGCCCAGAGCGCCCGCCAGGTGCGCCACCGACGTATCCACGCTGATCACCAGGTCCAGCTGCGCGATCAGGGCTGCCGTATCAGCGAAATCTTGGCAATATTGGCCCAAATCGGTCACCTGATGGCGAAATCCTGCCAGATCGGCCGCGCGATCGCCCTTTTGCAGGCTGTACCACTCGGTGCCCGGCAGCTCGAAAAGCGGCAGAAACTCCTCCAGCGGGCAGGATCGGCTGCGGTCCTTGCGGTGGGTGGGGCTGCCGGCCCACACGATCCCCACTCGGTAGGCCCCACTGATAGGCAGCTCGACCGGGGGCGGCGGCGCCGCCACGTAGGGCACCTGGGCCGGAATCGTCGCCAGGGTGGTGCCCAGGACTCGCGGCAGGCTGAGCAAGGGACAGTACAGGTCAAAGGACGGCACGCGATCGCCCTCGGTGAGCACCTGGTCTACGCCGGGCACGGTGGCGAACAGGCGCCGGAGCGGCGGCTTGCAGCCTGCGATGACGCGGCCGCCCAGGGCCTTGACCAGGGGCGCGTAGCGAATGAACTGAATCGCGTCGCCGAACCCCTGCTCTGAGTGCAGCAGGATGGTTTTGCCCTGGAGGTCTTGGCCGTCCCAGCGGGGCTGGGCAAAGGCCGTGGGCGGCTGGCCTTCCTCGACCCAGCGCTGCCAGCGCCACTCGTACTCTGCAAAGCCCGCTGCCAAGTCGCCGCCCAAAAAGAGGGCGAGGGCTTTGCCAAAGTGGGCGTCGGCGTAGTCGGGCCGCAGGATGAGGGCGCGATCGAACGCCGCGATCGCCTCCTGGAGCTTGCCCTGCTCCATCTGCCCATTGCCCAAATTATAAAAAGCGTCGGCCAAGGCCGGGTCCAGGGCGATCGCCTGCTGGTAGGCCGCGATCGCCTCCTCGTAGCGGCCGAGTTCCTGGAGGGCGGTGCCGAGGTTTTGGTAGGGCTGGGGCGCGTCTGGCTGGAGGGCGATCGCCCGCTGATAGCATTCGAGGGCCGCATCAAACTGATTGAGCTTCTGGAGGGCCGCGCCGAGGTTGTAGTGGGCCTCCAGCAGGCTGGGCTTGTGCTGGAGCGCCTGGCGATACTGGGTCACCGCCGCGGCAAACTGCTCCTGGGCGTGGAGCACGGAGCCGAGATTGCAGTAGGCCTCGCCGTAGCGGGGATCCAGGGCGATCGCCCGCTGGTAGTGCTGGACCGCCGCTGGCATCTGGCCCAGCTCCCGCAGCACATTGCCAAAGTTGTTGTGCAGGCGGGGATTGTCCGGCTCCAGGGTCAGGCCCTGCTGATAGAACTGGAGCGCTTCGGGCAGGCGATTTTGCTGCTGAGCGATCAGGCCCAGGAGGTGCAGGGCTTCGCTGCTGGGGGCCTGATCGCAGATCTGGTGGCAAATCTGGGCGGCCTGGTCCAGCTGGCCGGTTCGGTACTGGTGCAGGGCCAGGGCCATGGTGCCCGCCGTCGCTGCTGGTTGAGCTGCCGGTTGACCAGACGGGATCTGGTCGCTGAGGGCCTGGTGCACCTGCCGGAAGACGCTCGCCCAGTCCCCCGGACTGGGCTGGCGAAACAGACGCGCCGTGGGGTACCAGGGGCAGTCGGTCCGCTCCAGCAGCCAGCGCCAGTCCGCCGCGTAGGACAGCAAAATCCAGACCGGCTTGCCCAGGGCGCCCGCCAGGTGAGCCACGGAGGTGTCCACGGTGATCACCAGATCCAGCTGGGCGATCGCGGCGGCGGTGTCGGCCATGTCCTGGCAGCGATCGCCCACGTTTTCGATCCGCGCGTCCCCCAGCACCTGCAAGTCCTGGGTTTGGGGGCCTTTTTGGAGGCTGTACCAGGTGGTGCCCGCCAGCTCGAACAGCGCCTGAAACTCTCGCAGCGGGCAGGAGCGCTGGCGGTTGCGGCGGTGAATGTCGCTGCCGCCCCACACGATGCCCACGCGGTAGCCGCTTCCGCTCAGGCGGGGGCCGTCCTCTGGGGCGGCTTGCAGGTAGGGCACCTCCGCCGGGATCGTCTCCAGGCGAGTACCCAGCATCCGGGGCAGGCTCAGCAGCGGCGCGTGCAGGTCAAAGTCCGGCCAGCGATCGCCCTCGGACAGCACCGCATCTAGCCCTGCCACCCCCGTCAGCAGCCGCTTGAGGCTGGGGGGACACTCCAAGAGGACCCGGCCGCCCCGAGCTTTGACCTGGCGGGCGAAGCGCACAAACTGGATCGTGTCGCCCAGTCCCTGCTCTGCGTGGAGCAAAATCGTTTTGCCGCTGAGCGGGCTGCCGTCCCACTCCGGCTGCGCAAACTCCCGTGGCGGCCAGCCTGCCAGCTTCCAGCGCCACTCGTAGGCCCGAAAGCCCGCCACCAAATCCCCCTGGAGCAGCAGCGCAAAGGCGATGGCAAATTGCCCCTCGGCAAAGCTGGGCTGGAGGGCGACGGTGTGGCGATAGTGGGCGATCGCCGTGGCCAAGTCCCCGTGGTCTTGGGCGATGACGCCGAGGTTGTAGCGGGCGCGGAGGTGTTGAGGATCCAGGGCCAGAGCGCGCTCGTAGTGGGCGATCGCCTGGGAATAGTCCTGCTGGGCCTGGTAGGCCACCCCCAGACTCACCCAGCCCTCAGCAAACTGGGGTTGGAGCTCGACGGCCCGCTGACCGACGGCGATCGCCTCGTCGAGGCGCTGGAGGGCCTGGAGCGCCAGCCCCCAGTTGCCGTAGGCCTCGGCGTAGTCCGGCTTGAGAGAGACCGCCTGCGCGTAGTGGGCGATCGCTTCTTCTAGGCGCCCCTGTTCCTTGAGGGCGTTGGCCAGGTTGCCGTGGGCCGCTGCAAAATCCGGCTGGAGGGCGATCGCCCGTCGCAGGTGGCTTTCTCCCTCCACCACGTCCCCTTGCTGACAGCGCAGGGTGCCCAGCAGCTCCAAAATCCGGGGCTCATCCGGGCGCTGGGCCAGCACCTGTCGGCACACCCGCTCCGCCAGCCCAAAGTCGCCCCGCTGCCAATACTGCCAGGCGATCGCCCCCAGCTCCTCCACGGTCCCGGCCAAGACCTGGGGAGCCTGGCGCTTTGCCAAGGCTTCGTCCAGCGCCCCTCGCACCCTTTGCACCGCCCCCGGCCAGTCCCCAAAGGCCGGCTGCCGAAACAACCGCGCCGAAGCGTACCAGGGACTATCGTCGCGATCGCGCAGCCAGCGCCAGTCGGGGTTGTGGGCCAGGAGAATCCACACCGGTTTCCCGAGGGCGCCCGCCAGGTGGGCCACGGAGGTATCCACGGTGATCACCAGATCCAGGTGGGCGATCGCCGCAGCCGTGTCGGCCATGTCGGCCAGGTGCGGCCCCAGGTCGATCACCCCCTCGGGCAGGGCCGCTGCCCCCGGGCCTTTCTGGAGGCTGAAGAGCGCGACCCCGGGCCGAGCCAGGGCCTGCACTAGCAGATCTGGCGGACAGGAGCGGTAGCGATCGTGGCGATGGTGGGGATTGCCCGCCCAGACAAGGCCGATTTTGTAGTCGCTGGGGGCGTTCATGGGGGTCTCGATCTGGGCCGCAATGTGGGGGCGATCGCCGGGGGGCTGGAGGTAGGGCGCGGGGGACAGGGCGTCGAGGGTCGTGCCCAGGCGGTAGGGCAGACTCAGCAAGGGTAAATAGGTGTCAAACGGGGGCAGCGCCTCTCCCTGGGCCACCACGGTTTCTACCCCGGCGACGCCGGTGAGCAGCGCCTTCAGCGGGGGCTGGCAGACCAAGATCACCTGGCCGCCCCGGGCCGCCACCTCGGCTGCAAACCGAACAAACTGGATCGTGTCTCCCAGCCCCTGCTCGGCCAGCAGCAAAATGCGCCGATTCTGGAGCGGCTCGCCCGCCCAGGCAGGCTGCTGGAACGCGGGACCCTGGGGCAGCAGCTGCCAGCGCCACTCGTACTCCGCAAAGCCCCGCCGATAGTCCCCGGCCGTCAGCAGACTGGTGGCTAGCCCCAGATGGGCGTCGGCGTGGCTGGGCTGGAGGGCGATCGCCTGTTCGTAGCGCTGGATTGCCTCGGGTAGGTGGCCCAGCTCTCGCTGAGCGTTGCCCCAGTCGCTGTAGGCGTCGGCGTACTGGGGATTGAGGGCGATCGCCTGGGCGTGATAGGGCAGGGCCTCGGCCCACTGGCCCTGCTCCTGGAGGGCCGCGCCGAGGTTGTTCTGGGCCTCGGCGGAGCGAGGATTAAGTTCAAGAGAGCGCTGGTGGGCGGCGATCGCCTCGGGCAGCTTTTTCTGGCGGCGCAGGGCCACCCCGAGATTGTTGTAGGCGTCGGCGTACTGGGGGTTGAGGGCGATCGCCCGCTGGTAGCAGGCCACCGCTTCTTCTAGGCGGCCCTGGGTCAAGAACACCGCCCCCAGGTTGCTGTGGGCCTCGGGGACAGCAGGGTTAAGGGCGATCACGCGCTGATTGAGGGCGATCGCCTGCTCGTACTGCTGCGTTTGGTAGGCGACCACGCCCCACAGCAGCCAGGCAGGCCCATGGTCGGGGCACTGCTCGGTGACGCGGCGGCACTGGGCCTCGGCCTCGCCCCACTGCCCCGCCTGATAGGCCCGAAAGGCGAGGGAAAAGGTCTGGGCCACGGCGGCTGGCAGGACTTTGGGCGCGGTGAGGGCCTCCAGGGCCGATCGCACCTGGGCAAAGACGCTGGGCCAGTCGCGCGGGGCCGCGGGCCGAAACAGCCGGGCCGTCGGGTACCAGGGGCTGTCGGAGCGCTCCAGGAGCCAGCGCCAGTCGGGGTTGTAGGACAGCAGCACCCACACGGGCTTCCCCAGGGCGCCGGCCAGGTGGGCCACCGACGTGTCCACGGTGATCACCAGGTCCAGGTGAGCGATCGCCGTCGCCGTATCGCCAAAGTCCTGAAACTGCGGCCCCAGATCGAGCAGGCGATCGCTCCAGCCCAGGGTCTGGAGGTCCTGGGCGCGATCGCCCTTTTGCAAACTCACCCAGGTGATCCCTGGCAGGCTCAGCAGCGGCTCAAAAAACGCCAGCTCCGCCGATCGGGTGCGATCGCTGCGGTGGGTGGGACTGCCAGCCCAAACCAGGCCGATTTTGTAGTCGGGGCGCGCGACCAGAGACTCGGCCCAGTCGGGCAGCGGCGGCTCGGGAGCCTGGAGATAGGGCACCGCCTGGGGAATCGTCTCCAGGGTGGTGCCCAGCAGGTAGGGCAGGCTCAGCAGCGGCGCATGAACTTCAAAGTCCGGCAGCGCTTCGCCCCGCGTCACCACCTGGGCGATCGCGGGCATTCGCTCCAGCAGCCGCCGCACGGGCCCCTGGCACTCCACCACCACCCGGCCCTGCTGGGCCAGGGGAATGGCAAAGCGAATGAACTGGAGCGTATCGCCGAAGCCCTGCTCGGCGTGGAGCAGCAGGGTGCGTCCGGCCAGGGGGGAGCCGTCCCAGAGGGGCTGGGGAAACTCCCGGAGCGGCACGTACTGACTCGATCGCCAGCGCCACTCGTACTCTGCAAACCCCTCCCGGAGCTGGCCGGTCAGCAGCAGGGCCAGACTGAGATTGTTGTGGGTGTCCACGCTCTCCGGGTCGAGGGCCAGAGCCTGACGATACTGGGCGATCGCCGCTGCCACTTGGCCCGCCTCTTGCAGGACCACGCCCAGGTTGCTGTGGGCCTGGACGTAGCGCGGCTGGTGGGTCAGGGCCTGCTGGTAGCAGGCGATCGCCTCCTGGAGACGCCCCTGAATCTGAAAAGCATTGCCCAGGTTGTTGTGGGCCTCGGCAAAACTGGGCTGGAGGGCGATCGCCCGCTCGTAGCACGCGATCGCCCCTTCGAGCTGACCGGCCTCTTTGTAGGTGATTCCCAAGCCGCTGTGGGCCTCGGCCGCTTGGGGATGAAGGGCGATCGCCCGCTCATAGCACCGGATGGATTCGGCCCAATTTCCCCCTTCTCGCCACGCCGCGCCCAGATTCAGCCAGGGATCGAGGGCCGTCGGCTGCGCCTGGAGCGCCTGCTGGTAGCAGGCCATCGCCTCGGACCACTGCCCCTGCTGGCGCAAGTTATTGCCCAGATTGCCCAGGGCCTCCCAAAACCCAGGCTGGAGCTCCACCGCCCGCCGGTAGGCCGCGATCGCCTCCGGAATGCGGCCCTGGGCCTGGAGCGCGTTGCCCAGATTGTTGTAGGAGCCCGCGTAGTCGGGCTTCAGGGCCACCGCCCGCTGACAGTGGGCGATCGCGCCCTCCAGGTCCCCGGCCTCCTTCAGAGCCACCCCCAGATTGCTGTGGACCTCGGCATAGTTTGGCTTCAGGGCCAGGGCCTGCCGATAGAGGGCGATCGCCTCCTGGCCGCGCCCGGTCTGGTAGGCCAGCACCCCCAGCAACTGCAGCGCATCGAGATTTTGGGGCTGCTGGGCCAGAATCTGCCGATAAATCGGCTCAGCCTGGTCAAAGCGGCCGGCTTGGTGGTGCTGGAGCGCAAGGGCGATCGCGTCAGAAATCGTGGCCATGGCGAAGTCGCGGGTCAAGAATCTCCAGCATTCTGGCATGCAGTCTCTGTCAGTTTCAGCAGCGGGGAGGGGCCAGCGGATCAAGCGGCCCCTCGCTGAGCCGGGACCGCTAGAATCCTGGGCAGGCGTCCCGCGCCCCTGGCTTGCCCTGAGCCCATGACTTTCCGCCGTCTGCCCACCAATAAGAAATGCTGCTGATTCCTTGAAAAATCAAAAGAATTGGGAGAGCTTTTGGGGAGGCTAGGGGAGCCCCTGACCTGCACTAGGAGCGAGATTTAAGAAAATGCTGACCACTTCAGAAACCAGTACGTTTGACCCCGCACAGCAGTTTCCGTCAATCGTCAATCAGATTCGCTTTCACTACGAAAACAATATTGACGGCAAAAGCAACTTTGAATTTCCGGCAGAAGAATACGAACTCTTAGCCTCAGACTTGCAGATCGAGGGCGGCATTCCCACGCTGCCTCCCAGCCTTCAGCTCGAGCTCCTCAACACCAAAATCGGCGATCGCGCCGCAGAGCGCTACTACCGGCGGCTGTTTTTCCCGATTTTGTCGATGCAGCGCATGTCCACCATTGCGGTGGCCACGATGATCAACGCTATTGTTTCTCAGCTCCGGCCCGATCAGTGCTACCTGAATATCGGCGTTTGGCACGGCTTCACCTTTTTCTCGGGACTACTCAACAATCCCGATAAGCTCTGCATTGGCGTTGACAACTTTTCGGAGTTTACGAGCGAAAATGCCAGCTCTCGAGACGCGTTTTACCGCCGATTTCTCGGCCTAAAAACCCAGAATCACTTCTTTTTTGAATCGGGCTATGAACGGGTCTTTGATGACTTTTTGAAAACCAAAATTGGCTTCTATTTGTATGACGGAGCCCACGACTATGACAATCAGCTCAAGTCCTTGCTGATCGCGGAGCCTTTCTTGGCCAAAGACTGCATCATCATGGTCGATGACACCAACTTCCAGGCCGCGCGACAGGCAACCCTGGACTTCTTGGACATGCGCAAGACCCAGTACCGGCTGCTGTTTGACCTGCCGACGCCGCGCAACCTCTATCCCACCTGGTGGAACGGCATCATGATCTTGCAAAAGCTCTGGTAGAGGCCGCTAGCTGGGGCTGACCTCGGGAGCCGGATCGACCTGGAAGTGGGCGAGCTGCTGGCGGGCCTGGGTGAAGTTGGGCTCGATGGCCAGGGTGGCCTGGAGGGCCTGATAGGCCTCGGTGTAGCGCTGGAGCTGGATCAGGGCCATGGCGAGGTTGTAGTGGACAGCGGCCCACTCGCTGGTGGGAAAGTCGGGGGCGATCGCCCGCACCTGCTGGAAGCACTGGGCCGCGGCGGCAAACTGCTTTTGGCTGTACCAGGCCGCGCCCCAGTTGTTGTAGGCCATGGCCCGCTTGTTGCTCAGGGCGGTGGAGTGGGCCTGCCCGAGGCTGACGGCCTGGTCGTAGCAGGCGATCGCCTCCTGAAACTGCTGCTGCTGTAGGTACTGGTCCCCCCGCGCCTCGCAGGAAACTAGGGCATACTGCTGAATCTCTGGCGCGATGGGCTCGACGAACTTGTCCCGCAGATACCGGAGCTTTTCGCTCTCTAGGCGGGCGGCGATCGCGTGGCGGCGCTGCTCATCGGGGAGCGTGGTGGCCTGGTATTCCCCGGGAGCCGTCGTGAACTTGGCCATCTGGCGATCGAAGCTGCTGCCGGGATAGCGAATATATTCGGTGGTCTCCAGATCCAGGTGGGCCATGCGAAATAGCTCGGTGATGGAGCGGCGGTAGGCGATGTCCTCGCGGCCCCGGATCTGCTTGTAGACCTGGTTTTCGGGATAGCCCTCCACAAACTCGTGGCAGAGCCGCCGCACCGCCAGGTTGATCACCAGGCTATTTTCCACGGCTCGCTTCCAGTAGGGGTGGAGGCTGTCCTCCATGCGCACCCGCAGGCTCACCGCGCCGAGGGGCTCGGCGGGGGGTGGCAGCGATCGCAGGTACTGGGCGACGGCGGGCGGCAGCGCCTCGGCCACCGGCAGCGGCTCGCTGGCGCCCACCGGGTGATTGAGCAGGCACATCCCCAGATAGATGTGCTCCGGGAAAAACAGATCGTCGCCGTCGCAGAAAAACAGCACGTCTCCCCTCGAGCCCCGCACCCCCGTATTGCGGGCGGGGCCAGCGCCCCAGCTGTGGGTGTGGCTGAGAATGCGGTAAAAAGGCTTGTTTGCGGCGTGGGCCTGGGCCACGGCCAGGGTGTTGTCGGGGGAGCCGTCGCACACCACGACGATCTCAGGGGCGATCGCCGCTCCCTGGGGATAGTGACGCTGAAAGAACGCGATGCTGGCCTCAATGCTCTCGAGGGTGCGCACCAGGTAGTTTTCGCACCGAAAAGCCGGAATGATCACGGAAAAGGCTCGAATCGTCACAAAAACTGCCTCCCAGGTTTCACAGCAGATCGTCGATCGCCGTCAGCAATCGACCAATCTGTTTTTCCCACGTCCAGTCTTCCATAAACTGAGCCGCCCGCAGCCCCCGCGATCGCGCCTCGGCCCGCTGCTGGTAGATCGTCTCCAGGTGGGCCACCACCTCCTCGACCCTCGATTCGCCCCAGTCCTCCACCTGAGAAAAATGCAGGCTGGGTTTGACCGGGCCTTGATCTTGCAGCACGTAGCAGTGGTCGCCCTGGAGCAGGTCGCGGTGGCCGGTGTTGGCCGAGAGGATGGACGGCACGCCGCAGGCGAGGCACTCCATGGCCACCAGATTGGTGCCGCCCTCGCAGCGGTTGGGGAAGATGGCCGCGTCGGCCTCCCGCAAAATCTGCCCCATCATGTAGTTCACCACCGGCCCCACGTCCAGCACTGCCCCGGCCGGAATCCCGTTGGCGACCAGCCACTCGGTCACCCGCAGCCGCCGATCGGCGCCTACCTGGGGCAGACCGACCACGTTGCCGGTTTGCTCTAGCCCCGCCATGAACTGGGGCCAGAAATTGTGCCAGGCGGTGATCAGCAGGGCTTCGGGGTGGCGGGCCTGAAAAATCTTGAAGGCGGCCACCACGATGTCCTGGCCCTTGCGGTACTCCAGCTTGCCGCCGGAGAAGATCACAAAGCGATCGCCAAACCAGTTGGAGCGCGGTGCCGGATGAAAAATCGTGGGGTCGATGCCCTGGGGCACCATCCGCACATCCCGGACGCCGTGCTGGCGCAGCACCTCGGCATTCCAGGAGCAGCCCGCCACGATGGCGTCATAGCTCTGGGCCCGCTCCACGATCTCGGGGCTCAGCCGACTATTTTCAAAAAAGACCACGCCAAGGTTGCGCTTGCCGGTGACGCGCTGCTGGAGCCGCGAGGCAAAATCGTTGCCCAGGGCGTGGAGCACGGTGAATTCGCCGCTGATTTTCTTGTCGGGGTTCTGGGCCAGGAACTGGTGCAGGCTCTGCTGGCGCTGCACGATGGGCTGCAGCAGGTTCAGGTGCAGTGGATTGAGCCCCTCCAGGGACGGCGGCGAAATCATCAGGGGCTCGTAGCCAGCGCGGCGAGCGGTCTGGAGGGCCAAGTTCATGCCGTAGACGCCCCAGCCCGAGAGCAGGCTGGGCGGCCAGCCCAGGCCCACGCATTTGACGGGGGCTGAGGTCTGGAGGGTGATGGAAGGGGTGCTGGAGGTTTGCATGGCGGGAGAATCTAGGGAGTCTGCTGGATGGGCGATCGCCTCGGTCAGGGCGGCGAGAACCGTCTCAAGGACGCTGTCCCACTGGCCCCGACTGCTCTGGCGAAACAGCCGCGCCGTCGGATACCAGGGGCTGTCGGAGCGCTGGATCAGCCAGCGCCAGTCGGGGCTGTAGGGCAGCAAGATCCAAACCGGCTTGCCGAGAGCCCCGGCCAGGTGGGCGACGGAGGTGTCGACGGTGATGACCAAATCTAGCTGAGCAATGGCCGCTGCGGTGTCCGCAAAGGTCTGGATCTGGTCATCTAGGTTGATCACGCGCTCCGGGGACAGGCCCGCCAGATCCTGGGTGCGATCGCCCTTTTGCAGGCTGTACCAGGTCACTCCGGTTACTTCGAACAGCCGCCGAAACGCCGCCATGGGACAGGAGCGGTTGTGGTCATTGAGGTTTGTGGGGCTGCCCGCCCAGGCGACGCCCACCTTCAGGCGGGTGCCGGGACGGGGCGCGAGGGCGATCGGCCGGTCGGGCACCGCCAGGTAGGGCACCTGAGCGGGCAACGTCTCCAGGTCAATGCCCAGGTAGTGGGGCAGGCTCATCAAGGAGGTGTGGTAGTCGAAGCTCGCCGGGATGCCTTCGCCCCGGGGCACGATGTGGGTGATGCCAGGCAGCGATCGCAGCAGGTCGATCAGCGGGGGGCGGCACTCCAGAATGACCTGGGCTCCCTGGGCCACCACCTGCGGAATAAATCGACAAAACTGAATCGCGTCGCCAAAGCCCTGATCGGCGTAGATCAGCAGGGTTTTGCCCGCTAGGGGCTCGCCGCGCCAGGGGGGCTTGGGCAGCTCCACGGGCTGGCGACCGGGCCGCCGCCAGCGCCACTCGTACTCCGCGAAGCCTTCCCGGAAGCGGCCCGCCAGCAGCAGGGCCAGGGCGCGGTTCCAGTGGGCCTCGGCGTAGTCGGGCTGGAGGGCGATCGCCCGGTCGTAGTGGGCCAGGGCCGCCTCCAGGTTGTTGCACTGGCGATGGGCCAGGCCCAGGTTGTAGTGGGCCTCGGCGTGGTCCGGCTGGAGCTGGAGTGCCTGCTCGTAGAAGGCGATCGCCTCCTCGAACTGCTGCTGCTGGTGGTAGGCCGTGGCCAGGTTGTGCAGGGCGGCAAAGTAGCGCGGCTGGAGGACCAAAACGCGCTGATAGCAGGCGATCGCCCCTTCCAGATCCGAATGACAGCTCAGGGCCACCCCCAGGTTGTAGTGGGCGTCGGCATAGCCTGGATCCAGGGCGATCGCCTGCCGGTAGTGCGCCAGGGCGGCCTCGGGCCGCTGCTCCTGAAACGCCAAAATGCCCAGCATGGTCTGGAGCAGGGCCGTCGGCTGCTCGGTGAGCAGAGCACCGTACTCGGCCTTGGCCGCCGCGAGGTTGCCTGCCTGGTGGAGGGCGATCGCCCGGTCTAGGGCCAGGGACGGGCTGGCCTGGGCCGCCAGCGCTGCCAGGGCAGTCCCCACCTCCGTGATCACCGGCTCCCACACATCGGTCTGCCCCTGGCGGAACAGCCGCGCCGTCGGGTACCAGGGGCAGTCGGAGCGCTCCAAGAGCCAGCGCCAATCGGGGGCGTAGGTGAGCAGCACCCACACCGGCTTGCCCAGGGCCCCGGCCAGGTGGGCCACCGAGGTGTCCACGGTGATCACCAGATCTAGCTGGGCGATCGCCGCCGCCGTATCCCCAAAGTCCTGAAACTCGCTCCCCCAGTCCGCTAGCCGGTCTGCGTAGGCGGCCAGCTCGTCCACCGCCGGTCCTTTTTGCAGGCTGTACCAGTGAGTTCCAGGGGTGTGGAAGAGGGGGGCGATCGCCGTCAGCGGGCAAGAGCGATGGTGATTGTTTTTGTGGCGGGGATTGCCGGACCAGACCAGCCCGATCTGGAGGCCCGGTGGCAGCGGGCGGGGCGGGGCGGCGGGCGGCCTCAGGTAGGGCGCGGCGGCGGGCACCGTTTCCAGGGTCGTGCCCAGGCGGTGGGGCAGGCTCAGCAGGGGCGCGTGACAGTCGAAGTCCGGCAGCTCATCGCCCTTGGCCACGACCTCGCTCACGCCCGCCACCGTGGCCACCAGCCGCAGCAGCGCCCGGGGCGACTCCACAAGGACCGTTGCGCCCTGCTCCGCCAGCACCGTCGCGTAGCGGATGAACTGGATCGTGTCGCCGTAGCCCTGCTCGGCATGGAGCAAAATGCGCTGGCCACTCAGGGGACTGCCGTCCCACAGGGGCCGGGTAAAGGGCCGCATGGGCGGGCAGTCGGGGTTATTGGCGACCTGCCAGCGCCACTCGTATTCCCCAAAGCCCTGCGCCAAATCCCCCTGGATCAGGTGCACCGCCGCCAGGCCCAGGTGGGCTTCGGCGTAGTCGGGCTTAATTTGGAGCGCCTGCCGGTAGGCCGCGATCGCCCCTGGGTGGTCGAGCTGGCTTTGCAGGGCGTTGCCCAGATTGTTGTAGGCCTCGGCGTAGTCGGGCTGGAGGGCGATCGCCCGCCGGTAGTGGGCGACGGCTTCCTCGATCCGGTCGAGGCGCTGGAGGGCGTTGGCCAGGTTGTTGTGGGCCGCGACAAAGTCTGGCCGCAGGGCCAGGGCGCGCTGATAGTGGGCGATCGCCTCGCTCCACTGGCCCTGCTCCTTGAGGGCATTGGCCAGGTTGTTGTGGGCCTCCGGGTAGTCTGGCCGCAGGTCCAGCACCTGGCGATAGTGGGCGATCGCCTCGGTGAGCTGTCCCTGCTGCTTGAGGGCGACCCCCAGCCCCAGATGGGCCTCGACGTGATTTGGCTGGAGGGCGATCGCCCGCTGGTAGTGGTCCTGGGCCGCGATCAGGTGGTGCTGGCGGCGGTAGGCCAGCCCCAGCAGATAGTGAACCTCGGCCACGGTGGAATACTGCGGCACCAGAAGCTCTAGCAGGGCGATCGCCGCCTCGGGCTGACCCGCGCTCAGGTGGGCGATGGCCAGGGCCAGCTCAGGAATCTCCGGCTCAGCGGGCGATCGCCCTGGGATCTGCTCCCCCAGCGCCGCCGCCACCGCCCCAAAGACGCTCCCCCAGTCCCCCAGACGCGGCTGGCGAAACAGGCGAGCAGTCGGATACCAGGGGCTGTCGGGGCGATCGCGCAGCCAGCGCCAGTCGGCATCAAAGGCCAGCAAAATCCACACGGGCTTCCCGAGGGCGCCCGCTAGGTGGGCCACCGACGTGTCCACCGTAATTACCAAATCCAGCGCCTCAATGGCCGCCGCCGTATCGGCGAAGTCCTGGCAGTGCTGGCCCCAGTCCTGTAGGCGATCGCCGGACTGGGCCAGCTCCTCGCAGCCGTCGCCCTTCTGCAAACTGTAAAAAGCCACCCCCGGCAGGTCCAGCAGGGGCGCAAACTGGGCCAGCGAGCAGGAGCGGTGGTGGTTGTTGATGTGGCTGGGGCGACCGGCCCAGACGATGCCCACCGAGAGGCGATCGTCCCGCTGGAAGTGGGGAGAGTTCGCGGCCGCAGGTGCCTCCAGGTAGGGAATATTCGCGGGAATCGTCTCCAGGGTCAGGCCCAGCAAATGGGGCAGGCTCATCAGGGCCGCGTGACAGTCGAAGGTCAGGGGCGCATCGCCAATGGCATAGACCTCCGCCAGATCGCCAAACCCCTGGACCAGCCGCAGCAGCCGCCGGGGCACCTCTAGCACTACCTGACCACCCCGCGCCACCACCCAGGGCACCAGCCGTAAAAACTGGATCGTGTCGCCGTAGCCCTGCTCTCCGTAGATCAAGATCCGCCGTCCCTGGAGGGGCTGGCCGTCCCAGGCGGGCTGCGTAAAGGACCGCTGGCGCAGCTCTCCGAGCGCCCAGCGCGCCTCATAGCCCGCAAACCCCCGCCGAAAGTCGCCCTGCTGGAGCCACACCAGGGCCATGGCGAACTGCGCCTGGACGCAGTCGGGGTCCGCCCGCAGCACCTGCTGATAAAGGGCGATCGCCCGGTCAAATTCCCCCAGGTCGTAGTAGGCGTTGCCCAGGTTGTAGCGGGCCACGCTGAGCTGGGGGTCGAGGTCAATGGCCTGCTGGTAGTGGGCGATCGCCCCCTCGTACTGGTCCGCCTGCTGCAAAATGCTGCCCAGGTTGCTGTGGTAGATCGCCGCTTGGGGCTGGAGGTCGATGGCCTGCCGGTAGGCCGCGATCGCCTGCGGGATGTCCCGGCGACTGCGGTAGAGATTGCCCAGATTGTTGTAGGCGTCGGCCAGCCCGGGGTCCAGGGCAATGGCGCGCTGGTAGGCGGCCAGGGCTTCGTCGTCGCGTTTTTGGGCCTGGAGGGCGGTGCCCAGGTTGTAGTGGGCCTGGGCAAAGTCGGGCTGGAGGTCGATGGCCTGCCGGTAAGCCGCGATCGCCTGCTGCCAGTCCCCGGCGTTCTGGGCGGCGATGCCCTGGGCATTCAAAGCCTCGGCGGCGGTGGGCTCCCGCAGCGCAGGCCGGAGCGTCTCGGCCACCTGGGCGATGACGCTGGCCCAGTCCCGGGGCCGAGGCTGGCGAAACAGCCGCGCCGTCGGGTACCAGGGGCTGTCGGCGCGATGGCGCAGCCAGCGCCAGTCCGCATCAAAGGCCAGCAGCACCCACACCGGCTTGCCCAAGGCTCCGGCCAGGTGAGCCACCGAGGTGTCCACGGTGATCACCAGGTCCAGCTGGGCGATCGCCGCCGCCGTATCCGCGAAGCTCTGGATCTGCGGATCGAGGTTTTCCACCGGCACCCCGAGCGCCTGCAAATCCGCCGTGCGATCGCCCTTCAGCAGGCTGTACCAGGCAATCCCCGGCAGCTCAAACAGGGGCAAAAAGGTCTCCAGGGGGCAGGACCGATTTTGGTTGTTGGGGTGCTTTGGGTTGCCCGCCCAGACGATGCCCACCCGGTAGCGGGGCGGGGTTGGGCGCTCGGCCAGGGTCACCGAGGCCACCTCCGCCGGAAACGTCAGGTAGGGCGCGCCAGGAACCTCCGCCATCGCGAGGCAGTGGGGCAGGCTCATTAGCGGAATGTGGACCTCGAAGTCTGGCAGGCGATCGCCCTGGGCCACCCAAACGAAGTCGGGAAAACTCGGCTGGAGCAGCGACAGCAGGGGCCTTTGGCACTCCACCACCACCCGAGCGCCGCGCTCCTGCACCGCTGTCAGGTAGCGCACAAACTGGAGTGTGTCCCCCAGGCCCTGCTCGGCGTGGACCAGCAGCGTGCGGCCCGCCAGATCGTCGCCGGACCACTGGGGCTGCCGAAAGGGACGCGGCGGCGTGGCCGCCACGCGCCAGCGCCACTCGTACTCGGCCCAGCCTTGGGCCGTGTGCCCCTGGGTCAGCCAGGCCAGGGCGCGGCACAGATGGGCCTCGACGCAGTCGGCGTCCAGGGCGATCGCCCGTTCGTAGGCGGCGATCGCCCCGTCTAGATCCCCCGATTCCTTCAGGGCGACCCCCAGATGGGTGTGAAAGCTGGGATGCTCGGGGTTGAGGGCCAGGGCTTGGTGGTGGGCGGCGATCGCCTCCGACAAGCGGCCCTCTTTGCGCAGGGCAATGCCCAGATGGTCCTGGGCCTCGGCCAGCTCGGGCCGCAGGGCCAGCACCTGCTGATAGTGGGCGATCGCCGCCCGGTAATCTTGCCGCTCTAGGTAAAGGCTGGCTAGGTTGTGCAGGGCCTTGAAATGGTCCGGCTGAAAGCGCAGGGCCAGCCGGTAGTGCTGCTCGGCGCGATCGCCCTGGTCCTGGGAGCGCAGCAGGTTAGCCAGGTTGTAGTGGGCCGGGGCAAAGTCCGGCTGGAGGGCCAGAGCCTGCTGATAAGCGGCGATCGCCTGCTGGGGCTGGTCCGTTTGGTAGGCGTTGCCCAGGTTGTAGTGGGCGGCGGTCAGATGGGGATCAAGGGCCAGGGCCTTTTGGTAGTGGTCGAGGGCGGCGGGGTCTCCCTGAGCGCGCAGCGCCACCCCCAGGCGCAGGTGCCCCTCGGCAAAGGTCGGACAGACGTCAACTGCCGTCCGGTAGCAGGCGATCGCCTCGGGGCTGTGGCCCTGCTGACTGTGCTGATAGCCCTGGTTGATCAGGGCGATCGCCGTTTCCAGGGACCTCGGATCGGGGCTGGCCGCTGGTGCGGGTGGGTCTTGCTCTCGCCACGCTGGCAGGGCCGTCTGCACCGCCGCCAGGACCGCGTCCCAGTCTCCCGGCGTCGGCTGACGAAACAGCCGCGCCGTCGGGTACCAGGGACTGTCGTCGCGATCGCTCAGCCAGCGCCAGTCATGGACAAAGGACAGCAAAATCCAGACCGGCTTACCCAGGGCGCCCGCCACGTGGGCCACCGAGGTATCCACGGTGATCACCAGATCCAGCTGGGCAATCACGGCCGCCGTATCGGCGAAATCTTGGCAATACTGGCCCAAATCCGTCACGCGATCGCCATATTTCGTCAGATCGGCGGCGCGATCGCCTTTTTGCAGGCTGTACCACGCAATGCCGGGCACCTCAAAGAGTCCCTGAAACTTCGCCAGAGGGCAGGAGCGGTTACGATCGTTCTTGTGCTCCGGGTTGCCCGCCCACACAAAGCCCACCCGCTTGCCCGAGCCGCCCAGGGTCTGGGCCGCGCCCACCGGCACCTCGAAGGCGTCGCCGCGCAGATAGGGCACCGACGCCGGGATCGTCTCCAGGGTCGTGCCAAAAATCCACGGCAGACTTAGCAAGGGAACCTGCACGTCAAAAGCGGGCAGAGGCTTGCCGCGGGGCACCAGCCCGTCGCAGCCCTCGGCAGTGGTCAGCAGGCGCTCCAGGGCGGGCTGGCACTCGAAAATCACCTGGCCGCCCCGATTTTTCACCCAAGGCAGGTAGCGCACAAAGTTCAGCGTGTCGCCGTAGCCCTGCTCGGCGTGGACCAGCAGGGTTTTGCCGGTCAGGTCGCCGCCGTCCCACAGGGGCCACTGGCCGAAGGGATTGGGGGGCTGGTCCGGCAGTTGCCAGCGCCACTCGTACTCGGCGAAGCCCCGCACGAGGTCCCCGGCCCGCAGCAGGACATGGCCCAGGTTGTCGTGGGCCTCCACGTAGTCCGGCTCCAGGGCGATCGCCCGTTCGTGGGCCGCGATCGCCCGCTCCAGGTCGCCCGTTTCGGCGTAGCAGGCCCCCAGGTTGTTGTGGGCGCGGGCCAGGCCTGGCTTCAGGTCGAGGGCCTGCTGGTAGGCGGCGATCGCCTCCGGCAAGCGGCCCAGCTCCTTGAGGACGCCGCCCAGGTTGTAGTGGCCCTCGGCGAAGTCCGGCAACAGCGCCAGGGCGGCCTGGTAGTGGCGGCTCGCTCCCTCAAAGTCATCGCGCGATCGCAGCAGATTGGCCAAGTTATTGTGGGCTCCGGCGAGGTTCGAATCCAGCGTCACGGCTTGGCGATAGTGGTCAATGGCGTCATCGGGCTGGCCCAGCTCCTGAAGGGTGCTGGCCAAGCGGGCGTGGGCGTCAGCCAGGGTGGGCGCGAGGCGGAGGGCGGCGCGATAGTGGGTGACTGCCTCACTGAGCTGCTGGGTTTGCTTCAGGGCGGTCGCCAGGTTGTAGTGAGCGTCTGCGTAGTCGGGCTTTTGGGCGATCGCCTGCTGATAGTGATGAATGGCGCGGCTCAGGTCTCCCATCTGGCTAAGGGCGATCGCCAGATTGTAGTGGGCCTCGGGGAAATCCGCCTGCTGGGCCAGACTGCGGCGATAGTAGGCGATCGCGCTCTGGGGGTCGCCGCTCTGGTAGGCCACCACGCCCAGCAGGTGCAGGGCATTGGGCTGGTGAGGGTCCTGGCGCAGCACGGCCTGGTAGCGCTGGGCAGCCTCAGCCCGCTGGCCGGCCTGGTGCAGCGCCACGGCCTCGCTGAGCAGGGCGGCGATCGCGGGCGTGACGGGGCGGCTAGCGGGGGCAGTCGGTTCGAATTGCCGGGATTTCAGGCGATCGCCCAGGGCCGCCGCCACTTGGGCAAAGGCGCTGGCCCAGTCGCCGGGCCGCCCTTGCCGAAACAGCCGCGCCGTCGGGTACCAGGGACTGTCGGCGCGATCGCGCAGCCACCGCCAGTCGGCATCAAAGGGCAACAGGATCCACACGTCTTTGCCCAGGGCGCCCGCCACGTGGGCCACTGAGGTATCCACGGTGATCACCAGATCCAGCTGGGCGATCGCCGCCGCCGTATCGGCAAAGTCCTGCAAGATGGGGTCGAGGGACTGGATCTGGACCGAGGCATGGGCTAGCTCAGCCGCCCGCGGCCCTTTTTGCAGGCTGTACCAGGCAACGCCCGGAATTTGAAACAAGGGCTCAAACTGGGCGATCGAGCAGGAGCGGTGACGATCGTTGGTGTTTTGGGGGCTGCCCGCCCAGACGATCGCCACCCTGGGGCCTGCCTGGGGCGGCAGCTGGATCCCTTGCTGGGCGGCAGCGGGCACCCGCAGGTAGGCCTGCTCGGCGGGCACGGTCTCGGGCGTCGTGCCCAGAATCCAAGGCAAACTCAGCAGGGGCGCCTGCACCTCAAAGGGCGGCAAGGTTGCCCCCTTGGGCAGAACCTGGTCGACAAAGGGCAGCTCCTGGAGCAGCCGCACCAGCGCCGACTGGCACTCCACCAAAACTCGCGCCCCCTGGGCCTTGGCCAGGGCCGCGTAGCGAATGAACTGGATCGTGTCGCCGTAGCCCTGCTCGGCGTGGAGCAGGATCGTCTTGCCGGTCAGATTGCCGCCGTCCCACCGGGGCTGAGCAAAGTCGCGGGGCGGGGTTTTGGGCGATCGCCAGCGCCACTCGTACTCGGCCCAGCCCTCGGCCCACTGGCCCTGCTGGAGCCAGGCGATCGCCCGCCCAAAGTGGCTGTCCACGTGCTCCGGATTGAGCGCCAGCGCCCGCTCGTAGCAGGCGATCGCCGCTGCCGGATCGCCCAAGCCTTGGTACACCACGCCCAGGTTGTGGTGGGCGTCGGCCAGATCGCTCTGGAGCCGCACCGCTTCTTTGCAGTGCAGCAGGGCCTCTTCTAGATCTCCCCGCTCCTTGAGAATGCTGCCCAGGTTCAGGTGGGCGGCGGCCACGTCGGGGCGACGGGCGATCGCGGCTCGGTAGTGGGCGATCGCGGTGTCCTCGTCTCCCTGGAGCTGGCAGACGCTGCCGAGATTGATATGGGTCGCCACCAGACTGGCGTCGAGGGCGATCGCCCGCTCGTAGTGCTGCCGCGCCTCGGCGTAGCGATCGACGGCCTGGAGCGCCAGCCCCAGGTAGTGATGGGCCAAAGCCGTGTCCGGCCACTGGGCCAAAAGCTGCTGATAGGCGGCGATCGCCCCGACATAGTTGCCGCTGCTGAGGGCCGCTTGTCCCTGCTCCTGGAGCGCCTCCCGAGAGAGATCGGCCGACGGGCGATCGCCCTCGGCCAGCGCCGCTGTCACCTGCGCCACTACCCCGGCCCAGTCGCCGGGAGCCGCCTGCCGAAACAGCCGCGCCGTCGGATACCAGGGACTGTCGGTGCGCTCCGTCAGCCAGCGCCAGTCCGCATCGTAGGCCAGCAAAATCCACACCGGCTTGCCCAGGGCTCCGGCCAGGTGGGCCACGGAGGTATCTACGGTGATCACCAGATCCAGCTGGGCGATCGCCGCTGCCGTATCCACAAAGTCCTGCAAAAGCGGATCGAGGTTGTGCAGGGGCGTCGGCGTCTGGGCCAAGTCCTGGGTGCGATCGCCCTTTTGCAGGCTGTACCAGGTGAGGTCCGGCTGCTGAAACAGGGGAGCGAGCGCCGCCAGACTGCACGAGCGATTGCGATCGTCCTTGTGCTGGGGATTGCCTGCCCAGACTAGACCCACGCGCCGCCCAGCCCCTTGGGGCAGCTGGGGGCCGCCGGTAGCGGGAGCCGCTAGGTAAGGGACCTGCCCGGGGATGCTGTCTAGGTCGGTGCTCAGGGCGTGGGGCGCGCTCAGCAGCGGCAAGTGCACCTCAAAGGGCGGCAAGGGGTCGCCCGCGATCGCCACCGCGTCCAGCCAGGGGACATCCCGCACCAAGCGCTTCAGCGGGGCCTGACATTCCAGAATCACCCGAGCGCCCCGCGCCTTAAAGATCTGGGCGTAGCGCAGAAACTGGATCGTGTCTCCCAGGCCCTGCTCGGCGTGGAGCAGCAGCGTTTTGCCCTGGAGGTCTTCTCCCTGCCAGCGGGGCACCTCGAAGGGCCGGGGCGGCCAGTCCCGCAGCTGCCAGCGCCACTCATACTCGGCAAACCCCTCCCGCAGCTGGCCCGCCGTCAGCAGCGCAATGCCTAGGTTGTGGTGGCCCTCGACGTAGTCGGGGCGCAGGGCCAGGGCCTGCCGGTGGTGGGCGATCGCCCCTGCCACGTCCCCGGTCCGCTTGAGGGCGACGCCCAGATTGTTCAGGGCCTCAGCATTGTTTGGATCCAGCTCCAGGCTCTGGCGGTGGGCGGCGATCGCCTCGGCAGGGCAATTGAGGGCTTGCAGGACCAGGCCCAGGTTGTGGTGGGCCGTCGCCGCCCCCGGATCGAGGGTGATGGCGTGGCGGTAGCAGGCCTCTGCGGCCTCGAGCTGGCCCAGACTCTGGTGGCTCACCCCAAGGTTGAGGTGGGCGTCGGTGTAGTCGGGCCGCAGAGCGATCGCTTGCTCATAGCGGGCGATCGCCGCTGGCAAGTTTCCCTGCTCGCGCAGCAAATTTCCCCAGGCATAGTAAACTTCGGGAAACTCGGGTCGCAGGGCGATCGCCGCCTCGTAAGCCGCGATCGCCTCGGCGGTCCGGCCCTGCTGGCGGAGGGCAACGCCGAGGCTGTGCAGGGCCTCGGGATAGTCAGACCGGAGGGCGATCGCCTGCTCGTAGGCCGTAATGGCGGCGGGCAGCTGGTCGAGATGTTGCAACGTTAAGCCTCGACTGTGATGGGCCTCGCTATAGTTCGGCTTCAGGGCAATGGCCTGCTCGTAGGCCGCCAGGGCTTCTGTCAAGAGCCCCTGACGCCGCAAGACATTGCCAAAATTAAGATAGATTTCCGGGCTCCGGGGCCGCTGGGCCAGGGCCTGCTGGTAATAGTCCACCGCGGCTGGCCACTGGCCTTGCTGGTACGCCAAAACCCCCAGCAAATGCAGCGCATCAGCCTGTTCTGGCTCTTGCTGCAACACCGCCTGATACAGGCGCTCTGCTTCGGAAAGCTGCCCTGCTCGGTGGTGTTCTAGGGCGATCGCCAGGGTGTCAGAAATGCTTGCCATGCCCGTTCTAGACCTTCTCAAAGCCACTTCAAAGCCGCGTTTGCGCTTCTGCCCCGAGGCCCTAGCGGCAGCCTGCCCAGCAAGGCGGAAGTTGGCATCACTTTAGCAAAGGCTTGGGCTAGCGCGATCGCCTCCTGGTGCTTCTTTGGGGGATTTCTGACTAGCTAGCTGCGCGGAAGTGGCGATCGCCTGAGTGAATCTAGAGCTTGTTTGTAGGGAGTTGGAGTTTCACCGCTCATGATCATTTGTCCCAACTGCGCCCACCCCAATCCCGATGGCGTCCTCAAATGCGAGGCCTGCTACACTGCCCTGCCCGGTGCCCAAACCTGCCCCAACTGCGGTGCCATCGTGGAGGCCGATGCGGAATTCTGCGGTCAGTGCGGCTATGGATTGCGCAGCCTGATCGATCCGGGAAACGCACAGACGGAAATGGGGGTTCCAGCCGTGCCCTTGCCAGCGCCAACCCCCGAGCCGCCCGCGGCAGCGCCCCCAGTATCTCCAAGGCCATCGCCTAGCGAGACCCGCCTCCAGACATCCCAAGCGCGGCTTTTTCACGTCCAGAGTAATACTACAATTGAGCTACCGATCGGTGTATCTGTCGTTCATCTGGGAAAGCCCAATGACCGCGTTCCTCCGGATATCGATGTATCCGGTTTGGCAGACTCTGATATTGTCTCCCGCGTTCACGCGAACCTTCGCCTAGAGGGAGACGCCTACTATATAGAGGATGTCGGCAGCGCCAATGGAACGTATATCAACAGTTTCTTGCTGCCAGTCGGCGATCGCCATCGTCTCCGATCGGGCGATCGCATCGCCCTAGGCAAAGGCGACAAGGTGAGCTTTCTCTTCCAGCTGACGTAGGCTCAAGCGTAAAAAATAATACCAAGGAGCGAGGCGGTTAACCCTGACCCTCGGGCCACGATGGGTGCAATGCTTGCTAGTTTTAGCTAGTTCAGCCAGAAGCCTCACGTCCATAATCTCTGATTTGGCTTGAGACGAAGGCGCGTTTATGGCAGGGCGGTCGGTGAACTGTGTTTGACGCGAGAGCCTACCAGCCCCGCTATCAACCCCCTCTTTCACCTCAAGCCAGAAAGTCCTACTCTCCAGCTCGGTGAGCGGATGCTGAAAAATCTCACCCAGTAAAATACTCAAATGAGAACCGCCCACCAGTACCGATTGCGTCCAACCTCCAGTCAAGTCGCCTTGATGAGCGAATGGCTGGAACTCTTGCGCAGACAGTACAACTACCGTCTCGGTGAGCGGTTCTCTTGGTACGAGCAAAATCGCTGCGACGTCACCGATTGCCCGCTAATCTGCCGCCTGCCAGAGCTGCGAGAGAATCCTGATTTCTACTCCCAAAAACGAGACCTAGTGAACTCCAAGGCTCTGTTTCCGGAGTACAAGCAGATTTATGCTCAAGTCCTGCAAGACTGCATTGGCCGGGTGAAGAAGACCTTTGACCGCTGGCTCAAAGGAGACTGCAACGGCAAGCGAAGCGGCAAGCCTCGATTTAAGGGAGTAAACCGATATCGCTCATTTACTTTCCCCCAAATTAAACAGGACTGCATCCAAGGTAATCGGATCAATCTACCTAAAATTGGCTGGGTAAAGCTGATTCAGCATCGTCCTTTGCCGGAAGGCTTCAAGGTCAAGACCGCCACCGTCAGCTACAAAGTTGATGGCTGGTATGTGACTCTGAGCCTAGAGGATTCATCAGTTCCCACCCTCACTCCCGAGGCCCCCAGTCTTGAGAACACGATGGGGATTGATTTGGGCTTGAAGTCGTTCTTCGTAGACGACTCAGGGAGAGAAGAACCCATCCCCCAGCACTACCGCAAAGCCGAAAAGCGTCTGAAGCGGTTGCAGCGTTCACTGTCACGCAAGAAAAACGGGTCCAATCGCCGGAAGAAGGCGGTTAAACGAGTTGCCAAGGCGCACCTGAAAGTCTCAAATCAGCGCAAGGACTTTCACCACAAGGTCGCAAATAAGCTTTTATCCCAGGGGAAGCATGTCGCCCATGAAAAGCTGAATATTCGAGGCATTGCGAGAACGCGACTCGCAAAGTCAACTCACGATGCTGGCTGGGGCCAGTTCCTGCAAATTCTGGCAATCAAGGCTGAAAGAGCTGGATTGCTTACGGTTGCAGTGAATCCCAGCGGCACGTCTCAGAACTGCTGTGGCTGCGGGGTCAAAGTTCCTAAAATACTTCAGGACAGGATTCATACCTGTCCTGAGGGCGGGTTGATGCTGGACCGTGACCACAATGCAGCGATCAACATCAAGTATTTGGCGGTAGGGCATTCCGTCAATAAAGCTCAGGAAACGCCCGATGGGTTACCAGGGGTCACTGAGAAGCCGACACCGTATGCGTCAGTATCGGTGTAGGAGTATGTCACCGTGTGTTGCGATCGCCTGGACCAATCAACGGGCGATCGCTGCCGGGACTCCTCCGGGGCCGTGTGCCCTCAGCAAACGAGCCCTGTGCTCTGTGGCTGCGTCTTCTGAACGAACCTTGAAGAGGCTACACCATGCTTGTCTGCGCCCAGTGCCAGTTTGAAAACCCCCTCGACCACAAGTTTTGCCAGAAATGCGGCGCATCTCTCACCGAAAAGCCTTGTTTCCAGTGTGAGCAGCCCGTGGCCCTCGGGGCTCTCCGCTGCCCGAACTGCGGCGCGATGACGGGCACGCTGTGGTGGGCGATCGCCGAGGCGACGGGGACTGAGCCGCCTGCGGAGTGGGCCCAGTGGCAGGCGGCCCTGACAGCGCCGGAGGCGCCGCCCCTCTACGTGGATGAGCAGCAGCGCTATCACATCTTGGCGGGACCCCTATCCAAGGACCCCACGATGCTGGAGTTTCGGGTCCACGACCAGCGGCCCCTAGAGCTGTCGCCCTTGGACATGGTGGCCGCTGAGGTGATGTTTAAGCTGGCCCAGGGCCTGGAGAGCGCAGAAACCCTGGACCCGCGCCTGCCGGCGATCGCCTATCCCTACCTAGGCCTCCAAGAAGAGGGAAACTTGGCGGTGCCTATGCTCCAGGATGCCTGGCAATCGCCGGATCAGACGGTTTTGATCCTGGAAGATCGCTCCCAGTGGCCGCGCGTGGCCGAGCAGTGGCAGGAGGAGCAGGCGTCGCCGCTGCAAATGCTCTCTTGGCTCCACGAAATGACGCACCTATGGTCGGCGCTAGAGCCCTGGCAGGCCCAGCAGAGTCTGCTCGATTCAGAAAACCTCTGCCTAGACGAAGATCAGCTGCTGTGTCTGCGTCGGCTGATCTTGACTGAGGGAAGCGAGGCTTTGCCCTTGGCGATCTTGGGGGAGGCGTGGCGATCGCTGCTGAGCCTGTCCCAGCGCACCCAGCCCGGCGAGCTGGGGCTGCTGATCGAGGATATGGTGGCGGGCGAGGTGCTGACGGTGGAGGGGGTGCAGGAGCGCTTGGCGGCGATCGCCCAAAGCCTGCAAGTGCTCCCCGAGACCGCCCCCTGCGCCGAAGATCTGGGCCTGCCGCCCGAACTCCAGCCCGCGATCGCCGCTGACTGGACCGTTGACGACGATGATGATGACGAAGCGACGCGGCCCCTCCTGACCCCGGTGGCCTCTTTCCCAGATGACTCCGAGCTGGACTTCGACGCCGGGGACGACAGCTTTGATGAAATGCCGACAGTTGTTCTGCCTATGCGCCTAGTGGGCCTAGAGGAGAGCGGCCGCACCGACATCGGCCAACATCGCCAGCACAACGAAGACTACTTCGGAATGCAAAGCCAGATTTACAAAATCGAAAGCCCCTCCGGTCAGACGGTGCGGGCCCAGGGGCTCTACATTCTCTGTGATGGCATGGGAGGCCATGCGGGCGGCGAAGTCGCCAGCGCCCTGGTTGTGGAGGTGTTGCGCCAGTACTTCCAGCGCGAGTGGCTGTCGCTGCCGACCCAGGCCTCCGAGGCCTCCAACCGTGGCGGAGGCCTGGGGGAAGACTGGCGTCGCCCTCTACCCGATGAGGACAGCATTCGCCAGGCGATCCACCTCGCCAACCAGGCGGTCTACGACATTAACCAGGCCAACAATTGCTCGGGCAGCGGCCGCATGGGCACCACTTTGGTGCTGGTGCTGGTCCAGGACAACCGGGTGGCCGTGGCCCATGTGGGGGACAGCCGCCTCTATCGCCTCAGCCGCAAGCGCGGCCTAGAGCAGGTCACCCTCGATCATGAGGTGGGGCAGCAGGCGATTTTGCAGGGGGTCGATCCGGAGGCGGCCTACGGTCGTCCGGACGCTTATCAGCTCACCCAGGCCCTGGGGCCGCGGGACTCCAGCTACGTCAAGCCGGATGTGCAGTTCTTTGACTTAGCAGAGGATACGATTTTGCTGCTGTGCTCCGATGGGCTGTGCGACAACAGTTTGCTGGAAAACCACTGGGTTTCGAAGCTGGAGCCCTTTCTGAGTTCTCGAACCAATTTGGACCTGGGCATTAGCCAACTGGTGGACTTTGCTAACGGGTATAACGGCCACGACAATATTACGGCGGTGGCCATTCGCCTGAAGGTGCGGCCCAATCTGGAAGCTATGCAGCGAACGTGACATACTCCTACACCGATACTGACGTATCCGGTGTCGGCTTCTCAGTGACCCCTGGTAACCCATCGGGCGTTTCCTGCGCTTTATTGACGGAATGCCCTACCGCCAAAGACTTGATGTTGATCGCTGCATTGTGGTCATGGTCCAGCGTCAACCCGCACTCAGGACAGGTATGGATTCTGTCCTGAAGTGTTTTTGGCACCTTGACCCCGCAACCAGAGCAGTCCTGAGACGTATCGCTAGGGTTCACTGCAACCGTCAACAACCCGGCTCTTTCAGCCTTGATTGCCAGAGTTTGCAGGAACTGACCTCACCCCGCGTCATTGCTAAGTTAACTTTGCCAGTTTGCTCCTGGCAATGCCTCGAATGTTCAGCTTTTCATGGGCGACATGCTTTCCCTGGGATAAAAGCCTGTTTGCGACCTTGTGGTGAAAGTCCTTGCGCTGATTCGCAACCTTCAGGTGTGCTTTGGCAACTCGCTTAATTGCCTTTTTCCGACGCTTGGAGCCTTTGTTTTTGCGTGAAAGACTGGGCTGCAATCGCTTCAGGCGCTTTTCATCGCATCTTGTGGCGGTGTCACGGTCTCGACTCTCAAGCGATACATTGAGGAGCAAGACTCTCCGACCTGAAGCGAAAGAGATGGTTCATGGCGGGGCTAGTCGGTTCTCGCATCAAACATGGTTCGCTGACTACCCCGTCATGAACGTGCCTTCATCTCACGCCAAATCGAAGATTATGGATGTGAGGCTTCTGGCTGAATTAGCTAACGTTTAGTCAGGATAGGTGAACGTGCGATCGCTGCTTTCGTCGGAAATTGCGTGTGTAGTGGTGCTGACGCTGATTGATTTGCCGGAGCGTCGCCCACTTCAGATGTGGCGTTTTGAAGATGCTCCGGTCATTCGGGTTGGCCGCGCGACGGATAACGATGTGGTGATTTCCCATTCCCTGATTTCTCGCCATCATCTGGAGCTGCGATCGCCCCCGGAGCCCAATCAGCCGTGGCAGCTGATCAGTACTGGCCGCAACGGCACATTTCTCAATGGCTTGCTGACCTGCGGCGGGCCGGTGCGCGATGGTGCCCTGATTCAGCTGGCCCACAATGGCCCACTGCTGCAGTTTCAGCTCGAAATGAAGCGATCGCCGTCCCGCCGCCCGAGGGCAGACTCTCGGGGGCTCGCCCGGGAGGCGATCGCCCCCTCCGCCTGTCGTCACAGCGGCAATCCACCCGGCAACACATTTTGCATTCACTGCGGCTACCCGGTGGCCCCGTTGATGCGCCTGCGCCACTACCAAATTTTGCGTATCTTGGGGCAGGGCGGCATGGGGACGACCTATCTGGCCTGGGACGAGCGCCGGGCGATCGCGGCGATGCACAACCCCACCGAGGCTCTGGTGGTCCTCAAGGAAATGAACGCGGATATGGTCCGCCTGACGAAAGCGCGAGAGCTGTTTGAGCGGGAAGCTCGCGTCCTGCAAACCCTGCGCCACCCCGGTATTCCCCAGTTCTTCGAGTTTTTTGCCGAGGGCGATCGCCAGTATCTGACCATGGAGCTGATTCCGGGCCAGGACTTGGACACGTGGATCCAGCGCCACGGGCCTGTCAGCCTGCCCCTAGCCCTCGACTGGATCGTGCAGGTGGGCTGGATTTTGGACTATCTGCATTGCCTCAATCCGCCGGTGATTCATCGGGATATCAAGCCCGCTAACTTGATGCTGCGTCACCGCGATCGCCGCATTTTCTTGCTGGACTTTGGCGCCGTCAAAGAGAGCGGAACGCCCTGGGCCACCCGCATCGGAGCCGAGCACTACAGCGCCCCCGAGCAGACCCAGGGCAAACCCCGCACCCAGTCGGATCTCTATGCGCTGGGCACCACCCTGGTTTTCTTGCTCACGGGCAAGTCGCCGCGCACTTTTTGCCGCGACGAAGGCACCGGCTATCGACTACGGGCCGAGGAAATCCCTGGGTTCTCGCCCCAGCTCCAGTCGATCCTAATGCGCCTGACGGAGCCCGACCCCCGACAGCGCTACCAAACCGCCCGCGAAGCCATTGGTGCGCTGCAAGCCTGTCGGGAGAGCGGCTAGGTTTTGCAAACGGGCCCAAGTTTCGGCATCAAAAAGCCCCAAAAACTGTTGCCAGTCCCTGGGGCGATCGCGCCTTGGCTCTTTTCAAAAGTGCTCAAGACGCAAATAAACAAACGATCGAACAAAAGATCCTTTTTTCCAAAGTCTCAAAGCTGAAAATTGGCGAATTTCTCGCAGCGATTAGGGAATTGATTAAAAAAGATTTTCGCCTGGTCTTTTATGTCAAATCAGAATCCAACAATTGCAGAGATTGATTATCAGAAGGAAGATCGACAACTACTCTTCTTCTTCCCAGCTTTCAACTGCTAGGAGGTCGCTGATGGGATCTTGCATAGAAAACTCAAACTCTTCTAATTCGCGCTTCCAGTAGGACCATTCATCGCCGTAGAGAAGGGCAATTTTCCAGATGCTGTCGGAGGGCCGAACAATTTTAGACTCAACAAGTGAGCGTACTTGACGCTGAAACTTCACCATCGGGTGAATAACCTGCTGGTTCATCTCACCTCTAGCCATAATTAGGTTTTTCAAATGCTTTGAAGTCGGTAGACTTTTGCTCTCACTACTGCTGCACTTCGTAGATTTCAGCACTGCATGGAGCATCCTATTCCAGTCTCTAACGTTAGCACAAAGTTCTCAAAAAATCATCTTTAGCGCTAGTTATTAGGTTAGATTTGGAGGTTAAATTTTCTAACCCTTAGGGGATAAATCGCCCTAATAGTTGACTCGCAATTTTACGAAGAGCGGGGCTGGGCGAAAGGGTCTGGCGAAGGGCAAGGTAGCCAGCGAGGCTGAGGAGACCGGTGATCAGCCACTGCAAGCCGACTTGGAGTACCCACGAAAATCCCAGCTCCAGAAACGCCTGGGACGCCCAGGCCCCAAACGCCTCCAGGGTGAACAGCTGGCCTTGGTGCAAGACGCTGTAGACGACGGGAGTCCAGGGCAGCAGCCGCAGCGGCCTGCCGACGCGGCTTTCGAGGTACTGGCTGAGGCTGATGTCGAGCTGATCGGTGAGCTGAGCGACCAGCCAATAGTGGGCGGTGGCGATCGCGCAGCAGTCCGGATGGGCCAAATAGTCGCTGCGAACCTGGTTCAAGATGTCGCCGTCGAGGCTGAGGACGGTGCGCAGGACGATGGTGCGGGGGAGTCCGGCGGCCGTCGGTGGGCAGCCACGGGTCGCCTGCGATCGCCGCTGGACGGGGTAGCAGGTGCAAAATGTCAGCCCCGACTGCAAAAACTGGCGATCGCGATCGTCCCAGATCGCGCTCTGTCGAAGCTGGGCAATGCGCTCTCGCGAGAGTAGCAGCGTCTCCTGCTGGGCGATCGCGTTCTGGATGCGCGCCACCGCTTCGGCATCTAGATCAAACATAAACTGCCCCTCCTCACACCGGATGCAGGCTGCAATCAGGCTTAGCGGGCTAGCGGGGGCAAGGTCGTCAGCAGCAGTCGGCGCGTCGGCAACCATAAGCGGCCCCTAGGAGTTCCAGGGCAGTCGCTTTTCGGTGGCTCGTCGTCCACCGCCCACCAAGTTGTGGAGCAGGTCCACCATGAAGCCGAGCAGACCGCGCCACTGCTTTTCGCCGGCCATGACCCCTTCGTTGTGGATCTGCAAAATCACGTCCCGGTGCTCGTGGTCAAAGACCTTTTCGTGATAGCGATTGATCACGTCGCCATCGAGCTGGATGACCGTCTGCGCATAAATCATGTCGTTTTTGGCCAGCTCATCCTCAAAGTCAACCGTAAAAAGAGACTTGGCGCGGGAATTCGGCGTCGCCTGATATTCCTGGAATTGCAAATCAATAACAGCTTTGAGCTCTTTGAGCTTCCGCAGAGAGCGCAAAAACTGGGCATTATAAAATGCCGCTTCGAGCTGCTCGGCGTCGCGCGGGTCGTCTGGATTGGGGAGAGTCTGGCTCTGGCCGTGGCTGACCCACGAGGTGTACTCAATCACCAGTTTCTCGTGCAGCGATCGATAGCGCTGGCGCAGCTCTTCGGGGACTTGGCTCTCTTCGAAGAACGACTCTTGCAGGAAGTAGAGGTGCCGGTAAGCCTCAAAGGGATTGAATTTGTTGCCAGTGATTTGAGAAACCACCATGGTGTTGACTTCTAGGGCGGTGAAGTCTTTGAGGACGTCGCCGAGGGAAGTCAGAAACTGGCGCAGGCGGTCTTCTGGCTGCTTGCCCGGTGGCTCGACAGGCGTCGCGGGCCGGGTGCCAACGGGTTTTTGGGCGGGGCGACTGGTAGAACGGCTGTTGGGACGACGGTTGGTCACGGCTCTGTTTCTCCTGGCGGCCTGGGGGCGATCGCGCGAGGGTGCGCGCTGCCAATGGGTTGATGGGAGTGTACAGCAATTTTTGCCGCTGTGCAGCGCAGGTTAAAGATTTGAGAAAGCAAAGGCCTGCAAAGGCTCAATTTGGGAATTGCAGTCGCCCAAAAAACGGCGATCGCCCCAACATAAAAAGCCTTGCAGGCCCTCTCAGACTGTGCTCAAAGCGCTATCCAACCGAAGAAAACCAACCCTACGGATTGGAGGGTGGGTCAGGCTCAATGGGCGTAAAGTCGGCGAAGGGGTCCTCTTCCTCGGCAAAGGGATCATTGTCGGCGAAGGGGTCGCTTTCTAGACTCTCGGTGTTGCCCCAGTCAAGGAGCGCATTGTCTGCGTCCTCCGATCCGGTGTCGTTGGCAAACAGCGATGCCAGCGGATCGAGATCCTCGCCGATCGCCCGGTCTTCTGCGGGAGCTGCATCGGCCATCAGGTTCTCGTCAAATAGAGCGGCGATCGCCTCATCTTCATCGGGACTCCCCAACTCAGGAGGCGCTGATGCTGGCGTTTCCAGATCGAGATCTTCGAGCCCCTCAAAGGCCATCTCGTCTTCCTCGAAGCCGATCAGATCAGAGGGCGCTGTCGCTGGCGTTTCCAGATCGAGATCTTCGAGCCCCTCAAAGGCCATCTCATCACGGTCAAACTCAGGCGCTGCCGTTGGCATGCCTAGGTCGAGATCCTCTAGAGACTCTAGCTCTGGAGCTGCGTCTGATTCGCCAAAGGCATCGTCCCCAAAGACGCTGGCGTCAAAAGCACTCTCGTCAAACGCTGCGGCGTCAAAAACCTCCTCATCTAGGACGTTTTCGTCAGACGCCTGCTGGGCGAAGTCCTCGATTGCAGCTTCGTCGAGGCTCTGTGAGAAGCTTTCGTCGAGGCTCTCAGGGGCTGCTGACTCGGGCATTCCCAAATCTTCGGCAGAACTAGTGTTGAGATCTGCGAAAAAGTCCGGCGTATCGGATGGCAGTGTCTCCACCGGCTCTGACAGCTCTAGGGCAGGGGCTGAGAACTCGGGCAGCGTGTCGGTAAACAGCGCGTCTGGCTCGAAGTCGCGATCGCTCCCTTCCTCAGCCTCCCCTGTCTCGCCGCTTTCCTCGGTCGTCAGCGGAACATCCCCAAAAATGTTGTCCAAGATGGCCGTTTCGTCGCCATTGAGCTGCTCGTAGGCCTCCGGCACTGGGGGATAGCTGGTTTCTGGCATTTCGGGCTCTTCCCACAGAGAAGTCGCCAAATCGGCATCCCCTAAGTTGGCCTCTTCGTTTGCGGCGCTGGCCGTTGAGTCCAGGTTGCTCCAGGGATCTTCTAGCTCTTCCTCAACAAACCTCTGCGGCACCGAGGCGCTCTCTGAATCCGAGAAGGACGGCACAGTTTCTTCTTCGGCTCCTATGGCTTCTAGGGATGCCATGATGTCAGCGTCGGAGACTTCTTCTTCTTGCAGCTCATCGAAGGCTTCGTCTTCGTCGCTGCTCCACGGGTCGCCGATGGCGGCCGGAGCCGGGCTCCCAATGGCGCTGAGGTCAGCCATGACGCTGTCTTCGGAGACCTCTTCCTCCTCGAGTTCTTCGATCGCGTCGATCGCTGGAACTGGCTCCGCGTCCTCAGGCTCCTCGAGAGAATAAAAGTCTTCGAGGCCCGCAAAGGGCTCCTCGGCGCCCTCGCTCAGAGGTTCTTCCTCTAAGACCTCGGCGCTGGCAAAGGGGTCGAGGTCTGGAAGGTCTAGCCCTTCAAGCTCTGCTTCTTCGAGGCCCGGTTCTTCGAGTTCTGCTTCTTCAAGCTTGATATCTGCGAATTCTGCTGCGAGGTCAGGGGCCGATAGTTCTGCTGCGAGGCCAGCCGCAGACCCCTCGGGCTGGGCTGCCTCGTCCCAGCTCAGATCGGGCTCCTCGAAGTCCAGGGGGGCTTCTTCTGCGAGATCGCCCAGCAGGAGGTCGGGCGCTTCGCCAGTCTGCTCTGTGCTGCCTGGGGCCTCTTCGGGTGCGGGCAGCTCGAGCTCTGACAAGAAGCTTTCGGCGGGCAGGCCTTCGTCGGCGGGAATCTGGTTATCCCACAGAGCCGCTGGTGCAGCGGTTTCCTCAAGGGCCTCGTCTGCTAAATCTAGGTCTCCGAGTAGATCGGCGGAGGCTTCGGGCGCGCGATCGCCTTCGAAGGGCTCCAGCGCGTTCCCGTTGCTGCTGGCCGCGTCAGGAGGAGACAGAATGGCGTCGCCGAGGACCTCTGCCCCCAGCGCGACCCCAGCGCCGCCGATCGCTGCCGCCGCGATCGCCTCGGTTGTCCAGCCGCCTGCCTCTAGATCCGCCGCGTCCAGGGACGTCACCGGCGGGCCTTCGAGCTGCGCTGTCTCAAACAGACTGGGATCAAAGTCGTCAATAATCCTGGGTGGTTCGGGACTCAGGGGGCTGAGCGTCGGGCTGGCAGGGGTGGCCGCTTGAACGATGGCCTCTGGCTGCCAAGGTGTCTGCAAGGGTGCCCCACCTGGAATTTCAGGGAGGTTGGGCGAGGGACTGGTCCCAAACTGAGGCATCGGTCGTCGGGGGCGATCGCGACTCTCCAGGCGATCGCGCCAAACCGCTGCATCAAAATCTGGCTGGGCCATCTCGACCAGCATGCCAAACAGCGTGCGCAGACTCGCCAAATTTTGGCGAATAATCTCTCGGCCTTCCTGCACCTGATTTAGGTGAAAATTCTTGAGCGCCGCATACCGGCTGTTGCCCAAAAACTGACTCCCGACCTCATTTTCAATATCGCCATCCACCAAATTGATGCGGGTGCGCATCCGGTGACCGGGCCGTGCTTGGCCGCTCTCTTCCGGCGCCAGCCCCATTTGCTCGCTGGTTGCCACCCAGGTCGTAATTTCTAATTCGATCGCTTCCCCAAAAGCAATCTTAATTGCATCGCTTAGATTGCCAGATCTTAATTCTTGTTTGAAGTCGTCGCTTTTCGCCATGACGATCCCTCGGTTGAGTCAGTAGATAAAGCGCCCCGCGCTCAAAAATAAATCCCTGAAAGGTTCATCAAACCTCTCAACTAGCTATTCCATCCATTGATGGGGTCAGCGATCGGGGTTGCTGGCAAAGCGCCATTTTGAGCTTGAGGCTCTAGCAGCGGCCGATTCTCTTCGGCCCGCTGTAGCTGCTGAAGCGAATAGGTCAGGGTGCCAAAAATTTCCTGTAAGCTTTCTAGATTTTCTTGCAAAATTGCGCGACTTTCTTGAACCCAACCGAGATGAAAGTCGCGGAGTTCTTGATAGGGACCCTGCTCTAAAAACTGACTGCCAATTTCATTTTCGATGTCGCCATCTACGACGTTAATGCGGGTCCGCATGCGGGAGCCAGGCATCGCGGCGCGATCGCCCTGTTCGGGGCTCGAAACCCAGGTGGTAATTTCAAGATGAATCGCTTCGCTAAGAGCCAGTTTGAGAGCGTCGGAGAGATTGCCGTCTCGAATTTGCTGCTTAAAATCGTCGCTAGCTGCCATATCTAAAAAATTCTCCCTATCTTCAGACCAGTATTCCCACGGATTGCCCCGCGACTAGCATCAGCGTGACTGTCTGAAATATTGCTTCTCAAAGCAACCGGCGAATCTCATGCGATCTCACTGCGACTCGAGACTGCTCAGCGGTAGGATGGTTACCGAAATGTCACTCCGTTGCCCATAGGAGTCTGGAATTCATGGCGTTTTTGTCGCAGGAATCAACCCCGGAACCGATTGTCACTAGCCAGTCTATCGGCGTCGCAGTGGTCGGGACAGGCTTTGGTGAAAAAGTTCACATTCCTGGATTACAGGCTCATCCGAGGACGCAGCCGGTGGCAATTTATCATCGCGATTTGGCCAAGGCGAAGGCGATCGCGTCTAAATATGAGATTCCCTACGCCAGCGATCGCCTCGATGAAATTGTGGCGTTGCCGGAGGTGATGGGCGTGTGCATTTCCACGCCGCCGTTTTTGCACTACGAGATGGCCCGCACCGTCCTAGAGGCGGGCAAGCATCTGCTGCTCGAAAAGCCCACCACCCTGCGGGCCGAAGAGGCTCGCTGGCTGCGGGATTTGGCGCAAAAAAAGGGCCTAGCGACTGCGCTGGATTTTGAGTTTCGGTGCGTGCCGGCGTGGCAGCATTTTCATGCTCTGCTCCAAGCGGGAGTCGTCGGTACCCCGCGCCTGATCAAGATTGACTGGCTGGTGCCGGGACGCGCCGATGCCCAGCGACCCTGGAACTGGTATTCTCGCCAAGACCAGGGCGGTGGCATGTTGGGGGCGACGGGCTCCCACGTGTTTGACTATGTGCGCTGGCTGTTTGGGCCGATTCGGCGCTTGTCGGGGCGGCTGTACACGGCGATTCCGGCGCGCCCGGATCCGGTGTCTGGAGAAATGAAGGCGGTGGACGCGGATGATACCTGTGCGCTGTCCCTGGAACTGCTGGACGGTACGCCCTGCCAGGTGTCTTTGAGCTCGGTGACCTATCAGGGGCGCGGTCACTGGGTGGAGGTGTATGGCGATCGCGGCACGCTGATCTTGGGCAGCGATAACCAAAAAGACTATGTCCATGGCTTCCGCCTGTGGCAGGCCGCTGCGGGAGAGCCTTTGACGGAGGTCGAAATTCCGGCGGCGATCGCCTTTGAGACGACCTATCCCGATGGGCGCATTGCGCCCTTTGTGCGCATTCTCGATCGCTGGGTTCAGAGCATGGACCAAGGGCAGCCGGTCGCGCCCACGCTCCAAGAGGGACTCTATTCCCAGCTGATCATGGACTTGGTCCATGAGTCCCACCGGCGCGGCGTTTGGGTCGAGGTGCCTTTGGAAGACGCTCGATCTTGAGGGGATGGAACCTGAGGAGTATGGCGATCGCCCCGAAAAGCGCGATCGCCAAAAACACCTGAAAGCCGAGGCTTCCAGACTTCCAAGGTCTATTAAATCTTTGAGAACGGAGAGGGAGGGATTCGAACCCTCGTCAGGCTTGCACCTGAAGCGGTTTTCGAGACCGCCGCATTCAACCACTCTGCCACCTCTCCAACAGGAGGCTCCGCTCTTCAGTTGGGCTGTCTCACATAGAGGCAACCGGCTTCCTACGACAGGAAGCGATCGCCATTGTAACGCCCCTGGGGAGTTTCACCAAGTCCCTGCGGCAAACTGTTTTTGGTTTTAAAGCGCAGACGCCTCGACGCTGTCGCTCTCGGCGCGGCCCGCAAAACCGGCCTGGGGCGTCCATTGCAGCGCACCGTCTCGTCCCGTCCAAAAGAACGGAATATTGCTGTTTTGGAGCTGGGCGATCGTGTAGTCCGAGAGCACATTGCTAGAGGCGATCGCCAGCTTCGGGCGCAGCTGCGTGAGCAAGCTAGGCGCCAGTTCGCGCCCAGACCACCACAACACTTCCACTGGTGTCGCAGATCGGCCCTGCTCCAAGATGCGCGCCTGCTCGGTCTGGCGCAAATCTCCCAGCAGGAGCCACCGCCGATCCGCGAACCGCAGCTGCCACACCGTAGGGCTGGCCTGGAGTAGCTGCATCGTAGCGGAGTTCATTTGAATGTTGCTGCCGGGCGTCACAACCCGAACGTTTGCGAGAGTTCCGGAGCTTGGAGACGAGGGTGCTGCGGGTTTAGCGCCGCTGTAGAGCTGCTTGATCGCCACAAACTGATTGACCTGGCTCCAGCCTTCGCCCATGGCCTGAGGATCAGTGGCGATCGCCCAGTCGATCTGATTAATGCCGTTTTGCTGCAAAAAGGGCAACACCGTAAAGCGCGCCGTGTCGTCATCCCCGCTATTGATCAGGGCCACTTTGCCTTGATCTTGAATCACCATCACCGGATATCGCCCTGAGGCCAGCACCGTCACCTGGACCAGCTGCTGCTGAAGCTGCCAGATGGGAATAAAAACTGCCGCGATCGCCGCGATCGCAGCCAAAGCCCATCGCTTGCGCCACCAGGGCCACAGCCACACTACGCCAATCAGGCCGTACAAAAGCGCTAGCTGCACCAGCCCAATTTGTCCCGTTGCCCAGGCAGACCCTGGCATCTCCCCAAAAAATTTCACCAGCCCCAGCAGCCACTGAATCGGGTAATGGGTGAGGCCGGCGATCGCGCCTCCCGCTGCCGGAATCGCCAACGCCACCGCCGCACTCACAATGCCCACCGTGCTCACCACCGCCACCAGCGGGCTGACCAGCACATTCACCAGCACGCTATAGGGCGAAACCACCCCAAATTCGTACAGCTGCAGCGGAATCGTCCAAATATAGGCTGCGACCGGCACTGCCAAAATCGAGGCGATCGCGGGCGGCAGCCAATCCAGTCGCTTCACCAAAGGCGGCACCGTCACCAGCAGCCCCAGCGTCGCCAAGAAGCTCAGCTGAAAACCCAGATCCCACACCCAAATCGGCTGGAACAGCAGCAGCACCGTCGCCGCCATCAGCAGCGTTCCCAAAGATTTGGTTTTGCGTCCCAAAACCAGCGCCACCAAAGCTCCAGCGCCCATGAGCGCCGCGCGAGCCACCGACGGCTGGATGCCGGTCAGCCCCACATAGGCCAACAACATTGCTGCACCCGCGACGAACTGCACCCTGGGCCTGAGCCGCCGCGTCAAAATCAGCACCCAGCCCAGCAGCAAAGACACCTGAAAGCCAGAAGCTGCCAGCACGTGGGCCAATCCCACCTTCGCAAACTGGTCCCGAATGTCGTACGGCAAATCCACTGCCCGACTACCCAAAACCATAGAACTCACCAGTGGCCCCTCGGGGCTGCTGAGCCACTGCACCTGAGAGCGCACAATGCGCTGGCGAATCTTCCACCAGCCCCAAGAGCGCTCAGGGGTCTCTTTAGGCAGCGTGATTTGGCGAC